>NZ_JBEXUG010000038.1:0-57125 GCF_040614315.1 Streptosporangium sp. NPDC006007 | reverse complement strand
ACCGGCTTTTTAGGCCGCGTCCCGGTAGGGGCGGCGGGGGTGGTGCGGCGCGGCGGCTGCTGCCGGGGAAGGAACGCCGCCGCGCCTGCTCGGGGGAGGCGGGGACGCCAAGGGGGCCGGAGGTATCGGGGGTGCCGACGCAATCGGGGCGGCCGGGGGCGCCGACGTGGTCGAGGCGGCTGGGGGTGCCGACCTGGTCGGAGGGGCCGGGGTGGTCGGGGTGGTGAGGGGGGTCTCGCGGTGGGCGGTCACGGCCATGACCGCCTCGTACATTCGCCTCTCCAGCTCCTCGGCGGTGGCGGCCTCGACCATCAGCGGTTCGGACGTCGCCCAGGCGGCCAGGGCGTAGAAGCGACGGCTGCCCACGCCGTACAGCACGGTCCAGCTCGGCCACGCCTGCGCCAGCCGTTCGGCCTGGGCGCGGGCCGGGCCGTCCCACAGGCGGCGATGCACCACGGCGGTGCGGGCCTGCCCGGCGCGGTGACGGCCCGAAGTGTCGCAGGGGTGGGAGTCGCGGGGGTCGCGGCGCCACATCACGACCTCACCGCCTTCCCCGCCGCCGTCTCCTCTTGGCGGGCGGTCTCGGCCCGCAACTGCTCAAAGGTGTCGGCGTCCACGGTCCGCTCGGCCCCGGCGTACATGGCCTCGGGGGAGAACGGCTTCCGGCGGCTGGCCCAGAAACGGCCCCTGTCGCTGAGGAACACCTGCCAGCCGGGGATCACCGACATCGGGGACGTCGCGGATGCGGGCCTCGCGGACCCGGGCATCGTGGAACTACGATCCTGCATAGATCGCACTCCTTTGCGATCAGGACCCGTCCGAACGTTCGCAGCGTTGGGCGGGTCCGCTTTTTTAAGGGACGGGATCTATCACAACCCTGTGTGATCACATCGCGACAGGGGATACTTTGGGGGCGGCAGATATCCCCCATGTCCGTCCGTGAGATGAGCCAGAATGAGCGATCTCCCCGCGTGGGCCGTCCGGTTACGTAATGAGCGCCTGCGGCGCGACTGGTCCTTGACGGACATGGCCAAACAGCTCGTGGAAGCAGCCGATGCCCGCCGTCGGCCGCACTTGCCGACCCGGGAATCACTCATCCGCATGATCCGCTCATGGGAGGCCGGAAAGCATCGGCCGAGCGAGCCCTATCCGCAGCTATTCGCTCGGGCCTTCGGAATCGCCGAAACGGATTTGTGTACGGACAAGCCGGATATAACGGCGGATGATGCCAATGGGTCACGAAAGAGTACTGTCGAAGCAAAGGCCTCAATCCGGGATGAGGGCGATGATATGGAGCGCAGACGACTGATGCGGGACGCCGCCGCCGTCGCTGTCGGCGGTGCCGTGGCGCCCGTGCTGGCCACCTTGACCGATGCCTGGCAGGCCTACGGGCCACGTATCCCTGGTGCGAGCGTGTCTCAGGAGATGATCGACGACTGGGAGGAAGCGGCCGAAGCCCACTTCGGACGGGGCTACTACGAGCCGCCCGCCACCGTGCTCGCGGCGCTCGCGGTCGACTACGCCGACATCGCCCCCCACCTCAACCGCTCTCAGCCGGAAGTCGTGGAGCGGGACCTGGCTCACGCCGCCGCGCGCTACAGCGCCCTGATCGCCGGTGCGTGGTACGACCTCGGCAGCCGACGGGAGGCGTGGCGATGGTGGAGGCGGACGCGCACGCTGGCCGACGTCTCCCAGGACACCATGCAGGCGTCGCTACTGCGAAGCTGGGAGGCGTCTCGTCGGCGCTATGACGGTGACGACGTCCTCCCGCTGCTTCAGGAAGCCTGCCGTCTGGCCGGGGAGCAGCCGAGCCTGACGTTGTTCTCCGCGCTCCGCGTGGAGGCGCAGGTCCTCGCAATGAATGGTCGCCTCAGTGAGGCGATCACTACGCTCAACCGGGCTGAGAGCGTGCTGGAACGCCTGCCCGCGCAGACTCCAGGAACCCCCCGCCCCGACTGGTACAGCCGCAGTCTGATCTACACTCTCGCGGGCGACGGCAGACAGGCCAGTGAGGCACAGGACGCCGCCAAAAAGGCGTACGATTCTGGGCACATCATGTCGACCGTGTTTGAGCTGCACCGAGCGGCCGCGCAAGCGCGAACCAATCCGGAACAGGGCGTTCAGCACGCCCTGCGGACTCTTGACGAGCTTCCTGCCGCACGGCGAGACGGCCAAACCGTGTCAGACGCTCGGCTCACGCTGACCGTGCTTCCGGAGAAGGCCCGCACCCTACCCGCCGTCCGGGAACTGCGCGCCCTGACGTCCGGAAACCGATCAGCCTGAGCCGGACACGACGACGCCCCGCCGATCAACCAGCGGGGCGTTGCTGTCCCTGCCGATGTATAACCAGGTCAGGCCAGGTAACCACATTCTGTCTCAGCGTAGACCTGACGGACTATCCCCGCCGTGCGGGGAGCGCTACACGATGTCTATCTACCTCAGGACCACCACGGGACCATCCCCGCGTGCGCGGGGAGCACTACATAGAGGAAGTGTTCAGCCGGCTTGTGCTGGGACCATCCCCGCGTGCGCGGGGAGCACTCCATGCCGACCACATACCACCCCTTGAGGGGGGGACCATCCCCGCGTGCGCGGGGAGCACGACGCACCGGGCGCGGGGATCGAGTTGCACCAGGGACCATCCCCGCGTGCGCGGGGAGCACCGCCGGATCCGCAACGGCCGGCCGGGTGACCTGGGATCATCCCCGCGTGCGCGGGGAGCACGTGGGGTCGATCGCTCCCTGAACGGTGA
This sequence comes from Streptosporangium sp. NPDC006007, assembly GCF_040614315.1. NCBI lineage: Bacteria > Bacillati > Actinomycetota > Actinomycetes > Streptosporangiales > Streptosporangiaceae > Streptosporangium > Streptosporangium sp. NPDC006007. The sequence continues at coordinate 54,373 of NZ_JBEXUG010000038.1, read as the reverse complement.
TGTGGGGACCATCCCCGCGTGCGCGGGGAGCACATGATCCGGTCAGATCGGCTGTGCCGGACGCTGGGACCATCCCCGCGTGCGCGGGGAGCACTGGTCAGGTCCATCGTCCGCAGGGGCGGCACCGGGACCATCCCCGCGTGCGCGGGGAGCACGGTGCTGATGATGTGGGCGCTACCCCCGGGCAGGGACCATCCCCGCGTGCGCGGGGAGCACGAAGGGGAGCTGGACGGTATCCGCGTGGAGCGGGGACCATCCCCGCGTGCGCGGGGAGCACCCGAAGCTGGGGCAGAGCCAGCCGCGGCACGTGGGACCATCCCCGCGTGCGCGGGGAGCACCGAGAGGAGGCGTCTCGGGGCGCTGGCGGACCAGGACCATCCCCGCGTGCGCGGGGAGCACCCCCGGAAAGTGATCATCCGGACCGGTCGGCGGGGACCATCCCCGCGTGCGCGGGGAGCACGAGATCCCGCAGGGGGTGCCGGTGCTACGTCAGGGACCATCCCCGCGTGCGCGGGGAGCACAGCGGTCCGCTCCGGAGGCCCGGCTTTGACCAGGGACCATCCCCGCGTGCGCGGGGAGCACTGGCCGAGGACCTGCCCCCCACCTTCGCGGACGGGACCATCCCCGCGTGCGCGGGGAGCACCCTTGCCGGCGTAGTCCGCGGCAAGACGCGGCGGGACCATCCCCGCGTGCGCGGGGAGCACGTAGGAGTCGCCGCAGTCGCCTGCGCGGGCGAGGGACCATCCCCGCGTGCGCGGGGAGCACTCCTCACGCAGGACGTGTCCCCGGCCGGGGAGGGGACCATCCCCGCGTGCGCGGGGAGCACATCTCGCAGGCACGCTCGAAGCCGAATACCCCGGGACCATCCCCGCGTGCGCGGGGAGCACACGACTGCGAGTAGCGGTTGACGAACGGGATCGGGACCATCCCCGCGTGCGCGGGGAGCACGAACGTCCACCACCAGGCGAGGCGGGCAAGCAGGGACCATCCCCGCGTGCGCGGGGAGCACCCAGGCGACGAGAGGCGCGAGGTCATTCACTGGGGACCATCCCCGCGTGCGCGGGGAGCACTCTGCCTGACCTGCAGGTTTATCGGCGGTAAGTGTGAAATTCGAGTACTTTCGAGGGATCGGACATTTCGGGCACCACCGGCCTTGTTGTCTCCGGATGTTCCTGAGCAGGGTAGTCCTCCTGGGCAAGCCATGCGCTATCTGGCTGTGAGCCCTTGAGGCTTGGGCTATTCCCACGTGCGGGGAAAGCGCGAGGCGAACGCCTGGCGGCATGTCAAGGAGGAAGGGATATCCCCGCGTGTGCGGGGAGCACACCCCCATGGGGTGTGATGACCTGTGCTCCCCGCGCACGCGGGGATGGTCCCTGCGCCGGATAGTGGTCAGATCCCGAGGTGTTGTGCTCCCCGAGCATGCGGGGGGGGGGATTCCTCGGAGGGGTGTGAGGACTGCTGGGATCGTTCGCTGTCGGTGTGATCGGCCGGTTTCTCTGTGACGCCGGTCGGATCAGGCGTGCCGCCGGGTTCATGGGCGAGGTCGTCATTCTCGATGAGGTTCACGCGGCGCGAGCACGCCCGCGCGTTTGTTCTGGACGCCGAGTGCGCCGGCCTGCTGGGTGAGGGACGCGCTGTTGTCCGATGTGTGTTCCGATGCCCCGGGTTCGTCCCCAAGCCCCCGGGGCGTCGTTTTTCGTCATGTCGCAGTCAAGCCCGTGTAAGGCTCTGATATCCCCGCGGGTGCGGGGCCGACGGTTGTCCGAGACACGGCTACGGACCATCCCCGCATAACTCATGGTCAACTTTTGCGAAATTCGTGTTTTGTCGGCGCCGAATGTGCGAGGTGGTTCCACTCTAGGGATTTTCCCTCCCGGGAGTCGTCTCCTCTGGCACGCTTCACTGATCGGCGTCCAGACACGGCTAATTCGAGGATCCCTCATGTCCGCATATGACCTGATTGATTCACCTTGGCTGTTCGTACGACCGCGAGGTGACGGAAAACCTGGGGATTTCTCCCTATATGAGGTGTTGCTCCGCGCGCACGAATTCGACTCTCTCGTGGTGGAGCTTCCCACCCACACCCCCGCCCTGCTGCGGCAGGTGCTGCTCCCCGTCGTGCTGGACGCGCTGGGGCGCCCGCGTGATCGGGCGGAGTGGGCGCGGAGGTTCGACGCCGGACGGTTCACCGACGAGGAGCGGGACAGGCTCTCCGCCTACCTGGAGGAGCACCGATCCCGGTTCGACCTGTTCGACGGCCGGGCCCCGTTCGCCCAGGCCGCCGGTCTGCACACCGCGAAGAACGAGACGAAGGGGTCCGCGCTGCTGGTCGCCACGGCGCCCTCGGGCAACAACGTCCCGCTGTTCGCCACCCGCACCGAAGGAGATCCGCTGCCGCTGACACCGGCTCAGGCGGCTCGCTGGCTGCTGCACGCGCACTGCTGGGACACCGCCGCGATCAAGTCCGGGGCCGCGGGCGACCCCCAGGCCAAGGCCGGAAAGACCACCGGTAACCCCATCGGCCCGCTGGGAGCGCTGGGGGTGGTCGTCCCCGTCGGGCGCAGCCTGTACGAGACGCTGCTGCTCAACCTCCCCGTCGGTTCTCAGCCCGCCGCCGACCGCCCGCACTGGCGGCGTCCTTGCGCCGGGCCGGAATGGGAGAGCAGGGCCGCCGTCGGCCTGCTCGACCTGTGGACCTGGCAGTCGCGCCGCATCCGCCTCATTCCGGAGGCGACCGATGACGGCGTGAGGGTCTCCCGGGTCGTGCTGTGCGCGGGAGACCGGCTGCTGGATCTGCCCGAGTGGGAGCCGCACACCGCCTGGATCTTCCCGAAGGCACCCAAGAGCCCCACTGGAACGATCCGCAGACCTCGCCGTCACGCGCCGGGCAAGGCGGCCTGGCGCGGTCTGGAAGCCCTGCTCACCTCGGTACGGGAGAACGACGACGGCGACTTCGAGACCTCGGCGCTGCTGAACCAGCTCGCCGAGGTCCAGGCCGATGGGCGCCTTGACCAGGACTATCCGCTGCGGGTGGAGGCGACGGGCATCGCCTACGGCAATCAGTCCGCGGTCGTCGAGGACATCCTCTTCGACGCGATTCCCTTGCCGGTGGCGGCCCTGCGCGCGGGGGAGGCCACCTCCACCGTCCTGCTGGAGGTGGCCGAGCAGGCCGAAGGCCTGGCCAGAGCCGTGAACAACCTCTCCGCCGACCTACGCCGGGCCACGGGAGCCGACCCCATCCCCTGGGACAGGGGGCAGCGCCCCGGTGAGTTCGTGTTGCACGCGCTCGACCCGCTGGTCCGCCGTTTCCTCGTCGGAGTACGGGCGGCCGGGGGAGACCCGGACAGCCTGGAGCGGGGCCGTACCGCGTGGGAGAGGATCGCCCGCGACCGCACCTGGGACGTCGCGGAGAAGGTCCTGGCCACCGCCACCCACGGTGAGTTCGGCGGCCGTGCCGTGGAGAAGAACGGCCGCGGGTTCACCTACCGGCTGGCCACGGCCGAGCAGAGCCTCCGCCGGCAGATCAACACCGTCCTGCCCCGCTGCGCGCAGCCGGCGGACGACCTCGTAGAGGACACGGCGGACGACTCCGGAGCGATGGACGATCTCGTGCGGGACGTGACCGGCGTCCCCGTGGCGGCAGGTGACCCCGGAGCGGTGGACGAGCTCGCGCGGAACGTGGCGGGCGACTCCGTGGCGGTGAACGACCTGGTGGAGGACGTGGCGGCCGGCCTCGGGGAGGACATCGCCCTGGCCGCCTCCGTCCCCGCGACCCAGACCTTTTAGACAGCCCGGACCTTTCAGAAGGTGAGGACTTTCATGCCCGCCACGAACGACAGGCTCCCGCGTTACTGGGGCCGATACATCACCTCGGACGGGACCTGGTGCGCCAAGGAGGGGCGCCCGCCGGGCGAGGAGCTGGCCGCGCTGCGCGCGGGGCTGGGCCGCGAGGCCGGAACCGTGCCCGCGCTGTGGCCGCTCTACCGATCCCCGGTCGACGACGGGCTGGCCCGCAGAGGCGAGGTCTCCGACGAGCAGTGGGCCGAGCACGCCGCGCTCGCGCTGTACGGCCTGCACCAGCAGGCACGCCCCGAGCCCATGCACCAGCCGGGGATCCGGCTGGGCCAGGCGCTGCGCCGCCTGCACAGGAGCGGCGCGTTCACCCAGGAGGCCGTGGACCGCCGGGTGAACGCGGCGGCCTCCGCCACCCAGGTCTCCGCGCTGCTCACCCATCTACGCGGCCTGGTCACCCAGCTGCGGACCATCGGTCAGCCGCTCGACTACGACCTGCTGCTGAGGGACATCCGTGCCTGGCAGCGGCCCGACTCCCGGCAGAGGGTCCGCCGCAGCTGGGGCCTGGACTACTACGGATGGTCCCGTCCCGAGGGCGAGGCGTCCCCCGCTCCAGTTCCGGCCCCGAGCTCCGTCTGACCGCCGGGTCCCGTCCCGGCATCGGTCTCGTCGGCCTCCCTTTCCCCTCTCCTCCGGGACCTCCCCGGATCCTCCCCAGGTCCTTTCCGGAGTCTCTTCCCGGGATCCTCCCCGGATCCTTCCCCGGAGTCTTCTCATCGGACCCTCCCGGGATCCTTTCCGGAGTCCTCTCTCCCCCTGGAGTCCCCATGGACACGTGTCTTTTCGTCGACGTCCACATCGTGCAGACGGTCCCGCCCGCCAACCTCAACCGCGACGACCAGGGCAACCCCAAGGAGGCCTACTTCGGCGGAGTGCGCCGCGCCCGGGTCTCCTCCCAGGCGTGGAAGCGCGCCACCCGCACCGCCTTCGCCCAGCAGGCGCCGGAGCAGGACCACGCCACCCGCACCAAACGGATCGTCGGTGAGCTGGCCAGGCGTCTGGCCGGCCGTACGGGGCTGGAGAGCGAGCAGTCCGCCCGGCTGGCCGCGAAGCTCCTCGAACCGCTGGGCATCAAGGAGGGCAAGAAGGCCGGCGACACCGCCTACCTGCTGTTCTTCGGCTACCGGCAGCTGGAGGACATCGTCGACCTGGTGGCCGACGATGTCGCCGACCTTGTGGCCTTGACCGACGAGCAGCTCGTCGTGGCGATGAGGAACCTGCCGGTGGCGCGGAAGCTCCAGAGCGGGCACCCGGTGGACGTGGCGCTGTTCGGCCGGATGGTCGCCGACATCCCCTCTCTCAACGTCGACGCCGCGGTCCAGGTCGCCCACGCGCTCTCCACCCACGCCGTGGAGCTGGAGTTCGACTACTACACGGCCGTCGACGACGAGAACCTCGCCGACGAGACCGGTGCCGGCATGATCGGCACGATCGGTTTCAACTCCGCCACCCTGTACCGGTACGCCACCGTCGGCCTGCACCAGCTGGTCGCCAACCTCGCGGACACCGAGGCGGCGCTCAACGCGGTGGAGACCTTCGTCCAGCACTTCGCTCGATCCATCCCCTCGGGGCACCAGAACTCCTTCGCCCACCGCACCCTGCCCAGCCTGGTGGCGGTCGTGGTCCGCGACGACCAGCCGGTCAACCTGGTCTCCGCCTACGAAAACCCCGTCGTCGCCCGCCAGGAGGGGATCGCCGAAACCTCGGTACTGCGCCTGGCCGCCGAATACGAGCGCGCCGTCCGGCAGTGGGGTGACACGCCCGTCCACGCCGCCGTCTGCCACACCTTCGCCCCCGGGGGGGAGGTCGCGGAGAGGCTCGGCGCGGCGTTCGGCGCCCAGCAGACCTTCCCGGAGCTGATCGCCGGCCTGCGCGCCACGCTCGTCGAGCTCGTCAAGCGGGCCGGATGAGCGCCGCCGAGGTCACGCTGGTGCTGCGGCTGGGCGGCCCGTTGCAGTCGTGGGGCGACCGCAGCGTGTTCAACCGCCGCGACACCCGGCCCGAGCCCACCAAGTCCGGCGTGCTCGGCCTGCTGGCCGCCGCGGCCGGTCGGCCGCGTGAGGAACCGCCGGGTGAGCTGCTCGACCTGCGGATGGGGGTGCGGGTCGACCAGCCCGGCACCCTGCTGCGTGACTACCACACCGTCAGCGACTACCGGGGGCGCCCGCTCCCGCAGGCGGGCGTGTCCGCGAAGGGGTTGCAGAAGCCCACGTCGCCCGCCAAGTTCACCCACGTCACCCAGCGTTTCTATCTCCAGGACGCGGTCTTCCTCACCGCGTTGCAGGGGCCCGCCGTGTTCGTGCGGGCACTCGCCGACGCCCTCAGGCGCCCGGTCTTCCCGCTCGCGCTGGGCCGCCGCTCCTGTGTCCCCACCCAGCCCCTGCTTCTCGGTGTCCGCGACGCACCGCTGGAGGAGGTCCTGCGCGCGGAGTCCTGGCAGGCCACCGAGAGGGCCAAAGAGCTCTACGTTCGGAGCCGCCGCGCCCGCCCGGCCACCATCGACCTGCCCGCGACCCTGGACGACGCGGACGGCGACGACTCCCTCAACGATGTGCCGCAGTCCTTCGCCCCGCGCGACCGCCGGTTCGTCAGCCGCCGCATCCGCCACACCTGGGTGACGCTGCCGACCGGATTCTCCCGGCCCGACGCCGCAGCCGACGGCCACGACCCCTTCGCCCTCCTGGGCTGGTGATCTCCCATGACCTACATGTCCCGCATCCGGATCAACCCGCTACGCGAGAGGAGCCGCCGGTTCCTCGCCAGTCCGCACGTCATGCACGGCGCCGTCATGCATGCCATTCCCGACCAGCCCACCGGCGAGCGCATCCTGTGGCGGCTGGACGCCGACAACCTCCACCGGCCGTTTCTTTATGTGCTCACCAGGACCAGGCCCGACTGGTCGCACCTCGTCGAGCAGGCCGGCTGGCCCGACGCCGAGGGCGAGCACGCCGCCGTCCGCGACTACGCGCCGCTGCTCGCCCGCATCGCGGCGGGCCGTGAGTTCGCCTTCCGGCTCACCGCCAACCCTGTACAGAACACCCCGAACCCCATCAAGCCCACCGCGATCCAGCTCGAACAGGCCGTGGACGCCAAACGGCGGTCCTTCCGCGTCGGTCACCGTACCGCCGGCCGGCAGCTCACCTGGTTTCTCAGCCGGACCGAACGCTGGGGTTTTGAGATCCCACCGGCGCGCACCGACCCGTCGGCCCTCGGCCTGAAGCCGTCGGCGGACATCGACGGCCCGGCGCCGTACGAGGTCCGGATCACCGCTCGTGGCCGCCGCTCGTTCAAGAAGAGCCGTGACACCAGGCCGGTCGTCCTGCACACCGCGACCTTCGAGGGCCGGCTGCGGGTCACCGACCCGTCCACCTTCGTCGAACGGCTGCTCGGCGGCATCGGCCCGGCCAAGTCCTACGGCTGCGGCCTGCTCACCCTGGCACCGCTTCCGAGCGGTGCGCCCGCCGAGCACCCGCCCCTGGCGGGCGGATGAGGCTCAGAGCGGCCCGGCCCGCTGGTGGACGACGTCCACACCTTCTTCCGCCCCTCCGTTAGCGCGACGGCCACACCTCTCGCACGGTGCTTGTCCCGGACAGCGACCCCACTTTTAGCGGGGTCGCTGTCCGTAAGATCCGGGGAGTTTCGGGCGGTGGCGGCGGATTATATCCGCCGGGTAGGCCGAGGCCCGATGTGGCAGCGGCGGTGCGGCACGATAGAAAAGCCCCCGAGCCTCCGGTGCGATGGTTTACCTTGGTCAACAACCCCTCCGCCGGGGCCTCTCCAATTCACGAGCAAGGTCGATGACTCGTGGCGCTCCTGTTAACTGCGATATCAGGTTGCGATTGGTTCATCGGGCCTTCTGTGAGCACGTTCAACAGCCGTGGTCACAGTGTGAACGCACCTACGTCTGTGTCAAAGTCTGACGGGGGAACCGATGGAGGACCACCAGGTGGCCCGCAGTTTCCTTGACAGGCCCGATGTGACATCACGCGAACACGTCACGGCCTGCGAAGGAGAGGTGAACGGAGTCGGCGAATTGCGTGTGCTCTGGCTCGCGTACGACGAGGTCTCCTTCTACGGGTTGCCCGCCCTGCTCGACCGGTTGCCCGTGGTGCGCACGCACAAGGTCTGCTGGGGAGTCGACGCCTTCAAGCAGTCGATCACGGAGGAACGCTACGATGTCTGCGTCCTTCCCCTGAGTTCACACACCGACGTACTGGCGTCATTGATCTCACGGTGCGGCGCCCAGCTTGTGCTGACGCTTTCCGAGGCGGCGGAGTCGCTTTTGACCCGTGTAACGCGCGGCAAGGAGCCGGACGCGTGGCTCTTCGAGCAGGGGATCAGGTCTGCTGGACTGCTTGACGTGTTCAGGCAGTTGACGAAAAATCGCGCCCTGGAAACCGCGGTCAATCCTGAGCTGACCGTGTTCGGTCGTTCGCCGAAATACTGGCTCAGTAAGGTGACCGAGCGGGAGCGCTCTGTTCTGCGCCTACTCTGCCAGGGGGAGGGCAACCAGCAGATAGCGAGCGCCCTCGGCATATCCATTCATGGGGTGAAGCGTCACATCTCCAATCTGATGCTCAAGTCGGGCTGCTCGAACCGTACCGAACTGGCGCTGATGGCGGCGAGGCTGGGTTTCGCCCTCCCCGCCGAGGGTCAGCCTTGATCTGAGCCCGTCGTTCAACCTGTGCGTTGCCGCCGGGTTCGGCACGCGACCTCGAAACGGCTCGTACCCGAGGCGTCCTTTAACCGGCGCACGCCGCGAAATTGATCACACCGGCCGTGGGAACGCGCCGGCTCGGGGTGGAGCGTGCCGGTGCCGTACAAGAGGCAGGAACGGGCCGCGGTGTCACAGGAGCGCCAACCCCGCCTCCGCCGGGCTCCGCGGCCGGAGGGAACGAGCCAATACGGATGTCGTGCTGAAATCGTGGCGTACTCCTGCGCGAACCTCATCGCTGTCCGCCGCGCGCGGGTAGGCTGGCCAAAAAGATTTTCACGCTCCAATTTCGTCGAAAGGACGAAAAGCGCTCATTGGATGCCGTGCTCGGAAGGCGGCCAAAAGTCCGGTCCATTGGTCATGTCTTATCGGCCACCCCTGGTCGACCGCACCTTTGGGCACTTGTCCACATGCGGACCATTGGTTTAAACATACGAGGAGCCGGTGACCGGGTGCTGGTGAGAGGGGCGCACGGCTTTAAACGTGGCCGATGGAAGGGGTAACAAGTGACCGTCCGGGGAGCGCCTAGAGATGCCCTGGAGGGTCTTCGCCCACAGGAGCTGGAAACTCTGCTCAGTGGATTGCCGGCTGCCGCCGACGAGCGTCAGAGCGCGTGCGATCCAAGCCCGGTGAAGGGGCTTGGTGAATGGGACCCTCCAAACGTCAATGGTCAAGCCCGTGCAGGCACCTGACCGTTCTGGGAATCGCTTCAGAGTGCCCGTGGCGCGGGCCGCTCTCCCGGCGACGCGACCCGGCGGCGGGATTCACGTGACCAAGGGCGGCCATGCCGGTACTCACCTCTTCGAAGGTGGTCCGGCCCACAGCTTGACGGAGGGTGCTCCGAGGGCGTCCGTCGAGACGCCGTTACTCGTCTCCGGCATGTGTAAGAGCACGGCCTGCGCCATCCGCCCGGGAAACCGCGCGTAAGACGCAGGACACCGGTGTTACCGGCGAGATCAGTCGCCACGCGGGAGCACCGGCACCCTGATCGTTTACGGTGATCGACCCGGAACCCGTTCCAGGTCGTCATGAACAATCGTCCCGTTCAACGACGAAAACGGCATGTCCACTACCTCGAAGGTCCGCTGAAGAGCTGTTGAACCGTCTGAGCACAGCTCGGCACCGCACTCTTGAAGAGAGGAGCACGTACGTGAACGTGGCACCGGTCGGCACTGGGCGCGGAAACGCACGAGCGGACAGCGCCATCCGTAGGAGTCGGGACCAGAGACAGGTGGGTCATGTCACTCAAGGCCGCTGAAGTCGCGCATGTCCTTCTGGCCATCGTCGCCCTTCTGCTGTTCGCGCACGGCGGTGGACGTATATTCGAGCTCATCCGCCAGCCGAAGGTGATCGGAGAGATCGCCGGCGGTCTCATACTCGGCCCCACGGTACTCGGCGCGTTTTACCCGGGTGCCCAGCATTGGCTCTTTCCGGCCGGTGGACCTACGGCCAGTGTCCTGGGCGCCTTCTACAGCATCGGCTTATTGCTGATGGTTTACCTGACGGGCACCGAGATGCGCATGCCCGGCGGGGGAGGCGAACGGCGCACGGTCGGGTTCATCACGGTGTCCGGGCTGGCGCTGCCCTTCGTCTTCGGGCTGAGCATCGCCCAGCTCGTGGATACGGGCCAACTGGTCGGCCCGAACGGCTCCCCCACGACCCTGGCGCTCATCTTCGGTATGGCGGTAGCGATCACCAGCGTGCCGGTCATCTCCAGGATCATGCTCGACCTCGGCATCCTTAACACGGTCTTCGCGCGCATCGTGCTCGCCGTCGCAATCGTCGAGGACATCCTGCTCTACGTTATCCTCGCGATCGTCCTGGGTTTGGCTCAAGCCCAGGCCAGCGACTCGTACGGTGTATGGGCGCTGCTCGGAAGCGATTCCATGGCGCTCGCCGTCGTCTATTTCACCGTGGCGCCCCTGGCCTTCCTGGCGGTGGTCATCCGCTTTGGCCCATCGCTGTTCGTCCGTATGTCGAAGAGTTCGCTGAATGTGCTGGAGCACGCGAGCCCGATCGCGTTCCGCCTTTTCTTCCTGTTTCTCATGTGCGCAGGGTGTATCGGGCTCGGCATTGACCCGATCTTCGGCGCCCTCGTCGCGGGAATGTGTAGTTCGGGCACCGCGCGGCAGGAGGAGGCGCAGCCTCAAGAAACGCTCCGGCACATATCGCTGGGATTCTTCATCCCGATCTACTTCGCTATCGTCGGTATCAAGCTGGACCTGTTGCACCACTTCGACGTGGTCTTCTTCTGCTGGTTCCTGGTGCTGGCGTGCGCGGTGAAGTTCGCCAGTGTGTGGCTGGGGGCACGGCTGGCCGGTGAGGACAATCCCTCCGCCGTCAACCTTTCGGTGGCGATGAACGCCCGTGGAGGCCCGGGGATCGTGCTCGCCTCGACGGCCTTCGGAGCCCAGATCATCAACGAGAACTTCTTCGCCTCGCTTGTCGTGCTGTCGATCGTCACCTCGCAGCTCGCCGGATTCTGGCTCTGGAGGGTTGTCGGCAGGGGAATGCCACTGAGGGCCGATCCCTCGGCGAAACGGGAGGTCATTACGCGGGAGGTCGAACCGGTCGCCGCCCGGACAACGCGTAACGGGAGAAGACCGTGACCCAGGTCTCCGATGTGGACATCGGCGTCACCGGCGGTCCGGACGCGAGGTCGCGGCCGGAGGGCGGGTGCCATGGCGACCGGCCCGCCCAAGCGGGCCCGGGAGACCGACACTCTCTTATTCAAACTCGACGACTACGGAATCAACGCGATCGAATGGACGAATGGAAAATGCTGGGTGACACATATCAACCTATGGGATCATCTTTCGCCGAGTCCACGAGCCTTGCGGTGTCCGATAAACCGCTGTCTCTGTGCAGGCTTACCATCACTCTTCGCAACGGCGCTCTCTGGCACCACAAGCCGCTCTACTCGGAAATCATCCAGCGGGCCCGCGGATATGGGCTGTCGGGCGCCGGTGTCTTCGTGGGGGCCGCGGGGTTCGGGTCCGACGGGGTCATCCACACCACGCGGATTCTCAGCCTGAGCGACCACCTGCCGATAATGATCGTCGTCATTGACGAGGAATCGAAGATTCGCGGCTTCGTCCAGAGGCTGGAGGCCTCGATGGAGATCGAAACGGCGACCATCGAACACGTGCAGGCCCTGAGAGTCCGGCAGTCGAACGGCGTACCCCGATAGCACCCGGGTGCCCCGGCGGGTCGGTGGCCGGTCGGCAGGCCGGGGACAACGTGGGCGGGCGCGGAGGTCGGTGTGAGAAGGACCTCCGTGCCACGACCGCCACGGTATGAGCCCAGGAGCCGCGTGGGGGCGACAGCCGTCGGGCGAGCCGCCGGGAGCGCTCAGAGGCTGTTGAGGGACGGTTCGGCCTCGCGCCGGCGCATGCCGGCCTCACCACGCACCAGATGGACCGCCTGCTCGGTGCGGTCGGTGGACGTGAGCTCGCGTACGCGGATGGCCGGGGCGGGGCCGGTGTACCTGTGCACGGCGGAGCTACGTGGCGGAAGGGCTGAAACCGGGCCATGACGGGATGGCTCCGCATGTCATGCCCCATCGCCAACGCATAGCCACCGCGTCGGTGACCGTCCTGGAGACTTTCAGGTTGAGCCCGGTGCGCCGGCGCATTTCCTTGATCGCCTGAATCCTGGGCCCCTGGTGGGGCATCCGTGTGACACGCTCCCGCAGAGCTTGTGGTGCCGGCGAGATGGGTGTTTTCTTCTCCTTTCGGCCGGCCAATGACAACGCGGATCGTTCCTACTGGACCTTGCCCTCCGGCGGCTCCGAGTGGGGTGAGAATGGCAGATGGATCCGGCGTGTCCTCTACCAGGACGAAGCACTCTAAAAAGCACAAGGCTTCCCCTCGCCTCTGTCAACTCTGCCCCAAAGTTCTGCTTTCGACGGTGCCGCGGGCATGGCAAGCTAGGTGATCGGTTACGTAGAGAGGCGGAGTGATGACGGGCAAGGCAGTGGACCCGTCGGAGCACTCAAATAAGGATATTCGTAAGGAACTTGATTACTGGGTCAGCGTGGGGTGGATACTTCGCAAAGAGGGGCATGGATTCCGGCTCTACTGTCCATGCGAGGGGAAGTGCACGACCATCCCTGTCGGCGGCACTGTCCCTAGGCCTGAGCGCAGAGTTCGAGGCATCCGCACCGCGGCTCAGCTGTGCCCGAAGGATCCTGAGGACCCTCGCAGGAGCCTGACCGGCCTGGATCGGGGAGAATGATAGAAGCCGTTGACGAACGTCAACACCCCTGCGAAGCTCAGGTATTAGGTGGGAGGAGGAGCGGTGGAGTATGAGTTCCGATTCGTAGTTGAAGGCGTGTCCGTCGACGATATCGACGTAGTGGAGACGCTTGATCGGGAGCTCGACGCCATGTTGTTCCGTGGTGGGGGGGTTGACCTTCTTGACATTGCCGCCGAGGGCGTAGACGCTCTGGCCGCCGCCATGAAGGCCGCTCGCGGGGCCACCATGTCCATCCCGGGCCTTCGGGTACTCCGCCTCTATCGTGATCTGGTTGGTGTTCCAGAGATCGCAGAACGAGTGGGAGTCTCGCGTCAGAATGTCCATCAGTGGATAGCCGGAAAGCGGCATGGCGGAGTTTCGCCTTTTCCTCGGTCGGAGGGCACGGCGGGGCGAGCGCAAGTATGGCTGTGGACAGAGGTCAATGAATGGCTGGAGCAGATCGTCCGGGGCGATGGGGTCAATAGGCCGACCCGCAATGAAATGGCGGATATTGATTCCGCGCTGAACTGCAGCCTCCAACACAGGACAGAGCGTTCGATGGAGCGTTGGCGTCGAAATCGACAGGTTGGCGTCGCTCTATATGAAGCTGATCTTGTGTTGAGTGGGGTGGATGACAACGGTTCCTTCATGGATAGTCCTATGAAGGGCTGGGATCGCGCAGAGGCCTCGCATTATAAGGTTGCGATGCAATGAGTGTTGAGCAAGAAAAGTCGTTGATGACTCTAGAGAAGCTCGAAGCCCTGCTTGAGTTGCGCCGTGTTTTTTTCGTCGAGTCGTCGAGTCGACGCTGGAATTCTGGAATAGGCGAGGAAGAAGTCCCGCCTGCCAGTACAGCTCGCGACCTTCAGGTGATGCAGACTGCGGACGAGGAAAGCATCTCTGTGCGAGGTCGCATGATCGTAAAGACGCCCCAAGCGGTTCTTATTGCTGACGTCGTGGCTGTCTTCTCGATCGAAGAAAATGACGACGATAAAAACTCGGGAAAAATTGAAGAGGTTGAACTTTCCGCTGATCTTATGCGAGAGTTCGCTGAGCGAGTGGCAGTGCCCATACTTTTCCCGTTTATTCGAGAATCCATCTATGGCGGTGCTCGAAAGATAGGTGTTAAGCCTCCTGTGTTGGGCATTCTCCGGCATGGGAGCGTCTCGCTGAAAAAAATACCGGAGCCTTTCGGCCCTTCAGGGGATCAGCGTTAGATGAAAGATGCAACGGGGAAGCCGTCAAACCGCTGAGATGTCAGGCTACCCGTGGTGTCTGTACTGAGGCCTCGGTCCGGAGGGTCGTGGATGGCCTGTCACATGGCGGCGTTCACGCGGGCCGGTGTCAAGCACGACCGATGGCTTCGGGCGAGGAGCCGGCGAAGACAATGATCTCGTCGATGTCGCCTCCGGCGGTCACATGGACGACATCCATCCCCGACAGGAGAGTTTCGCCGCCGGCGCCCTCGTAGCGCCAGCCGAACCTCGCCCACTCTCCGGGCGCGTCCACCTGGGTCGTCCTGACGAGGCGTCCCGGCCCGCCGGGGTGGCCATGGACCACCGCGGCGATGAAGTCGCTGACGACCCTGCGCCCCACAGCGCGGCCTAGAGGACCCCAGAAGACCACGTCAGCGGTCAACGCGCGGCTCAGGAGGGTGACACGGCGCTCGGGGTCGACGGTGGCGGTGGCTTCGATGAAGATGTCAATGGCCTGCGCGTAGAGTTCCTCGCCCATCACCCTGCGGTCCTCTCGGTGATTGACATCCTCTCCGCCCTAAAGGGCGGAGATTCCCGTCTGCCGCGTGTGCGGCTTCGAGTGGGTTCCTGCTTCGTCGCGCGGTGCCGGGACGAGTCCCGATCTTACCCGCGCTCCACAGTCGTTTGGTCTCTCCGCCTGTCCGGCGGCGAGGATGTTGATCGCGGCGTTGACGTCCCGGTCGTGGGTGACACCACGCCCTCACACCACGCTGAGGTTCGTGAGAGCCGGTCAGGCGTTCGTGCGTGATAGGTGGTCGGGGAGGTCGGTGAGCCGTTCGATGCGGAGCACCGTCTCGTCTGCCGCCGGCGATGGTCCACCGGTGACGAAGTTGACGCCGCGGTCCAGCCAGATGCCGGTGAGCCCGGCGAGGGCGGCCTCGTTCACGTCGCTTTCCAGCATGTCGCCCACGTTGACCGCCTGCGCGGGGTCCGTCCGCATCCACCGGCAGGCGGTGGCGTAGGCGACGGGCTTGGCCGCACCGAGCTCGGTCGGGGTCAGAACGGCTTCGAAGTATTCCAGGAGGCCGAAGCGGGCGAGCTTGGCGCGCTGCTGCCCGGGGTCCCCGTTGGTGAGAACGGCCAGACGCGGTCCTCGGGGAAGCCGTTTCAGGGCCTCCAGGCATGGCTGGACATCGGGATAGCACCGCCAGGACTCCTCGAACACGGTGAGGTAGCGCTCGGCGATCCAGGCGTCCAGAAGGCCGGGGCTTTCAGGAACCGGCTCGCCGAGCATCGGCAGGAAGGAACGGAGCCTGCGCCGGTGGTGCTCAGCGAAGGAGCACTGACCGGCCAGGTATTCCCGCATGTGGCGCCCCTCCAGCGTCCACCACAACGTCACCAGCTCCTCCGGCGGAGCCGTCGCGTTCGGCGCGGCCCGGACGATCTGGCCGATCGTTTCCCAGACCGCGCTTCGATGATCGACCAGGGTGCCGTCCAGGTCGAAGAAAACCACATCCGCCATAGGGTGATCATCTCGTGGCGCCTGTCCCTGACACCAGAGGGGTCCTTGGCGCCCGGTCTGGCGGACCACGCCACCTGAGGTGCTCAATCCGCCGACTGAAGTGCTCAGTCACATTGACGGCGCGGGGGCGTCCTGCTGTCCACCCGCCCCCACCCGGCCCCCGAGCCGTACCCTGCTGTCCGCAACCGTCGCCGACGGCGGATGCCGCCCGGCCCGCACAGAAGGAGCAGGTAATGACCAACATCAGAGCCGATTTCCTGTCCACTGCCCGCTCGGCTGCGGATCTGCTGCGCAACCCGGTGGTCGCCGCCGCCTGGAGCCGGCCGAGCGCGCTGCCGGAGTTCAGCGTGGCCGGTCTGGCGGGACATCTGGCCTACCAGATCCTGGCCATCCCACAGCTTTTGACCGGTCCGGTGCCGCAAGAGGAGACCGTCGCCCTGCTGGAGCACTACACCCGGGTGCGCTGGATCGGGGCGGGCCTCGACGACGACATCAACGTCCGCATCCGGCGAGGCGGCCAGGAGGTCTCGGCCGAAGGACACGCTGCGCTGGTGGCGCGCGTGGACTCGGCCCTCGGAGAACTGGACGGCACCCTCACCTCAACGGCGGACCGGCCGGTGCGCATCTCGCTGTGGGGACCGTGGTCACTGGCGCTCGACGACATGCTGATCACCCGGATGATGGAGCTCGCCGTCCACTCCGACGACCTGGCGGTCAGCGTGGGCGTGGCGACACCCACGCTCCCGCCTGGCGCCGTCGACACGGTGGTCGGCCTGCTGGCGCGCCTGGCCGTGCGACGCCACGGCCCAACCGGCGTCCTACGGGCACTCAGCCGCGCCGAACGCGCCCCGGCCACCATCGCCGCCTTCTGAGGCCGGGGTCTTTGTACCGGCGGCCTATGTAGTGAGGGCGTTGTCACCTCCGCCCGTGCATGATCACCCGGCCGCACCACCATGACGGGATGAGCGCACCCGACGACGACCCGATGCCCGACCACGTCCTCCGCGACGCCCTGGCCCTGAGTTACGCGCACCTGGCGCCGGAGGCTCACGAGAAGGTCATCACGTCGTGGAGGCGGCGTGCGACCGGAGACGGAAGTTAGTGATCTTGACACATCCGCGACGCACGATCACCGAAACCAGGGAGCGAAAAAGGCCGCTCCCGATCTCTCGGAAACGGCCTTTGACCTCGGGAAAGTCTTAAACGTCGGGGTGACAGGATTTGAACCTGCGACCTCTTCGTCCCGAACGAAGCGCGCTACCAAGCTGCGCCACACCCCGGTGCACGCCGGTCTTGCTCGTGCTTGGGAAAGTCTAGCGGACTTCGCGGGTACTTGCGTCACCGCTTGCGGCGGGGAACCAGGGTGAGGAGGCTGGCCTCGGGGAAGCAGGCGAAGCGGACCGGGGCGTACGGGCTGGTGCCCAGGCCCGCGGAGACGTGCAGGTAGGCGGAGTCGTGGCGGTTCAGCCCCTTCACCCGGGCCGGCTCGATGCCGCAGTTGGTGACCAGGGCGCCGTAGAACGGGATGCAGAGCTGGCCGCCGTGGGTGTGGCCGGCGAGCAGCAGCTGGTAGCCGTCCGAGGCGAATCGGGTCATGTTGCGGGGCTCGGGGGAGTGCATGACGCCCAGGCGGAGGTCGGCCTCCTCGGGGGCGGGCCCGGCGATCTCGTCGTACCGGTCGAGGTTGATGTGGGAGTCGTGGATGCCGCCCACGGCCACGTCGAGGTCGCCGGCCTTGATCCGGGCGACGGCGTTGTTCATGTCCAGCCAGCCCTCGACGGACATGGCGGCGCCCAGCTCCTCCCAGGGGAGCGAGGGGGCCCTGCGGGACTGTTCCCCCTTGGAGGTGCGCCAGAGGTAGCGTGCGGGGTTCTTGGCCCGTGGGGCGTACATGTCGTTGGAGCCGTAGACGAACAGCCCCGGACGGGACAGCAGGGGCTGGAGGGCGTGCATGAGGGGGGCGACGGCGTCGGGGTGCGCGATGGAGTCGCCGGTGTTGACCACCAGGTCGGGTTTGAGGTCGCCCAGTGAGCGCACCCAGTCGATGAGCATCCGCCTGCCGGGCGTGAGATGCAGGTCGGACAGGTGCAGGATCCGCACCGGACGGCGTCCGGGCTCCAGCACCGGCACGTCGAAGCGCCGCAGGCGGAAGGCGTTGCGCTCGATGACCGAGGCGTAGGCGAGACCGGCCAGGCCGACGCCGAGCAGGGACAGGGGCACCGCGGCTGCTTTCCTCACCTTCTCATCATGCCCGACATCAAGCCCTCAAGAGGAAACTCGGGATACAGATGAGCTGGTGAGGCGGCAAGATGGACCGCATGAGCGCATTGAAGGACAAGTTGAGGACCGATCTCACGGCTTCCATGAAGAGCAGGGACGAGGTCCGCACCCGGACGCTCCGCATGGCCCTGGCCGCGGTGAACGTCGAGGAGGTCGCGGGCAGGGCGGCGCGGGAGCTCTCCGACGACGAGATCGTCAAGGTGCTGGCCAGGGAGGCCAAGAAGCGCCGCGAGGCGGCCGAGGCGTTCAGCGGCGCCGGCCGTGTGGAGCAGGCGCGGGCCGAGGTGGACGAGCAGGCCGTGCTGGAGGAGTACCTCCCGGCCCAGCTGTCCGACGAGGAGATCGCCGAGATCGTGGACGAGGCCGTCGCGGAGAGCGGTGCCTCCGGGCCGCAGGCCATGGGGCAGGTCATGAAGATCGTGAACCCGAGGGTCGCCGGGCGGGCGGAGGGCAGCCGGGTGGCGCAGGCCGTTCGGAGCCGTCTGGCCTGACGATTGTGAGGCGGGGCTGTACGGAGTCGTCCTGCCTGACGGTCTTGAGTCTTGAGGCGGGGCCGTTCGGAGAGGAGCCCTCCCCGGACGCTCGGGGAGGGCTTTGCCGCCTCGTGGGGGAGGGCCGGGCCTACGGGTTGATCAGGCCGCCGGTTTCGGTGCCGGGCTCCCGGGTGATCCAGCCGCCGCCGTTGCCGTTGTTGTCGAAGCGGCCCCTGCCGTTGCCCCTCCCGTTGCCCCTCCCGTTGCCGTTGCCGTTGCCGTCGCCCTCGTCGTCGGGGCCGATGTGGTCGGGCTTCGGCGGGGCCTTGGGCGCGCACCTGCCGCCGGAGCAGCCGCCGAAGCGTCCCATGTTCACCGGGGTGAAGGCGGTCGGCTCGGTCCCCCGGAGGGCGTTGAGCATGGAGTACTTCCAGATCCTGCCGGAGATCGAGGCGCCGTACACGTAGCTGTAGTAGCGTCCGCCGATGGTCACGCCCGTCAGGTCGTGCATGAAGGCGCCGCGCGGGTCGCCGAGGCTGACCGCGGAGGCGAGGTCGGGGGTGAAGCCGGCGAACCAGGCGGCGGTGTAGCCGTCGGTGGTGCCGGTCTTGCCCGCGGCCGGGCGGCCGATCCCGCCGACCTCGGTCATCGTGCCCTTGGTGAACACCCCGGACATGATGTGGGCGGCCGCGTCGGCGACCTCCTCGTCCAGGACCTGCTCGCACTTGGGTTTGTACGGCGTGGCCTTGTTGTAGCGGTCGCGGATCTCGGTGATGGCCATCGGCTTGCAGTAGGCGCCTCGGGCGCCGATCGCCGCGTAGGCGGCGGCGACCGTCACCGGGTCCATCTCGTTGATGCCGAGGGTGAAGGTCTCGAACTCCTTCAGCTTGTCCCCGTCCGCGCGCTTGATGCCCAGGCTCTTGGCCGTCTTGACGACCTCGCAGAGGCCGACCTCCTGCTCCAGGCGCATGAAGAAGGTGTTCACCGAGCCCAGGGTGCCGGTCGTCAGGGTCTTGAAGCCGCCGCCGCCCTCGCTGGAGTTGCGCACCTCGTGCGTGGGGTCGCCGACCGCGTTGCCCTTGCAGTCGCGGAACGCGCTGTAGCCGGGGGCCGTGTATCCGGAGCCGGTGCCGAAGCCGTCGTTGAGCTTGAGCCCCTTGCTCAGGGCGGTGAGCAGGGTGAAGACCTTGAACGTGGAGCCGGCCTGGAAGCCCGCGCCGCCGCCGTGCATGACGTCGCCGGCCAGGTTGTAGCTCATCTCGTTCTTTTTTCTGTTCTGCCCGAACTTCCGGCTGGCGGCCATCGCCTTGATGGCGCCGGTGCCGGGCACGACCATCGCCTGGGCGGCGACCGGCTTGTCGCTGGTCTTGACGTATTCGGCGATGGCCTTCTCCGAGGCCAGCTGGGCCTGCGGGTCGAGCGTCGTCTTGATCGTCAGCCCGCCCCGCTGGAGCAGCCTCTTGCGCACCGCGGCGGACTTGCCGAAGATCTCGTTGTTGAGCATCTCCTGCTGTGCGTAGAGGCAGAAGTACGGGTAGGAGCTCTCGTCGCAGCCGCCGGGGACCGGGACGTCCTTGAACCCGAGTTTCCTGGCCTTGGCCTCCGCGGCCTCCTCCGGAGTGATCTTGCCGAGCTCGGCCATCCGGGTCAGCACGGTGTTGCGCCGCTCCAGCAGGCGCTCGCGGCTCGCCTTGCCCGCGTTGGGGTCGGTCCTGCTGGGGTTCTGCACGGCCCCGGCCAGGGTGGCGGCCTCGACGAGGTTCAGCTTGGAGGCCGGCTTGCCGAAGAACCGCTTGGCCGCGGCCTGGATCCCGTGGGCACCGGCGCCGAAGTAGGAGATGTTGAGGTAGCGCTCAAGGATCTCCGACTTGGTGTACTTCTCCTCGATGGCCAGCGCGTAGCGCAGCTCGTTCAGCTTGCGGGAGAGGGTCTGCTCGATCGCGGCGGCCTTGTCCTCGGCGCTCTCCGCGGAGTTGAACAGCACCAGCTTGACGTACTGCTGGGTGATGGAGGAGCCGCCCTGGACGCTGCTGCCGGAGAGGGTCTTCACGGCCGCGCGGAGGGTGCCCTCCATGTCGATCGCCCCGTGTTCGTAGAACCGGAAGTCCTCGATCGAGACGATCGCGGTCTTCATGATGTCGGCGACCTGGTCGAGCTTCACCGACTCGCGATTCTCGAAGTAGAACTGGGCGAACGGCTTGCCGTTCACGTCGAGCAGGGTCGTCTTCTCCGCCAGCGGGGGCTCGTTGAGCTCCTCGGGGAGCAGGTGGAGCTCCTCCGTGGCGGACTTCGCCGTCATCCCCGCGCCGCCCACCGCGGGAAGCGCGATGGCGGCGACCAACACCCCCGCGCCGGCGGCCGCGGCGAGCAGCCGCAGCGCGTTCCCGACTGTGGACCCCTGAGCTTTGCCTTCAGCTTGCACGAGTCCAAGGGTACGTCGGACGGATGGCCCAAACGGTAACGGAACCCCATTTCGTCTTGACTCGACCGTGTATCGGATGCAGGTGACTAGTCATTCCCGGCCAGATGGCCGCCGATGACCATGCGGGAAATTGGTCCCGCCGGGGTCTGTCGGCCCGAACGTCTGATTGCGTACGTTCTCCTTCTGCGGCAACTGAATATGGAGGCTCGACGCCCGCGCCCGTCGGCCCCAAGTCACGACTGACCACCTAAAGGGGAGTGGGGTCGAATGTGGATCACGGATTGGACCTCCCGTGCGGCCTGTAAGGGTGCGGATCCTGACGCGTTGTTCGTTCAGGGCGCTGCCCAGAACCGAGCAAAGCTGATCTGCCGAGGATGCCCGGTCCGGACCGAGTGCCTCGCCGATGCGCTGGACAATCGCATCGAGTTCGGGGTGTGGGGTGGGATGACCGAGCGCGAGCGTCGGGCGCTGTTGCGCCGGCGACCGGATGTCGACTCCTGGCGGGACCTGCTGGAGTTGGCCAAAGAAGAGTACGAGCGAACGAACGAGCTGATCGCCGGCTGAGTTCGCGCCGACCCCGTACGGCTGGCGCTCCGCGCCAGCCGTACACGCATGCCCGCGGGTTGGCCCGGACGTGTCCCGTGGCCGCCCGGTGGGCGGGTCCTCGGGGCTGGGCTCTTCGGGGCTACCGGGCTCTTCGGGGCTACTGGGCGGCCAGCAGTTCGCCCACCTGGCGCAGGCCCTTCAGGTCGTGCACGTCCTCCGGCATGGCGGGCACCTGGGCGACGGGCACCGTGGGGTGGGCGGAGACGAAGTGCTCCTGCTCCCGCCGCTCGCGGGCCGCCAGTTGCATCCGGCCGGCGTGCAGGCGCAGTACGGCGGAGGTGAGCTCGTGCTCGCCCCGGGATTCGAGGTCCTCGGCGGCGGCGGTGCTGCGCGCGGCGGACAGCACGGCCGCCGGTGCGCGGTGCACGCGGTTCACCACGAGCCCGGCCAGGGGCATGCGCTCCTCGGCGAGCCTCTCCACGAAGTAGGACGCCTCGCGCATGGCGTCGCGTTCGGGGGCGGCCACGACGACGAAGGCGGTTCCCGGGGCCTGCAGGAGCTTGTAGGTCTGCTCGGCCCGTGCCCTGAATCCGCCGAAGACGGCGTCCAGCGCGGACACGAACGTCTGCAGGTCCTTGAGCACCTGGGCGCCCAGCAGTTTGGTCAGTGCTCCGGCGACGATGCCGAACCCCGCGTTGAGCAGCTTGAAGGCGCTGCGTCCTCCCGCCTTGGCGGGGGCCGTCAGCAGCCGGATGAGCCGGCCGTCGAGGAAACGGCCCAGCCGCTCCGGCGCGTCCAGGAAGTCCAGTGCGGAGCGGGACGGCGGGGTGTCGACGATGATCAGGTCCCAGTCGCCCGACCGGCGGAGCTGGCCGAGCTTCTCCATCGCCATGTACTCCTGGGTACCGGAGAAACTGGACGACAGAGACTGATAAAAGGGATTTGTCAGGATCTGGCGGGCCCGGTCCGGGTCCGCGTGCGCCTCGATGATCTCATCGAAGGTGCGTTTCATGTCGAGCATCATGGCGTGCAGCTGGCCCTCGCCCGCCACGCCCGCGACCAGCCGCGGGGTGTTGTCCAGCTCGATGAGCCCCATGGACTGCGCCAGCCGCCGGGCCGGGTCCACGGTCAGCACCACGGCCGAACGGCCGCGCTCGGCCGCGCGCAGCCCCAGCGCCGCCGCCGTGGTGGTCTTGCCGACCCCGCCTGAGCCGCAGCAGACGATGATCCGGGTGCCCGGATCGTCGATGATCGGGTCGAGATCGAGGACCGGGGGGGTCTTCATGCGGCTCCCTGGGCGTGGATCGATTCGGCCAGTTCGTACAGCCCGGACAGGTCCACCCCGTCGGCCAGCAGCGGCAGTTCGTAGCGGGGGCGGCCCGACCTGTCCAGCGACCGCCTCTCGCGGCGTTCGAGGCGGGTGCGGTGGGCGTGCTCGGCGATCTCCGCCGCGAGGGCCTCGGCCACCGCGGCGGCGTCGGAGCGGCCCTCCGCGAGCCCGGCGGCCTTCAGGCCCAGCGCCAGCTCGGCCTGGTCGAACCGGCCCTTGACGGCGGCGTCCAGGACCGACTTGGGCAGCAGCGAGTCCCTGACCATGTTCGTGAAGATCCCGCCGGGCGGCAGCCCGGCCTCCCGCAGCTCGCCGATTCCGTCCAGGGTCTCCTGGACCGGCATCTCCTCCAGGAGCGTGACAAAGTGCACCGCGGTCTCGGGGGAGGACACAACGCCGTTCACCAGGTCGGCGTGGTTCTTGATCGGTCCTATCCTGGCCAGCCCGGCCACCTCGTTGGTGACGTTCAGGAAGCGGGCGATCCTGCCGGTCGGCGGCGCGTCCAGCACGACCGCGTCGTAGATCCGGCCGCCGTCCTTGCCCTTGCGCCGCACCGCCTCGGTCGTCTTCCCGGTGACCAGCACGTCGCGGAAGCCGGGGGCGATGGTGGTGGCGAAGTCGACGACCCCCATCTTGCTCAGGGCCTTGCCCGCGCGGCGCATGCCGTAGAACATCTCCAGATATTCGAGCATGGCCTCCTCGGGGTCGATGGCCAGCGCGTAGACGTCGCCGCCCGCGGGCGCGACGGCGATCTTCCGCTCCTCGTACGGCAGCGGCGGCAGGTCGAAGACCTGCGCGATGCCCTGCCTGCCCTCGACCTCCACCAGCAGGACCCTGCGCCCGCCCGAGGCGAGGGCAAGGGCGAGCGCGGCGGCCACCGTGGTCTTCCCGGTGCCGCCCTTACCGGTGACGACGTGGAGGCGTACGCCGTCCCAATCGGTGTCGCGAGCTCTCACCTTTCGAAGGCTACCCAACGGCCATATGGTGATTGGCCGGGACCGTACCGTTGGTGACCGATCGGGTATGGCCCGGTGCCCTGTGAACGCGCCGGTCCGGTGGACCCAATGGGGGGGATCCGTCCGCGTTTGGGCTCTCGCTAGGGTGTCCCCATGACGCAATGGGAATACTCGACGGTTCCACTGCTGGTCCACGCGACCAAGCAGATTCTTGATAACTGGGGTCAGGACGGCTGGGAGCTCGTCCAGGTTGTGCCGGGGCCGAACCCCGAGCAGCTGGTCGCCTACCTGAAGCGGCCGAAGCAGTGACGCCGGAGGAGAGGCTGACCGAGCTCGGCCTGAAGCTTCCCGAAGTCGTCCCGCCGCTGGCGGCCTATGTCCCGGCGGTTCGCACGGGCAACTACGTCTACACCTCGGGGCAGCTCCCGATGGTGGACGGCAAGCTTCCGGCGACCGGCAAGGTCGGCGCCGAGGTCAGCCCCGAGGAGGCCCGCGAGCTCGCCAGGATCTGCGCGCTCAACGCTCTCGCGGCGGTCAAGTCGGTGATCGGGGACCTGTCCGGCATTGTGCGGATTGTCAAGGTTCTCGCCTTTGTGGCCAGTGACCCTGGTTTCGGGGGGCAGCCCCAGGTAGTCAACGGTGCGAGCGAGCTGCTCGCCGAGGTTCTGGGGGACGCGGGCAAGCACGCTCGCAGCGCGGTCGGTGTGGCCGTTCTCCCGGCGAACGCGCCGATCGAGATCGAGCTGATCGCCGAGGTTCGCTGACGGTCGTCCGGGGCGGGAGCCGTACCCCAATCACGAATTCCAGAGCGGAGCGTTGTTCTGATGGAGGGGCTGAATGGGCGGGATCCCGCTCTCCGGTGAGGACGGCCGGCGTGCGCGCGACATCCTGGCCGGGCGGGTGCCACCCGTCCCGGCCCGCGATGCCGCCACGGTGGCCGTCCTGCGCGGGCGGAGCGCCGGCGGGATCGAGGTCTACCTGCTGAGGCGGAAGGCGAGCATGGCCTTCGCCGCCGGCGCCCACGTCTTTCCCGGCGGCTCGGTGGACCCCCGGGACACCGACCACACGGTCGCCTGGGCGGGCCCCTCGCCCGCCGGCTGGGGAAGGGTCTTTCGCGCGGACGAGAAGACCGCGCGCGGCCTGGTCTGCGCCGCGGTGCGGGAGACGTTCGAGGAGTCGGGCGTGCTGCTGGCCGGGCCGTCCCCGGAGGCGGTGGTGGCGGACACCACCGGTGAGGACTGGGAGGCGGACCGGATCGCGCTGATCGACCGGAGGCTGTCGTTCGCCGGCTTCCTGGACCGGCGCGCCCTGGTCCTCCGCGCCGATCTGCTCCGCCCCTGGGCGCACTGGATCACTCCCGAGGTGGAGAGCCTGCGGTTCGACACCCGGTTCTTCGTCGCGGCGCTCCCGCCGGGCCAGCGCACCCGGGACGTGGGCGGCGAGGCCGACCGGGTCGCCTGGGTACGGCCGGCCGACGCGGTCGAGCGGGCCGGGAGCGGCCGGATTCTCCTGATGCCGCCCACCTATCGCACGCTCGCCGAACTCGGCGGCTATCGGACCGTGGCCGACGTGCTCGCGGCCGAGCGCGAGATCGTCACCTTCATGCCCGGGGTCGCCGAGGTGGACGGGGAGATGCGCGTCGTGCTCGACGACGACTACCACAGCCACAGGTACGGTGCCGGTTGAGCGGGCGGATCGGCGGGCACGGGAGGTGCCCGTGCGAGGGCTCCCGGCCGCCGGGTGCGGAGGCGGAGTGAGCGGGCTGCGGATCCCCCTCGGCGGCCCGGACGGATCGGGCACGGCCCACGCGCTCAACCTCCTCGCCCCGAACCCGTCCCCCATGACCCTGGACGGCACCAACACCTGGGTGATCGGCCGCGGGGAGGACGTGCTGGTCGTCGATCCCGGACCGGACGACGAGACCCATCTGCGCCGGGTCGCCGACCGGATCGGCGGGCGCCGGGTGACGGCGATCCTGCTCACCCACGGGCACCACGACCACAGCGGCGGGGCCGGGAGGCTCGCCGAGCTGGTCGGCGCCCCCGTCCGGGCGCTGGACCCCCGGCACCGGCTCGGCGACGAGGGGCTCGGCGACGGTGACGTGCTCGCCGTGGACGGCCTTGAGCTCCACGTGGTCGGCACGCCCGGCCACTCGTTCGACTCGCTCTGCTTCTGGCTGCCCGAGGATCGGGCCGTGCTCACCGGCGACACCGTGCTCGGCCGGGGCACCACCGTGATCGCCCCGGACGGCGACCTGACCGACTACCTGCGTTCCCTGGACCGTCTCCGGGCGACGGCCGAGCGGGTGGGCGCCGTGGCGCTCCTCCCCGGGCACGGCCCGGTGCTGCCCGACCCGATCGGCGCGCTCGACGGCTACATCGCCCACCGGAGGCGGCGTCTTGAGCAGATCCGGCGGGCCCGCGCCGAGGGCGCGACGACGGTGCGGGAGATCGTCGAGATCGTCTACGCGGACGTCGGCGGATCGCTCAGGCCCGCCGCCGAGATGTCGGTCCGCGCCCAGCTCGCCTATCTCGACGGCTAGACCCGTACGGCCGCTCCGGCGCGTCCGGCGCGGCTCGCCGGATGTTCCGGCACGGCGTCAACGCGAGCGGTTGTGCAGCCGTTCCAGGTCCATGATGACCACGGCCTTGGCCTCGATGCGCAGCCAGCCGCGCTGGGCGAAGTCGGCCAGGGCCTTGTTCACGGTCTCGCGTGAGGCGCCGACCAGCTGGGCCAGCTCCTCCTGGGTGAGGTCGTGGTGGACCCGGATGCCGTCGTCGATCCGCTGGCCGAACCGGTCGGCCAGGTCGAGCAGGGCCTTGGCGACCCGGCCGGGAACGTCGGTGAAGACCAGGTCGGCCAGCACGTCGTTGGTACGGCGCAGCCGCTGGGCCAGGGCGCGCAGCAGGTGCAGGGCGACCTCGGGGCGGCCGGTCAGCCAGGGGCGGAGGTCGTCGTGGCCGAGCCCGGCCAGCCGGACGTCGGTCAGCGCGGTGGCGGAGGCCGTACGCGGGCGGGGGTCGAACAGCGACAGCTCGCCGAACATCTCGCCGGGGCCGAGCACGCTGAGGAGGTTCTCCCGGCCGTCGGGCGCGGTTCTGGAAAGTTTGATCTTGCCTTCGAGCACCACGTAGAGGCGGTCTCCGGTCTCGTTCTCGCTGAACAGGGCCTGCCCCTTGGAGAGGCGTACCTCGGAGACGCTCGTCCGCAGCGCGGCGGCGCCCTCGCGGTCGAGCGCCGAGAACAGAGGCGCCTTGGCCAGCACGTCGTCGGTGTTCACAGTGCCTCCTGTCTCGCGGCTCACGCAGTCATTGTGACCTATCCCACCGAGCCACTTTCAGGGGGCCCGTGCGCGTAGGCTGTCCGCGTGCTCCGCAACGTCAGTCCTGCTGGTGAATCCCAGCTTGCCCTGGTCCGTCGCGCTCGGAGGATGGACCGCGTTCTTGCCGAGACCTACCCAGACGCACACTGCGAACTTGACTTCGGCAACCCCCTTGAGCTGCTGGTCGCAACGATCCTGTCCGCACAGTGTACGGACAAGCGGGTCAACATGGTTACTCCAGCTCTTTTCGCGAAATATCCGACGGCGGAGGACTACGCCGGCGCCGATCGGGCCGAGCTGGAGGAGCTCATCCGGTCCACCGGCTTCTACCGGGCGAAGGCCGGCAACATCGTGGGCATGGCCCAGGCCCTGTGCGACCGTCACGGCGGCGAGGTCCCCGGCGGGCTCAAGGACCTGGTCGCGCTCCCCGGCGTCGGCCGCAAGACCGCCAACGTGGTGCTCGGCAACGCCTTCGGGGTGCCGGGGATCACCGTGGACACCCACTTCCAGCGGCTCACCCGGCGATTCGGGTGGACCGGTGAGACCGACCCGGTCAAGATCGAGCACGCCGTCGCCGAGCTCATCCCGAAGCGCGACTGGACGATGATGTCCCACCGTCTGATCTGGCACGGCCGCCGCGTCTGCCACGCCCGCCGGCCCGCCTGCGGCGTGTGCCCCCTCGCCGCGCTCTGCCCCGCGTACGGAACCGGGCCCACGGACCCCGTCCAGGCCGCCAAACTGGTACGTCCCGGCCCTTTCTCGTAAGTCCTTCCCCTCCGTCCGCCACGTCGGATCCGCCGGAGGGGAAGCACGGAGCCGGAGAGTCGCGTTGCAGAACATCGGAGGTGTGTCCGTGGAAGTGCCCGGATGGATGGAGAAGCTGGCCGAGCGGGCCGCGACGGCACCGGTGCCCCCGTCGCTGCGTCCCCCCGCGGACGGCGGACGTCCGGCCGCGGTGCTGATGCTGTTCGGTGAGGGGCCGCTCGGCCCCGACGTGCTCCTGATCCAGCGCAGTCTCCGTGGCCGCCGGCACGCCGGGCAGCCCGCCTTCCCCGGTGGCGGCGTGGATCCCGAGGACGGCGGCCCGGTCGCCGCCGCGCTGCGCGAGGCCCGGGAGGAGACCGGCCTCGACCCGCGCGGGGTCCACGTGGTCGGCACGATGCCCGAGCTCTACATCTGGCGCAGCGACAACCGGGTCACCCCGGTGCTGGGCTGGTGGCACACGCCCTCCGTGGTGCACGCGGCCTCGCCCGACGAGGTGGAGTCCGTGGAGCGGGTCCCGATCTCCGAGCTGGTCGATCCGGCCAACCGGCTCAACCTGCGTCACCCCGGTGGCTTCACCGGGCCCGCGTTCCGGGTGCGCGGGCTGCTGGTGTGGGGTTTCACCGCGGGGGTGCTCGACGGGGTGCTCGACGACTCGGGCTTCGCCCTCCCCTGGAACAGGTCACGGATCGAGGATCTGCCTCCGGACGTCTTCGACCTCGCCTCCCGCTGACGCCCCCGGCACCCGCTCCCGGCCCTCCGGCTCGCCGAGGTCCTCGATCTCGTGGCCGGTCGCCAGGGCCAGCCCGAGGCGGGCCCAGTCGGCCACGTCGTCGTCGGAGTCGTCCGTCAGCCGCCGCAGGGTGGCCAGGCCCGCCGGATCGGGTGGGCTGCCGATGATGTTCGGCAGCGCGTAGGCCGCGCCGTACCGGACCCCGGGGTCGGTGTGCTCGCTCAAGGCGATCACCGAGGACAGCGCGCGGCGGTCCCTGAGGTGGCCGAAGGCGATCAGCACCGAGTAGAGCACCATGCAGTCGTCCTCGCCGGCCGCCATGAAACGGAGCAGGGTCAGGCTCCGGTCGGCGAACGGGAGCCCGCCGATGACGTCCACCCCGAGCATTCGCTCGGCCGCGGTCTCTCCCGCGCACAGCCGCCTGGCCGCGGTGAAGGTCTCCAGATCGCCGCGCTCGTGCAGTGTGGCGATCGCGTTCCAGCGGATCGTGCCGTCATGGTCTCGGTCTCGCAGCGCGGTCTCGATGAGAGATTCCACGGCCGGCGACCCCCCGATCGTTGCCATACGGTCACGATAACCGGACGGACCTCCGACAAGGAGTGCACGCGCGGGCTGGGGGCTGGATACCGTAAAGGGGTGAGTGGTGACCTCCTCGATCTCATCCTGATCGCCCTGATGGTGGCCTTTGCGGTGTCGGGATACCGGCAGGGGTTCATCATCGGGGCCCTAAGTTTCGTTGGATTCGTCGGAGGTGGGCTGCTGGGCATGTTCATCGCTCCGCCGATCGCCCGGGCGGTCGTCGACGGTGAGACCGAGCGGGCGCTGCTCGCCATCGTCATCGTCTTTCTCGCCGCGACCATCGGGCAGTTCGCGTCGTCGACGATCGGCGCGGTGGTCCGCAGCCATGTCACCTGGGAGCCGGCCAAGGCGGTCGACGCGGTCGGCGGCACCTTCGCCAGCGCGTTCTCCGTGCTGGTCATCGCCTGGATGATCGGTTCGCTGATCGCGTCCTCCCAGTTCACCCTGTTGAGCGAGCAGGTCAACAAGTCCCTGCTGATCAGTACGGTGGACCAGGCGCTGCCCGCCGCGGCCAAGGACCTGCAGAAGCCGATCAAGGACTTCATCGACACCTCCGGCTTTCCCAAGGTGTTCGACGCCATCGGGGGCGGCCAGTTCGTCGAGGTCCCGCCACCCGACCGGAGCGTGGCGAAGGGGCCCCAGCTCACCCGGGCCCGCCGGGGCATCGTCAAGGTCCAGGGCGTCGCCTCGGGCTGCCGCAGGCACATCGAGGGCACCGGGTTCGTCTACGCGCAGAACAAGATCATGACGAACGCCCACGTGGTCGCCGGGGTCAACCAGGACCTCCAGGTCACCGACTATCTGAACAACTCCCACCCGGCCAGGGTCGTGCTCTACAACCCCGACAGGGACATCGCGATCCTGTACGTGCCGGGGCTGAACATGCCGGTCCTGCGCTTCGACGGCACCGCCAAGAAGGGCGACGACGCGATCATCGCGGGCTTCCCGCACGGCCAGGGCTTCACCCTCAACGAGGCCCGCATCCGGGTGCAGCAGAAGGCCAAGGGCCCCGACATCTACGAGCGCAAGACCGTCTACCGCGACGTCTACGCGATCCGCGGCTTGGTCAGGCAGGGCAACTCCGGCGGACCGCTGCTCACCACGGACGGCCGTGTCTACGGGGTCGTCTTCGCCGCGGCACTCGACCAGCAGGAGACCGGGTTCGTGCTGACCGCGGCGGAGGTGGCGCCGGACGCCGAGGACGGCTCCAAACTGTTCAACCGGGTGGGCACCCAGGAGTGCGACCAGAGCAACTGAGCCAAGCAGCCCAGAAGTCCCGGACGCCTTGGACGCCCTGGAGTCCCTGGAGTCCCTGGGCGACCGGGGCGACCGGGGCGATCTCCCGCGTGGGGAGACGGCCCGCGCGCACTGTCAGAGCAGGTCTCTGATCCTGGCGACGGCCGCCTCGGCGTCCGGATCGTCCAGGCCGCCCAGCTCACGCGCGGCCACGGCGACCTCCGCGTACGGCGGGCCGTACCCGGAGATCCTTTCGGCGCCCCGCGCGAACAGCGCCGAGGCCCCGCGCCGGTTCCCCCGCTGAAGATGGGTGAGACCCACGCAGATCTGCGCCAGCCCCTGCCACAGCTCCCGTTCCCGCCGCGGCGCGCATTTCCACCTGCCCTCCAGCACCTCGTGGGCGTGGAAGGGGCGGCCCTCGCCGAGCAGCCTGCGGGCCTCGGAGACCGCCTCCCGCGCGCTGGGCGCGTAGTCGTCGGGGACGCGTTCCACCCCCTCGGCGCCGTGCGGCAGCGGGCGCCCGAACGCGTCCCGGGGACGGCGGCTGCGTGGCCGTCCGTCCGGGTCGCGGTCTCGTGAGGTCATCGAACCGGCTCCGGGGCGCGACCCCGTACCGCCGGCCGCGCCCCGGGTGTCCCCGGTGTCCCCGAGGTTCCCGGCGTCTCGGGAGTCTCCGGCGCCCTGGGCGAGGTCATCGGTCGGGCTCCGGGTCGGACAGCCAGGAGACGAGCTCGGTGTCGAACTCCTGCGGGCGCTCCTCGTGCGGGAAGTGCCCGGCGCCCTCGATCAGCCGCCACCGATAGGGGGCCGTCACGTAACGGCCGGAGCCCTGGGCGGTGCGGGGCAGGGTGTGCCCGTCGAGCGCGCCGTGGAGTTGCAGGGTGGGCGCGTCGATCTCGCCCCGCATGGTCCTCGCGTAGCGGAGCCCGTCAGGACGGAGCTGGGAGCGGGCGAACCAGCGGTGATACTCCAGCGCGCAGTGCGAGACGGTGGGGATGCGGAACACGTCGCGGTAGGTCTTCGCCACGTCCTCGTCCGGCCACCCCGGCCCCGCCCACTCGTTCAGCATCCGCCCCACCAGCGCGCCGTCCCGGGCGGTCAGCCGCCACTCGGGCAGCAGCGGCAGCTGGAAGCCCAGGGCGTAGGCGCTCGCCCTGAGCTGGCCGAGCGGGTCGGTGAGCAGCGAGGAACGGAACCTGAGCGGATGCGGCGCCGACACCGGGACCAGCCGCAGGACCGCCTTGGGGTCGCGTACGGCCATGGTCCAGGCCAGCAGCCCGCCCCAGTCGTGGCCGACGACGATCGCGCCGCTCTCGCCCAGCGCGCGGATCAGCCCGGCCGCGTCGCCGGCCAGGGTGGGCAGGTCGTAGCCGCGGGGCGGCTTGTCGCTGCCGCCGTAGCCCCGCAGGTCGACGGCGACGGCGCGATAGCCCGCCGCCGGCAGCGAGACGAGCTGGTGGCGCCAGGTCCACCAGAACTGGGGAAACCCGTGCAGCAGCAGCACGAGCGGGCCCTCACCGGCCTCCACCACGTGGAAGCGGGTGCCGCCCGCGTGGACGGCGCGGTGGGTCCACGGGCCCTCGATCCTGACCAGAGACTCGTCGGGATGGCTCACTGGACCGGTCTCACCGGTTCGCGGGCCGCGCCGATCTGGCCCGCGGTGGCCGGAGCGGGGAGGGGGGCGCCGGGCTCGGTGTCGCCGCTCTTGAGGTTCTTCAGCGACCGCATGGTCCGCTTCATCCCGCTCAGGCCCTTGAGCCGCCGGACGCCGAAGAAGATCAGAAGTCCGGCCACCACCAGATAGAACACCGTGACGACGGTGAAGGCCAGCCACGTCCACATTCCCAGGGCGACCAAGCCGTACGCGATGGCGAACGAGGCCAGGATCAGGCACAGATGAGCCATGAACGCCGCCGCGCCGAAGAGTCCCGCGGCCATGCCGGCCCGCTTGGCGTCGAACTTGAGCTCGGCCTTGGCCAGCTCGATCTCGGCCCGCACCAGGGTGGAGATGTGGTCGGTGGCGTTGGCGACCAGCGCACCCAGCGACTCCTCCGCCGGCTCCGTGGACGGATTGTGTGTCATGAACGATCTCCTATCGAGCGCCGCTGTCAATCATCATCCTGCGTGTTGTCCCGGCTGCGCACGCGCACCCGGAGCAGGATCGCCGCCAGAATCGAGGCCATGAGGCTTGCCGCGAGCACGCCGGTGGTCACCGCGTTCAATCGTTCCGGATCGTCGCCGTAGGCCAGGCCGCCGATGAGCAGCGACACGGTGAACCCGATCCCGGCCAGTATCGAGACGGCGGCCATGTCCCGCCAGTGCAGTTCCTCCGACAGTCTCGCCAGGCCGAGCCGTACGGCCAGCCACGCCCCGCCGAAGACGCCGAGGAACTTGCCGACGACCAGTCCGACGATCACGCCGAGCACCACCCGGTCGGTGAACATCCCGCCGAGGCTGTCCCCGCTGAGCACGACCCCGGCTGACAGGAACGCGAACACCGGCACCACGAAGCCCGCGGAGAGGGGACGGATGTAGTGGTCGGCCAGTTCGGCGGGGGAGTTCTCCTCGGCGGGGCCGTTGTGCACGCGGGTCATCAGGCCGAGCGCCACCCCGGCGACGGTCGCGTGAACGCCGCTCACCTCGACGAAGTACCAGGCGCCGAGGGCGAGCGGCAGATATATCACCAGGCCGCGGACCCGCCTGGCCTGCAGCAGGCCGTACAGGGCGATGAGCGCGACCCCGGCCAGCAGGGCCGTCAGGTTCAGGTGCTCGGTGAAGAAGACGGCGATGACGCCGATCGCGCCGAGGTCGTCCACCACGGCGCTGGTCAGCAGGAAGGCGCGGAGCGCCGCGGGCATCGCGCTGGCGGTCACGGCCAGTACGGCCAGCGCGAAGGCGATGTCGGTGGCCGTGGGGATGGCCCAGCCCCGCCCGGCGCCGGGCGCGCCCCAGCTCACCGCGAGGTAGATCACCGCGGGAACGATCATGCCGGCGACCGCGGCGAGGATGGGCAGCGCGGCCTTGCGGAGGTTGGAGAGCTCGCCGTGCACGAACTCCTCCTTGACCTCGATCCCCGCCACGAAGAAGAAGATGGTGAGCAGGCCGTTCTGCGCCCACTTGTACAGCTCAAGGTCGAGATGGAGGGAGGCGGGGCCGAACGTCACCGTGCGCAACGCCTCGTAGGAGTCGTTGGACACATTGGCCCAGATCAGTGCGGCGACCGTGGCGAATAACATGATGACGCCGCCCACGGTCTCGGCCCGCAGGGCCTCGGCGAGCTGACGGGCGTATCGGACGGTCGGCCTGAAGGGCCAGTTCTCGGCGACGCGGCGCATGAAACCTCCGGGAATGCAGAGAGGGCCGGTTCCCCCACTGGCCGACCAGACTTCCCGGCACACCTGATCACCACCCTACAGACCTCCTCCAAAAGGGATTTAGGGCGCCCTATATAGCGAAAAGGCGCGGACCCTTGCTCGCGGGGCCCGCGCCTTGCCCGCCGCGCCTACTCCTCGCCCTTGGTGCCGGGAAGCTTCTGGGAGATGAGGTTCATCACCGTGCTGTCGGCCAGCGTGGTGACGTCGCCGACGCTGCGGTTCTCCGCCACGTCGCGCAGGAGACGCCGCATGATCTTGCCCGAGCGGGTCTTCGGCAACTCCGGGACCACCAGGATCTGACGGGGCTTGGCGATCGGGCCCAGCGTCTTGGCCACGTGGTCGCGCAGCTCGGCGGCGATGTCCTCCCCCTCCTCCGCGTCGCCGCGCAGGATCACGAACGACACGATCGCCTGCCCGGTCACCGGGTCGGTCGCGCCGACCACGGCGGCCTCGGCGACCTTCGGGTGGGAGACCAGGGCCGACTCGACCTCGGTGGTGGAGATGTTGTGGCCGGAGACGAGCATGACGTCGTCCACCCGGCCGAGCAGCCAGATGTCGCCGTCCGCGTCCCTCTTGGCGCCGTCGCCCGCGAAGTACACGTTCTCGAACCGCGACCAGTAGGTGTCGATGTAGCGCTGGTCGTCGCCCCAGATCGTGCGGAGCATCGCCGGCCACGGGTCGCGGATCGCGAGGTAGCCGCCCCCGCCGTCGCCCACGCTGTTGCCCTGGTCGTCGACCACGTCGGCGGTGATGCCGGGCAGCGGGCGCATGGCCGCGCCGGGCTTGCCGCTCGTCACGCCGGGCAGCGGGCTGATCATGATGGCGCCGGTCTCGGTCTGCCACCAGGTGTCCACGACCGGGGTGCGGTCGCCGCCGATGTGCTCGCGGTACCAGGTGTAGGCCTCGGGGTTGATCGGCTCGCCGACGCTGCCCAGGATGCGCAGGGACGACAGGTCGTACTTGGCGGGGATGTCGTCGCCCCACTTCATGAACGTGCGGATGGCCGTCGGCGCGGTGTAGAGGACCGTGACCCCGTACTTCTGCACGACCTCCCAGAACCGGCCGCGGTGCGGGGTGTCCGGCGTGCCCTCGTAGATGACGCTGGTCGCGCCGTTGGCCAGCGGGCCGTACACGATGTAGGAGTGGCCGGTCACCCAGCCGATGTCGGCGGTGCACCAGAAGACGTCGGTCTCCGGCTTGAGGTCGAACACCGCGTGGTGGGTGTAGGCGACCTGGGTCAGGTAGCCGCCGGTGGTGTGCAGGATCCCCTTGGGCCTGCCGGTCGTGCCGCTGGTGTAGAGAATGTAGAGCGGGTGCTCGGCGTCGTGCGGGACCGCCTCGTGGACCTCGGGCTGCCGGTCCACGACGTCGTGCCACCAGACGTCCTTGTCCGTCCACGCCACGTCCTGGCCGGTCCTCCGTACGACGAGCACGTGCTCGATGCCGGGGCACTCCCCGACCGCCTCGTCCACGGTCGGCTTGAGCGCGCTGGGCGCGCCGCGGCGGTAGCCGCCGTCGGCGGTGACCACGACCTTGGCGTCGGCGTCCTTGATCCGGCCGCTGAGGGCGGCGGCGGAGAACCCGCCGAACACCACCGAGTGGATCGCGCCAATACGGGCGCAGGCGAGCATCGTGATCGGCAGCTCGGGGATCATCGGCATGTAGACCGCGACCCGGTCGCCCTTGCCGACCCCCAGCTCCCGCAGCGCGTTGGCGGCCTTGGCGACCTCGCGTCGCAGGTCGGAATAGGTGAGGGTACGGCTGTCGCCCTCGGGCTCACCCTCCCAGTGGTAGGCGACCCTGTCACCGAGGCCGGCCTCGACATGGCGGTCGACGCAGTTGTAGGCGATGTTCAGCTCTCCGCCGACGAACCACTTGGCGAAGGGCGGGTTCCACTCAAGGGCGGTGTCCCAGCGCTTGGACCAGGTCAGCCGGTCAGCCTGCCGCTCCCAGAACGCCAGGCGGTCCCGCTGGGCCTCGGTGTAGGCGTCGGCGGTCACGTTCGCGGCCGCGGCCAGGTCGGCAGGAGGGGCGAACCGCCGGGTCTCGTTCAGCAGGTTCGACAGCGTCTCCTGGGTCTCACGCGACTCGGAACCAGGGGTCTCCGGGGCCACTGCGTACTCCTTACGTACTGCCGGTCGGGTGGTCGTGTCCCACTTCACCAGGCCAGAGGCGTCCGCCACAAGAGGTCTAGACAGGTCTGTACCAACCGGTGATAGCACCCCATAGGGTTCACAAGCGCCTTGACCGGACAACAACTGTCGTAGAAACGTTGCCCTCTCGACATCATCGGAATGTAGAGGTTGCCATTCCGAGTCTCTTTAGTGTGACGGCACGCGCGAGGGCGCCCCGATCCGGGTCCGCGCCGGGTGAAGGAGGGGTGAGAACCCTTCCTGTGGCGGGAGTTAGGGTGTGTCCGTAAGTCCGTACCGGTTACCCGAGAGGCCTGCGGCGGCCGCCCCGCGACCGGGTGCCGCGACGGTGCCGCGGAGGCGCGCCGAGAACGCGCGGGCGTGGACACGGGCGTGAACGTGTGCGTGGACATGTGCGTGGACGTGCGGGGCCGAAGCGTCCACCGGTGCTCCTGAGGGGCAGGTCGGCGCCTCGACTACCGGCCGGTATGGTCGGGAAGCGTGAGCGATCCATTGGCGGTAATCGCCGAACTGCAGGGAGTGTCCGAGGCGGTCAACGACACGCGCAAGGCCGTGGACCGGCTCTACGGGCATCGCGTGCTGCGGCGCAAGAGCCCCGAGGTGTCGGCCAGGTCCGCCCTGCGCGGGGCCCGCGCGTCCGCCGCGCTGGAAGGGGTGGACATCCCGCTTGAGGCCATCCCCGAGGCCACCGACCCCGTCGTCCAGGGCGCACTGCGCGTCTCGGCCGAGCTGGGGAGACTCGGCCCGACCTGGCGCACCGCCCCGCGTCAGGTGCTGGCCAGACTGCACACCCTCGCCGCCGCCGGCCTGGCCGAGGACCTCGGACGCCCCAGGGCCTCCCCGGAGGCGTCCGACCCCCTCGGCCTGGGCGTCGCGCCGGGGCCCGAGGAGACCGTGGCCCGGATGGACGGGCTGGTCGACCTCGTCACCAGACCCTCCAGGGCCCCCGCGCTGGTGCTCGCCGCCGTCGCGCACGCCGAACTGGCCGTGCTGCGGCCGTTCGGATCGGCGGACGGGGTGGTGGCGAGGGCGGCCGAGCGGCTGACCCTGATGGAGTTCGGCCTGGACCCGAGGTCTCTGGCGGCCGTCGAGCTCGGACACCTGGAACTCGGCCCGGCATACCCGGAAAGCCTGAGGGCCTACCTGAGCGGAACCCCCGAAGGGGTCGCGACCTGGGTACGGCACTGCGCCTCGGCGACCACGCTCGGCGTGCGCGAGGCCACGGCGATCTGCGAGGCCATGCAGCGCGGCTGATCAAGGACAACCGCGCGCCGAGCAGGCCGTCCTCTGGACACAGCGGACGGCGCCCCTGGTATGGGGCGCCGTCGCCGGCACGACCCGCCGGGTTACCATGCGTGCACCTGATAATCGTCGAGACAGGCCGAAACCCGTCCCGAACGTGCCTCCCGCGGCTCGGCGGCACGTGGGTGCCCGGTGGTCGTGCCCGGACAACTGGTCCGTTCCCTCTTTGTACGACGAATCCGGTCTGATGGGAACCCCCGGCACCAAGTCCTTTACAGATCAAGGGACATTCATGGACAAAGCTCTCATATAGCGCATTTTGCCCAAAGGGAAGTCGGCTGGCCGGCCCGCAACCTTGATCTTGGTCACCCTGGGTGATCAAAAATGGGCCCATTAGGGTCGCGTCCGATTGGTCGACGATCAGATGCGCGATCGTTACATTGAAAAAAACTAGTGGAAAATGGAGATTACTCCTCGACGAAACTCACGTTGATCGGGCAGCATGAGGTGGTATCTCCCAAACGTGAGTGAGTGTGCACGGGGCCGCCTTGCAATACGCTGGCCGTACCCTGGTTAACTGTTGAAGACTTTCTTCTAAACGGGACCGGCTCTACCCCCCCAGAGCCGGACCGGCTGGCGACCCCCGCCCTCCCCCCGGCGGGGGTCGCCACTTTTTCCAGGACCACCCGCCATCCGGCCCCGCCCCGGCCCCGACCGGGTTCTGGACCTCCAACCCCCCGCTCCAGCTCTGGTCCGCCCCCGAGCCTGAGCCCGGTCCGAAGCCCTGGGTTCGCCCCTGCCCCCGCCCTCAGCCCTGGTCTCTATCCTGGACCCGTCCCTCGCTCCGCTTCCCGGTCCTGGCCCTGAGCCCCCGGTCCTGGCCCTGAGCCCTGGAGTTCGCCCGGTCTCGGCTCTGGGTCCGGACCGTCCGCCCTCCTGGACACTCGGCCCCCGAGTCCCTCCGGCTGCCCGGTTCCCCGCTCTCCCCTGACCTCGCCTTCCCCGTCGTCTCCTATCTCGGGCGCCGCCTTGTCCACAGGTGACGTCAAGGGTTCCTCGGTTATCCACAGAACGGCGTTCGGTGGCCTGGCGGGGGCGGCCTCTCTCCGAAAGTGGGTCTCCCGAACTTCAGGGAGGCACCCTTGGACCGCCCGGACCGCCCCCTGGTCATCACCGATGACCACGATCTGCTCGACGATCTGCTCCGTGTCGCCGCCGCTGCCGGGGTCGAGCTTGACGTCGCCCATGTCCCGGCGCACGCCCGGCCCTACTGGAACCGCGCTCCACTGGTCGTGGTCGGCGGCGACATGGCCGACGCCCTGGCCGTCACCGCGCCGCCGCCCAGACGTCGCGTCCTCCTCGTCACCAACATTCCCGACGATCCCGACACATGGCGCAAGTGTGTCGCGGTCGGGGCCCAGGCCGTCCTGGAGCTGCCCTCGGCGGAGCGGCGACTGGTCGACGAGTTCGCCGACGCCGTGGAACCGGCGGCCAGAGCGGGGGTGGTGGTGTGCGTCGCAGGCGGCCGAGGCGGAGCCGGAGCCAGCGTCCTGGCCGCCGCGCTGGCGCTGAGCGCCTCCCGGCAGAGCCTGCGCACCCTCCTGGTCGACGCCGACCCGCTCGGCGGTGGCCTGGACCTGCTTCTCGGGCAGGAGGAGGCGGGCGGCGCGCGCTGGTCCGATCTGGTCGCCCGGCAGGGCAGGGTCAGCTTCACCGCGCTTCAGGCGGCGCTGCCCACTTTCGCCGGGCTGACCCTGCTCTCCTTCCACCGCGGCGAGGTCGAGACCATTCCCGCCGAGGCGATGCGCTCCGTCCTCGAAGCGGGTTGGAGAGGCTTCGATCTGGTGGTCGTCGATCTGCCCCGTCACCCCGACCACGCCGCCGTGGAGGCGCTCAGCAGGGCCACGACCACTCTGCTGGTCGTCACCGCCGACGTGCGCGGTGTGCTCGCGGCGGCCCAGGTGCTCGCCGGGCTGCGCAAACACACCGGCGAGGTGCGGGCCGTCGTGCGCGGCGGCGTTCTGGACGACGATGTGGTCACGGCCTCGCTCGGCATGCCATACGCGGGTGGTCTCCCCGATCAACCCCGGCTCGTGGCGGCACTCAACCGTGGTGACCTTCCTCCGCTCGGTCGGCGCACCCCTCTCGGTCGCTTCTGCGCCTCGTTCCTGCGCTCGCT
Source organism: Streptosporangium sp. NPDC006007 (assembly GCF_040614315.1). Classification (NCBI taxonomy): domain Bacteria; kingdom Bacillati; phylum Actinomycetota; class Actinomycetes; order Streptosporangiales; family Streptosporangiaceae; genus Streptosporangium; species Streptosporangium sp. NPDC006007. The sequence continues at coordinate 15,266 of NZ_JBEXUG010000038.1, read as the reverse complement.
TCTCGGAGCCGAGGCGTGAAGCGCGCGGAAACCCCCACGACGGTCTCCTCCGAGCTGGTGGAGGCTGTCCGGGTACGGCTGGCCCGGACCGGGGTCGAGCCCAGTGCCGCGCACGTCGCGGTCGCGCTCAGAGCGGAGCGCGCGGTGCTCGGCGACGCGGAGATCCTGGCGGTGGCCCGTGTCCTGTGCGCGGATCTGATCGGGGCCGGTCCGCTGGAGCCGCTGCTGGCCGAGGCCGACGTCACCGATGTGCTGGTGAACGGTCCTGGTGAGGTGTGGGTCGACGACGGCCGTGGACTGCGCCGCACGTCGATCGTCTTTCCCGGAGAGGAGGCGGTCCGCCGGCTCGCCCAGCGCCTGGCCTCGGCGGCGGGCAGGCGGCTCGACGACGCGTGCCCCTATGTCGACGCCCGTCTCGCCGGAGGCGTCCGGCTGCACGCGGTCCTGCCACCCGTGGCGCCTGGTGGCACCTGCCTGTCGCTGCGCCTCCCTCCCCGCCGCACCTTCACTCTCCCCGACCTGGTTCGGTCGGGCACGATCAGAGCCGACACCGTTCCCGTGCTCACCGCCGTGATCGAGTCGAGGCTCGCCTTCCTGGTCACCGGTGGCACGGGCACGGGAAAGACAACCCTGCTCTCCGCCCTGCTGTCCCTGGCCGACCCCGGTGACCGGCTGCTGCTGGTCGAGGACTCGGCCGAGCTGAGGCCGCTCCACCCCCACGTGGTGCGGCTGGAGGCCCGTTCCGCCAACCTTGAGGGAGCGGGCGGTGTCCGCCTTCGCGACCTCGTACGGCAGGCCCTGCGCATGCGCCCCGACCGGCTGGTCGTCGGTGAAGTCAGGGGCGCGGAGGTGGTCAGCCTCCTCGCAGCCCTGAACACCGGCCATGAGGGCGGCTGCGGCACCCTGCACGCCAATACCGCGGCCGACGTGCCCCCTCGCCTGGAGGCCCTGGCATGCGCCGCGGGTCTCAGCCGTGAGGCGGTTCACAGCCAGATCGCCGCCGCTCTGGACGTCGTCATCCACCTTGCCCGTGATCACACGGACGGCCGCCGCAGGGTGGCCGAGATCTGCATGATGACCCGTCGTTCCTCGGGGCTGGTCGACGCCGAACCCGCCCTCACCTTCTCACCGGAGGGTCACGTGGCCACCGGCCCGGGTTTCCCCGCCCTGGCGGCCCGAGCCCCGGGCATTCCCCTTTCACAACCTCCTCATCTCCCCCCAGATGGCTGGCGGGGAGTCCGATGACGGGAGCGGTCATGTTCCTCGCCGCCCTGGCGGTGTGGCTGTGGACGGGGCCCGACCCGGGAACGGCTCGTCTGCGGTGGATGGAGAGGCGTCGTCCCCGCGGGTCGCGCCCCCTGCTCCAGAGGCTCACCGGCCTCTCCCGGCCGTCGAGACGCGTGGCCGCCTGGCGGACGGCGTCGATGGAGCTGTGCCAGGGACTCGCGGCCGAACTGGCCGCCGGGCGGCCGGCCGGTGAGGCACTGGTCAGGGCCGTGTCAGCCGCGGACTTTCCCGATCCGACGGCACTCCGCCCGCTGATCGCGGCGGCGAGAGACGGCGGTGACATCCCCTCGGCCCTGCTGGCGGTGGCCCCCGAGCGGGGAGGCGAGGCGTTTCGGGGGCTGGCCGCCTGCTGGCGGGTCAGCACGACCACCGGTGCGGGACTGTCCGTCCTGGTCGATCGTGTCGCGGACTCCCTCAGAGAGGCCCATGCCCATCGCCAGGACGTCGCCGCCCAGCTCGCCGGTCCGCGCGCCACCGCTCGCCTGCTGGCGGGCCTTCCCGCACTCGGCCTGCTGATGGCGGCGGGGCTCGGCATGAGCCCGCTGGGCTTCCTGTTCGGCAGCCCGGCGGGAGTGGCCTGCCTGGCCTGTGGCCTCGCCCTCGACGGGTGTGGCCTGTGGTGGACACACCACTTGGTCCTCCGCGCGCAGCGGTCCTGACAAGGAGGTTCGTTGATCAGCATGCTGGCTGTCGTGCTCGCCGGGGTCGCGGGGTGGTTGTGGACGCCGTTCCATGATCCTTCCATGCGGATTCGCCGGACCCTGAGATCGCCGCCGTCGGCCTGGACAGCCGGGGCGCGGCACTCTCGGTCTTCTCCGCCGCGGGGACGGTCCGTGAACGTCGCGCCCCCGGGGGCGATCCGCGAAACAGCGGGGAAGCGGCGCCCCAGCCGGCAGGAGACGATGATCTGCGCCGCCATCGGGGTGACGGTGTTCCTCCTTGTCGGCGCCGTGCCGGGAGCCGTCGCGGGGGCGGCCGGTTTCGGGTTCACACTGGAAGTCATCCGGAGGCGCGAGCCGCCCCGGCTCCGTCGGGAACGCGAACGGACGGTGGCGGACCTGCCGCTGGCGGCGGACCTCATGGTCGCGTGCCTGCGCGCGGGGCAGCCGATCACCGGTGCCCTCGACATCACGGTTGAGGCGGTCGGCGGACCTCTTGGCGATCGGCTGGCCTGGGTGAGCGGACAGCTGAGGCTGGGGGCCGCGCCGGAGGACGCCTGGCGGTCTCTGGCGGCCGAGCGCTCGTTGGCTCCGCTGGCACGCACCATGGGCCGGGCCGCCCTCAGCGGTGCTCCAGTGGCCGATGTTCTCACCAGGCTGGCCGATGACTCCCGCTATGCCGCCCGCGCCGTGTCAACGGCCGCCGCCCGGCGGGTGGGGGTGCAGGCCGTCGCTCCTCTGGGACTCTGCTTCCTGCCCGCGTTCGTCCTCCTCGGCATCATCCCCACCGTGGCCGGCCTCGCCGGCGACGTGCTGCTTCCCTGAGCTTGCCACCGGGCTGAGTCATCCACAGGGGCTCTCCGGTGGCCGGGGTTGTCCACACAAGAACGTGGGGGTCCTGTGGAGCTAGTGAGAAGATCGCTAAGACTCTGGTCAGGGGGTTGATTTATGCCCCGACCTGCTTCAACGTGCTCTCCCTCTGGGGCAGTGTCGACGGTGTCTCACTGTCGATCACTGTTCACGGGCCATACACGGGCCAGTGGCCCGCAGTGTTCCAGCAGATCAGGGGCCTGTGCTGTTCCCTCCCGCACGCCTTCCCCACCTGCCCCTGCCCGCTTGCCAGGGGGCGGCGGTGGACGGGATGAGCGGAACCTTGGCCGCCACCCGACCCGCGCACCTTGCTGCCCCCTCATCCCGGAGCCGGCGGCCCCCGACGGAGGCATCTTTTCCTAAGGAGACTTTATCGGTAGGAGTAGACTGGGGGCCTTGCCTCAGTGCCGGTGTTCACTAGGGAGATGTAGTCAATGCGGACAAAACGGTTCGAGTCGTTCCTTAAAGAGGAGATAGTCAGAAAAGTAAGCGAAGAGATACAGAGTACCCGCACGTTCGATGAAGTCGGATATAAGGCTAGGCCGATAGGCGTACAGCTTGACTTCGCGACGGGTGCGCGGGTGATGCTTCAAATTGTGCGCGCCTCTCCTCCCGGAGGGGATGATTTCAGTCAAGCTGAGCGCCCTGTCGAAGGTGCGATGCTGGAGCCGGTTCGCGGGGTAGACCTACCGGTCGAAGGCGGGAAGATACGAGTCAAAGACGTTGAAATCTACCTCGTGGCTTTGATCACTAACAGTGGTAGCAGCGAGATCGACAATGTCCGGTCGTTCGCAAGACATAAGTAAAGGCTTGGAATCGACGTAGCATTCCATAATGGTGGGCACTGCTACGTTCATTTCCTGTATACCCTTCCCAAGGGGAAGGATCTCAGTTTCCATCCGGAGTTCAACGTGCTGGAGGTTATCTGATGGGTAAATTTCCGGTGTGTGGGGCTAGGGTTAGTGCGGATCCCGAGCAGGCGACGCCAACGCACCAGAAGGCTGGTGCCCGGGAAACGTGTTCAGGGGCGGGAATGCCGGCCGTAAGTTAGCTTCCCGTATGAATGAGATCCCCAGCGGGGTGCTCCTTTTCTAGAGGTCGTGGCGCGTAGCGCTATCGCTTTTTAATCCTGCACTCTGCTGAACGTCTTTACCGCGCTCTGTTCTCTCGCTCCCACCACTGGAGCCGGTAAAGGGTTGGGGTGAGGTGTTTGGTGGGCAAGATCAAAACTGTTTTTCCGGGCAGGCGTTCCCCTGTTTCCCGCAGTGGTTTTTCATGATCAAAACGTGTAGCCGGCGCAAGGCGGAAGGCGACCCGTAGGGGCCGCGTAGCGGTTGGGCCGGTCGCAGGGCGACCCGAGCTCTCTCGCTACGAAAATGCGAAACGCCTGCCCGGAAAATCGGGTTGGCGCTACGTCCTAGCTTAGATCAGGCCGTCGAACTCTCCGCTCTTGACGCCCCCAATAAAAGCCCTTCATAGAGGCATTCTATTTCTTCAAATGGCTAGACTTTCCGCCTTCTGGATAAGCCTCAATGAAGAGTGATCATATAGCCGGGGGGGCCGGTGTCGGCATTCCAAATAATAGGCCTGTTCTGTGCGGGGAGATCGGTGATGCGCTAAATGATTTTCTTCGCCGTGGGGGGGTATGTCTTCAAAAGACTTGAGGATTATAATGTTGCTCGCCCGGGTGAGCGTAAGTCTTCGAGTGTAAAAATGGGCAACTGTGAGGAGTCCTGATATAGGCGTCCATTGTCCAGTGGTTTCAATGTGGATCGGGCAACGTATGTATGGCCGGATCAGTAACAGGGCCGAAGTGTTCTCATGCTGTGAGGCCGGGTAGCTGAAGACCGTCCGCAGGGTGGCTGCGGTAGTGGTCGGTGGCGGCGGCGATGCTGGTCCAGCCGATCAGGCGGGCCAGACCGATGGTCGGGTCGCGCAGGCTGGCCATGATCGAGTGCCACTCTGGTGACCTCGCGTAATCAGGTGTCGCCTATTTGATGCGTCTGAGACTGATGACTGTCACTCATTGTGATCGCTGTCTGGGGCATAGCGGCTCCAGGGGCCCCGGCGGCGGTGGCGATGGCGGTCAATGCCAGCTCCGCCCGGCGAACTTGGGTGCTTCGCCGCCTCATATGCGCGGCCCGGGGCCGGTAATAGCCCTCAACTTGACCGGCGACCCGTAGCTCCAGGTATGCCCGACATCGGTGACGGCAGGCAGCGCGCGCCGGCGGGGGATGAAGGTGACGGTGTGGCCGACCAGGTCGGAGGCGTCCGTGAGGATCCGCTCGGCGCGGCCCAGGAGCGTCTGGGGGCGTCCGCGTCCCGGTAGGAGCCGATGCGGGCGAGGTACGCATAAACCTCGCTCTTGAGCTCCTCGCTGAGCGAACGCAATCTGGTCCAGTCGTGGACCTGTTGAGGGCCTGCCCTCTTGGTGGCCAGCGGCACGAGCCCCACCGCGACGGCCGCAAGGAGAAGCATCCACGCCGGGAGGTCGTGGACGCGATCGTGTACGTGGTGCGGACCGGCTGCGCCCGGCGGCGGTTGCCGGTCGGTTTCCCGCCCTGGCAGACCGTCTACTGGCCTTCGTTCGCGGGGAGGACCAGGGCGTCACCCAGCGGATCCTGGACGTGCTGCGACGGCGCGTCCGCGGGAAAGCCGGTCGTGATCCGAAGCCGTCGGCGGCGGTCATCGACGGTCAGAGCGTCAAGGGCGCCGGCACCGTCGGAGCCGGTACCCGCGACTACGACGCCAACAAGAAGATCAACGGCCGCAAGCGGTCCGTGGCCGTCGACACCCTCGGCCTGCTGCCGGCGGTGATGGTGCGCCCGGCCGCTGTGCGGGACCGCGCCGGGGCCACCAGCTTGCTGCTGGGGCTGTACCTGTCCGGTTCCTGCCGGGTGGTCTTCGCCGATCAGGGTTTTGCCGGGCGGCTGGTGGCCTGGGCGCGCCGGGTGCCGGGCATCATCGTGCACATCGTGACCAAGCCCGCCGGCCAGCACGGTTTTCAGGTGCATCCCCGGCGATGCGCTGCTTTCCTAAGCTGGCCACAGGACTGAGTTGTCCACAGGGGCTGTCCGGGTGCCCCGGGGTTGTCCACAGAACGGCGTTCACGCCCTTCGAGCCGTCCCTTCGTCGAGAAAACTGGTGTGACCGGTGCCGGGCGTGGGATCCGGCCGGGATTCCAGGAGGAAACGATGGCTCCATTGACCAGGGGCGACACCCGGTGTGACCGGCGGCGACGGCTGCGCGTCCGTTGGGCGTCGCTGAGCACGGGGCCGGGTCGCGACCGGGGCATGTCCACCGCTGAATACGCCGTCGGCACCATCGCCGCCTGCGCCTTCGCGGCGCTTCTTTTCAAGGTGGTGACAAGCTCCGAGGTCCAGCAGATGATCAGCGGTCTGATCAATCGGGCGCTCAGCGTGGCCGGGTGATCCTTGTGGCGTCGGTCACCACCCCTCGCCGGTCGCGGGGATCGGTGACCGCGGAGACCGCAGTCGTGCTGCCTGCCGTCGTGGCGGTGCTGGCGGCCGCGTTGTGGGCGGTGGCCGCGGTGGGGGCGCGGCTCGAATGTGTGGACGCGGCCCGGACGGGTGCTCGGGCCGCGTCACGAGGCGAGTCGCTGGAGCGGGTGCGGAGCGACGTTCTGGCCGCTGCTCCGCCGGGCTCGCGGGTTGTGGTGACCCGGGGTGCGGAGATCACTCGGGTGGAGGTGTCGGTGACCGTCAGACCCAGTTGGGGGGTCTCACTCCCTGGCGTCATCGTCCGCGCGACCGCTGTCTCCGCCACCGAACCGGAGGCAGAGCTGTGAGCGGCGGAAACGGGGGCTGGAGGGGGCGGGGCTATGGAGACGGCAGAGGGGACTGGGGGAAACGGCGGAGACGACAGGGGGAACGGGGGGCTGGAGGGGGCTGCGGAGTCGGCGGAGGGAGTTGGGGGAAATGGCGGAGGGGAGCGGAGGTGGGGAGAACGGGGAGGGGAGCCGGAGCCGGGGAGCGGGGGGTGGCGACGATCTGGGCGGTCGGGCTCATGGCGGTGGTCTTCGTGGTGGCGGGTGCGATCGTGCTCGCCGGTACGGCCAGGGTTGCCCGCCACCGGGTCCGGAGCGCCGCCGACCTGAGCGCGCTCGCCGCCGCCCGGCTGGCCCTGGCCGATCCGAAACGCGGCTGCGTCGAGGCGTCCTGGCTGGCCGTCGGCAATGGAGCCAGGCTTGTGCGGTGCTCCATCGACGGCTACGGCATCGCCGACGTTCAGGTGGTCCTACGGCTCTCGTCGCCTGTCCTGGGAGATCGGAAGATCACGGCCGCCGCCCGCGCCGGCCCCGTCCATATCGCCGATGCTCCTTCGATAGCCGCTGCGGGCCGATGACCGTCGGCGCCCCCCCCGCGCCGTCGTGGATCGTGACCCCCGCCAGATCCGGGGGGCACCGTATTCGGGAACGGTGAACAGCTCGGTGGCCAGACCATGGGTCGCGAACGGCCACGGATCGAGATACCAGGCCCCTCCAGTGCCACACAGATAGGTGGTCGCCCCGACCGTGCAGGTCAGATTGGCGAGGCGGTCCGACCGTCCGGCGCGGGCTCCCAGATCACTGCTGCGGTGGATGGGCCTGGGCCGGCCCAGCCGGTCCGGAGTCGCCGTGGTCAGCACGTCAGCACGGCAGGAGTCGGCTGTCGAACCCTGCCTCCAGCAGACGCCGATAGGCGGCGTCTACCTCGGCGGGGACGTCCTGGGGGACCGCGAACCCCAGGCCCGGGTATTCGAGCACCCGCTGTAGGTCCCCGACAAGCATGTCGATGACGAGCTTCTCATCACCGATCGACTTGAGATAGTCGTCGAAGGTGAGTGGCTCGGACGCACAAACCACCTCGACCTGCGGCCAGAGTTTGCGGACGGTGGCGAAGGCCCGCCGCTGCATATAGGGCTTGGAGATCAGCATCAGCGAGGCGATGCCGATTTGCGCCTCGGTGAGCAACTGGCGGGAGTAGTCGATGTTCTGGCCGGTGTTCGCGGCCCGCGGTTCGATAATGATCGCCGATTGGGGGACGCCGAGCTGCATGGCGTGCTCGGCGAAGTGGACGGCTTCGCCGCGCGGGAACCGGGCGGCGGTGGTGGGGCTGTTGGCGCCGCTGAAGACCAGGATCGGGAACAGCCCCGCATGATAGAGCTCGGCGGCGAAGGCGGCCACGCCGAGGTCGTGGCTGCCCAGGCCGATGGCCGCCGAGCAGAGGCGGACCGGGTGGTGCATCTGGTGGTAGTCCCAGATGAGTTCGGCGTCGGCGCGCTGGCCATTGGTCGCGGAACGCAGGTGAAGGTCGGTCACGAAGCCCCTCGGATAAGTGGTTGGTTGGCTCGGTCAGATGGAGCGTCCGCCGGCGTTCTCGAAGCCCTGGCGGATGGTCTGGATGCTGCGCAGTTGATGGCTTAGGCCACTGCTGACGGCCAACTGGGCGGTCTGGTCGAGCAGGGCCAGGCCCTGCCCGCTGGTGGCCCGATCCGACAGCAGGATGTGAGCGTGGGCAGTGGACAGGCGCACCCGCTGCATGGGGGTGTCGTCGCTGCCGCTGGAGCGGGCCAGCTCAATGAAGTGCAAGGCCCTGCCGAGATCTCCGGCACCCCGATAGGCCAGAGCGAGTTTCTGCTGGGCGACCGACCAGTCCTCGGCCTCGCCGAGGTCGTCGAACTCGCGGGTGGCCTCGGCCATGACGCGGGCGGCATAGTCGTGGTCGCCATCTTTGGACAGGGCGGTGCCGACCCACAGCCGGGAGCGGGCTCGGTCCCGGCCGCTGAGCCGCTCGTCCGCGGCGAGCCGTTCATAACGGTGGGCGGCGCTTTGCAGTTCGCCGGTCATCTCCGCCACCACCGCCAAAGACAGCTCAATCTGGGCGACCCTGCGAGGGATGTCCAGCTCACCGAACATGCCCAGCGCCTGGCGATAGGACCGGTTGGCCGACAGCGGGCCGACCAGGGCTCCCTGGTCGCGCTGGGTGTCGCCGAACAGCACCAGCGACCGGGCATGCAGATACAGGCCTTTGCCGTTGAGGCGGTGGGCGGAGAACCGGGTCAGCCACCGGTTGATCAAGGCCAACGCGGCGGGGAAGTTCTGGCGGGACAAGAACACCATCGCCCGTTCCAGATCATCAGCCCAAGTCTCGTAGTCCCAAACCCGAGGTGCTGAGGGCCCGTCTGCGCTCTTGGGCAGGGCGGTGCCGGTCTCGGCCACGAGCAGCTGGAAACGCATCTGCCCGGCCGCTCCGGCGCGGTCCAGGGCGGTGTCCAAGATGGCCTGGGTGTCGGGGCGCGGCTGGGTATCGGCACCCAGGTGCTCCCATTTCGACACAGTCCGCACCGCGACGCCCAGGTCTTCGGCGAAGGCGCGCACGCTCCGCGTCAGACCCGTTACCTGCTGCGTTCCCAGATCGACGAACACGTCACCGACGGGGCCGCCCTGGCGGACTTGGAGGTCATGGTCAGCGAACTGGTCACCAACGCCTTCCTGCACGCAGGAGGCCCCTGTGAGCTGAGAATACTGCACCACGCGGGTGTCCCGGTGGCAGTGGAGATCGTCGATACCGGGGGCGGCCTCGACCAGATCACCGCCTGCCTACGCTACGGCGCCCGCCGATCGGCCCCCGAGGCGATCGACAGTGAGTCCCTCGATCTCGGCGGTCGCGGCCTGGCGATCGTCGCCTGGTTGTCGGGCGGGCGCTGCGGGGTGCACACCACCCGGCTGTCCACCACCGGCCAGCCCGGCGAGAGCGTCTGGTTCGCCATCGCCCACGCAACAGACGTCGGCTGACCACGCCGATCTCTGCACGTCGGCGCGTACTCGATTCGGCTCGGCACAAGAGTCCGTACGCGGCAACCGGCCTTGGGCCAGCGCATGCCACCCCATCCGATGACCGCTCACCTTCCTGGGCGGCGGAAAGGACCCCGATGCTGCACCCCGCTACCTTCCAACGGTTCGAAGACGCCTACACCGCCGTGCTGGAACACGTCGGCGTTGGTTACCAGCAGACCATCGGCGCCCGCGGGAACAACGCCCGCGAATGCCTCAACATCAGCTTCGTTCTGGACAACCCCCGCGACCGGATCGTCTACACCCCGGCCCGGCGCACCAACATCGTGTTCTGCTTCGCAGAGGCCCTCTGGTATTTCTGGGGTCGCGACGACCTGGACATGATCGGCTACTACGCGCCGTCCATCGCCAAAGTGTCCGCCGATGGCACGACCCTCACCGGCAGCGCCTACGGCCCGAAGATCTTCAAACCGTCGCTGTCGCGCGGATCCCAGTGGGACCGGATCATCCGGGTCCTCACCGACGAGCCCGACTCCAAACGGGCGGTTGTGTCGATCTTCGGTCCCGAGGAACTGCTGGACCCGGCCAACCCGAACGTGTCCTGCACACTGGGCATGCAGTTCCTGCTGCGCAAGGGGTTCTTGCACGCCGTCACCTACATGCGCGGCAACGACGCGGTGATCGGGCTGCTCAACGACGTGTTCTCCGCGACCCTCATCCAGGAGTTCACCGCCGCGCACCTGGGCGTCAAGGTCGGCAGCTACGGTCACCACGTCGGGTCGATGCACATCAACGACGTCGACAACCAGCTGGCCGCCCAGGTCGCCGCCACCGCCCATCACGACCACGCCCGGTTCCCGATCATGACCATGCCGCGCACCGGCTGGGCCGAACTGCTGGTCGTGGAGCACTACGAACAGGCGCTGCGCCGCGACGAGCAGCAACTCAACCTGGCTGACGCCGCCTGGCAGTCGCTGCACCCCTACTGGCAGCAGGTCGTGCTGCTGTTTGAGATCTACCGGCAGATCATTCACTACCCGGGCACCCCGATCTGGGCCGCCACCTTGAAGGCTCTGGCTCCCGCCTATCGGTGGCTGGTCGGCAACCGATGGCCCCAGGTCATGACCAACGCCAGCGTCGTCCGAGAAGAGGCCCGATGACCATCCGAACGCTGCCTGCCACCATCGACTGGACCCGGTGGAGCGTCATCCTGCTCAAGCCCGACTGTCTGCGCCGCGGCCTGGTGGAGGAGGTCCTGTCCAAAGTAGCGGCCGAGGTCGAGATCGTCGCCCGCCAGGCCACCCTGGTCACCCAGACGCAGATCTTCGCCCACTACGACGACCTGCTCGCCGATCCCGGCCGGTTCCACCCGGTGAATGTCGCGGCGGACCTGCGCCGCGGCTACGTCGGCCAACGGGTCGTGATCGCCCTCGGCCGCGGCCCGGCCGGTCCGCCTGACACCCCGACCCGGTTACGGGCGTTGCTCGGCCACTACGACCCGGCCCGCGCCGACCCGGCCTCGATCCGCGGTCAATTCGGCATTGACAGTCTCGCCACGGCGCGTGGGGAGAACCGGCTGATCGAGAACCTGATCCACACCTCCGATGACGCCGAGGCCGCCCGCCGGGACTTCGCGATCTGGTTCGGTATCCATCGCTCGGCGGCACTGCTCACCAACACCGTCCCTGATCGGAGATCACGATGAGCGTCCCCATCCGCCCACCCGTCCAACTCGCGGCAGGACCCAAGCACCTGCAGCACTTGTCCGCCGAGCAGATCGCGGCACTGGACCCCTACATGGCTCAGATCGTCACCTACCGCAAGAGCGGCCTGTCGCTCAACCACATCATCGGCTGCCCGCTGGACTGCGGTTACTGCGTCCGCCACTTCTGGGGCGACTTCGAGCACAAGGTCCCACACCTACTCTGCACCACCGACGAGGCGATCGAGTTGCTCGTCACCCATGAGGGTTTTCGCCCGTCCAGCACTCCGATTCAGATCTTCAACAAGGCCACTGACCCGTTCCTGCCCGGGGTGAAGCCGCACCTGTTTCAAGTGCTGCGCGCCTTGGACGAGTGCAGTCTGGACAACCTCGTCCTGATCATCACCCGGTTCAAGGTGACCGAGCAGGACATGGCCGTGCTGGAGCAGCTCCAGCACGTCCGCGTGACGCTTCTGTTCACCTACAGCGGGATCAGCGACCCGCGGATCGAGCCGATCGCCAAAAGCTCGATTACGACCACGTCGATCGCCACCGCCTGCGCTCACAAGAAGCGGACCAAGGTGGTGCTCTACTGGCGGCCGATCGTTCCCGGCTGGAACGACCAGTCCGAGACCATGGGCCATGTCCTGACCGTTGGCGCGCAGACCGACGCGATCGTGTTCACCGGCTACTACCACAAGGCCGAAAACGCCGACTACCTGCGCGGGATCGGCGTCACCGTCCCCTACGCCGACGAGTTCAACCGGCGCAAAGTCCTGCCCGGCGAGCTCGACGCCACCATCATCACGGCCTGGCACGAATCCGGCATCACCACCCCGCTGTTTCGCAAGACCAGCTGCGGGGTGTCGTTCGCACATACCGTCCCCGACTACAACGGGCACTGGGGAGTGCGTGAACTCTGCGACATCTGCCCCAAAGCCCAGCAGGACCTCTGCGCCGACGATCACCGTCAGCCGACCCGCGGCGAGTTTGACACCGTGCTGGCTGGTCTCGGCTACACCACAGACTTTCTCATCGACGACGGGCATGTCTGGACGCATGGTCTGGGCGAGCAACGCCGCTACGCCATCCAGCACACCCTGCGCTATCAGATCTGGGAACTCGACCAGCCGCACCTGCTGCACGCCCACGGCCGATCCCTCATCGGCTACCCGCCCTCCGGCGACCAACAGCAGCAGCTCACCGAGATTCGCACCCGGTTCCCCCAGGCCACACGCTTTGATGAAGAGGACTGACAGTCCTCAAGGCCCACTCCGATAGGCGGCAGCACCCTCATGACCGACACCACCCCGTGGGAGGACGCACCGCTGGTGGCCCTCGACCTCGAAGGCACCGGCGGCCAAGATCACGACAACGAGGCGATCCTGGAGATCGCCCTGGTCCCCATCATCGCCGGGCAACCATCCGTCACGGACTCCTACACCACCCTCATCAACCCAGGGCGTCCCGTCCCGCGCAGCCCCTGGATCTCACCCGGGCTCACCGACGCCGCACTCGCCGGCGCGCCAGCCCTTGACCAGGTCCTCCCCGAGCTCACCGCCCGCCTGACCGGCAAAATCATCGTTGGTCACAACGTCGGCGTCGACGCAAGGCTCCTGCGCAAGCGCTGCCCCGACCTGCGCGTTGAAGCGCTCATCGACACCCTCCGCCTGGCCCGCCAGCTCAACGACGGCGGCGGCAACAAACTCAGCGAACTCCTCGCCCACCACCACCTGACCAAGACCGTCGGCCTGCTCGCCCCCGACAGCCAACCGCACCGGGCACTCTGGGACACCGTCGGCGCCGCACTCCTGCTCAGCACCCTGCTCGCCGCCCTCCGCCGCGACGATCTCACCATCACCGAACTGCGCCACATCGCCGGACTCCCCGGCGACGGCAGCCACAACAGCGGCGGAGGCGGCAAGCTCATCATCAACCCCGGCCAAGGGTCGCTGCTCGATCTTTGATAACCCGGTCAGCTGCTGTGAAGTCGATCGGCCGCGCCCGCTGGTGCCCCAGACGGACCGTCAGGATGCCCCATCCAGCGGTCCGTCCGCGTGGGTGGTGGCTGCGGTGGGGGCGCGGCTCGAATGTGTGGACGCGGCCCGGACGGGTGCTCGGGCCGCGTCACGGGGTGAGTCGCTGGAGCGGGTGCGGAGCGATGTCCTGGCCGCTGCTCCGCCGGGCTCGCGGGTTGTGGTGACCCGGGGCGCGGAGATCACTTGGGTGGAGGTGTCGGTGACCGTTGCGTCGAGGCGTCCTGGCTGGCCGTCGGCAATGGAGCCAGACTCGTGCGGTGCTCCATCGACGGCTACGGCATCGCCGACGTCCAGGTGGTCCTACGGCTCTCGTCGCCTGTCCTGGGAGATCGGAAGATCATGGCCGCCGCCCGCGCCGGCCCCGTCCATATCGCTGATCTCGCCGAATGAACGGAGGAGAGGAAGCCGCACTGGCCCGCGCCCAGCGGGATGCGACCTGGAATCGCCGACAGTCGGCCAACCAGCTCCGCTCCCTGCTGCGCGAGTACTTCCCCACGGCGTTGAAGCGTTCCAGCTCAAGAACGTCGGGCTGACCTCACCGGCGCCGCGTGCTTGCCGGATTCGGCGACGACCGTATCCGTTTCGCCGACGCTCGCGCGCTGAAGGTGTACGCCGGATCGGCGCCGATCACTCGCGCCCGTCCCTTGGCCGCAGTCCTTCGAAGACGATCTCCAGGGTGCGGTGCCGCAGGTCCGGGTCCCAGCCGGTGTGCAGCGCCGCCTGGCAGGTGGCGGTGAGCAGGGCGATCACCTCGTCCAGGTGAATTTCCAAAGCGGGCACCGGCTTCCCAAATCTCGCGAGGCTGGGGAAACCGATCCAGGCGGGCATCAGGCAGGCATGCCGAACGGATCACTGAACCTGCCGGCCGGCTGGAACAGACGAGGATGGACAAGAGCGTCCGGTGCGTCGGGACGACCACCGCATGCACGCGAACTACGTTCTGATCATGACCATCGAGGAGTATCGCCATTCCCTTGCCCGCCACCCCGCAGCGTCCGCGTTGTTGATCACGGACGAAGCCGGCCGGGTGCTCCTCGTTCGGCCAACCTACAAAGACGATGGGTGGGAGTTTCCCGGCGGCGCGGTTGACGACGGTGAGACACCGTGGGAGGGCGCCGTCAGAGAGATCAAGGAGGAACTCGGCATCGCCCCCTTGGCATCCCCCGCGCTGCTGTGCGCGGATTGGATGCGCCCGCACGATGACGAGCCCGGCGGGTTCCGGCTCGTCTTCGACGGTGGCGTGATGACCCAGCGGGAGCTGGAGGCCATTCAGCTGCCGCCGGAGGAGCTGAGCGAGTGGAAGCTGGTCGACCCCACGGACGCGGACGCGTTCCTGCCGTCGGTGCGGGTACGTCGGCTGCACGCGTGTGTGTCGGCTCGCCGCACGGGCCGGACGGCCTATCTGGAGGACGGCCATCCGCTCTCCTGACCGTGGGCGATCAGGTCGGCACCAGGCCCTCAAGGTCTCCTGGACGGCATCCGGGAACTGTGCGACGTCTGCCTGCTGAGTCAGCTGGAGCTGTGTGTCGGCGTTTACCGTACCCCCTCCCCCGACCAGTTGCGGGAAGTCGGCCGAGCTGAGGCCGCTCCACCCCCATATCGTGCGGCTGGAGGCTCGTTCCGCCCGGTTGGTCGTCGGTGAAGTCCGGGGTGTGGAAGTCGTTGAGCTTAAAGTCAAGGAGACACTTACAAGCGTCCGGAACCACGCAGCACCTGGGGGGAGACATGGCCAACTACGAGTTCCCGCCTGATCTGCTGGCCGCCCAGCGCGCCGCATCGCAGCTCCTTGAGGTTCCCCCCGAGGTGAGGACACCCCCGACAATGGATCTTGTTCCATAGAGGGGAGCCTTCGGGTGGCACGACCGTCGAAGTTCGGCGATGAGTTCAAGCGGGACGCGGTGAGGCTGGTCCGT
>NZ_JBEXUG010000037.1:0-59801 GCF_040614315.1 Streptosporangium sp. NPDC006007 | reverse complement strand
GCTTCACGATCTGCGCCATGCCTCACATTCTACCGCGCGATCGGTTAAGTATCGTGCGTGTTTCCGTACGGCGGTTCGCCGTGCGGCGAATCGCCGGCCCCTGCCCTGCTCCGCAGGGATCCGATTCCTCCCCCACCTGAAGGCGGGGGTCTCCTCGGAGGTTTCCTATGAGAGCGTCGTAGCCGTCCCAGTCGATGGCGACGGGATACCGGAGCGCCGTGAGGGGAGGGGGAGAAAAGTGGAGATGGGGTGGGAAAGAGAGAAGGGTGGGTAAGTGTCGCGCATGTCCTGTGGGAAAGGTGGGGATTGATATCCGGGTTTACGGCCGGACGAACGGAAAGTGACTGCGGTGAATAGCCGCGCGGATCGTCGGAAGAAAAATAAGAAAAACAGGTTTACTTCCGATCCGGTCAGGCTGTGGTGCTCCGGGTGAAGTCGTCCCGCGGCTGATCGGCGGTCCGTCGCGTCGCCGGTTGACCTGCCGCCGGTCGGTCTGTCCCGAGCGCCGAATCCGCCCCGGTTGCTGGACCGTCCCGGCCGAGGGGTGGTCGCGGTTGGTCACCGTCGGTTCCGCTGAGAGGAACCACAGCGAAGGGGCGCTGACGAGGTGCGGACGCGGGATGGGGCCGTGGGGTCGGCGGGATCGGCGGCGATGAAGGGCCGGAGATGTTCGGCCGGGCGGGACGCGACGGGGCCATTGAGCTCGGGTAATCGGGGGTGCTACGCGCTACGGCGCCTGCCCCCCACCATGGTCGGACGCTCCGCCGCCTGGTCTTTCTGCACTTCGGCGATGGCGGCGAGGATCGCCCGGGAGATCTTCTCTCGGGTACGACTCCGTATGGATTTTCGAGTGTCCCGCAGGAGGGACTTTACTTCCTCCTGGTCTTTGAGCAACTCATTGTCGGGCAAAGTGGACGACCGTACGTATTCGATGGGCTCCATCACGTAGATCCCATCGGGAGAGTCGTTCTTCAAGGCCGCTCCCGCCTCTCTATGTAACTGTATCGTCATTGAAGAGGGCCTCCTTACGCAAGAGTCTTCGGTATGCATTTGACCGCACCACCAGCTGGACCAGGACGTAGACGAGGTTGGCGCCTGCGAGATAGATGAGCGCGGACCACCACCATCCCACCTGGATGCCCAGTACGGCTGTGGAATCACCGACTTGGCCGGCGGCCTTGCTCAGCGGATCTGGTCTGTCCTGCTGAACCGCACCCGAGATGATAA
The DNA here is from genome assembly GCF_040614315.1 of Streptosporangium sp. NPDC006007. Taxonomy (NCBI): domain Bacteria; kingdom Bacillati; phylum Actinomycetota; class Actinomycetes; order Streptosporangiales; family Streptosporangiaceae; genus Streptosporangium; species Streptosporangium sp. NPDC006007. The sequence goes on along the minus strand of NZ_JBEXUG010000037.1, from coordinate 58,574 downwards.
ACAGGACAGAAGCCGCTATGGATGTGAAACCCCCCAGAATAAGTGAGCAGCGGGCGGCAAGCGATGATCGAAGTACCGCCTCGGTGTCGGAGGCGAAGCCGAACCACGAGGCCGCGACCGCGGGAAGGACCAGGAGTACGGCGGGGATGTCGCTGTCGCGCGCGAGTTTTGTCATCTCGGCGACGCCGACCGCGCCGATCAGCAGGAAGGAGGTCACCGCCGTGATGGCCGCGCTGGCCAGCGTGCCCGGCGGCACCTCCCCGAAGGAGGCGGTGAGCCTGATGTTCTGCTGCTGCAGGCCGGCGAACCCGCGCATGTAGAGGTGGGCGTAGTGCTGTCCCCGCTTGCGGAGGAGCTGGAAGTAGGGCTCGCTGTCGCTGGCGGGCCTCACGTGGGCGCAGCCCCCGGAGCCGTCCGTCTCGACCTCCGATCTGCTCAGCTTCTGGCCGCACTCCGCGCAGCGGAGCGTCTGCTCCATCAGATACTGCGACTCCGGGGCCCTGACCTGCAGGTGATAGGACTTGGAGTTGTGGGCCATGCCCGGGGACATCTGTACCGTCACCGGGCGCAGGCCCAGCATCAGCCGGAGCCAGTGACGGAGCCGTTTGGACTTGTTCGGCGGGATGGTCGTCCGGCTGTAGGAGATCTGCAGGCGCCGTGGGCCGGGCATCTCCGGCACGACCGCGACCACGGGGAAGGCCTGGGCGAGGGTTCTGAGAAACTCCCGGAGCCAGGTGACGGTCTGGGCCTCGTCGTCGCCCTTTCCGGTGATGCCGATGTGGGCGAGACCCGCCTGGATGGTTCTCTCGGTCGTTTTGAGGGAGGGGGTCGTGTTGCCGCATATCAGCATGAGGAAGAGGGCCTCGGCCGTGTCGATCCCCTCCGAGGCCGCGCCCGCCCCGCGGTCGTTCTCCCGCAGGGCCGCCTGGATGAGGAAGTGCAGTGACGAGGAGATGAGCTGGATCGTTTCCTCGTAGCAGAGGATGTCGAGATCTCGGCCCTCTCGGTCCCGTACATGGAAATTATCGATCATTTCCTTCTTGGGGCAGTTCAGTATGGGCACGTATATCTCTGAATTGCCGGCGTCCTCGTCGCCGGACCGGTCGCCGTCTCTGTTCTCGGTGACCTCTCTCCGCTCCCAGGAGGCGTCCAGCAGGGCATCCGACAGGGAAAGCTCCACTCTGACGTCCTGAACGATTACGCGACCTTCGAGGGAGACGGTCTCCACCGTGCGCATCCGCGACTTCTCCGGCTGGAGAACCAGCGAGACGAACATCGGCAGGGAGATCATCTTGTCCGACAGCGCCGCCTCGGCGCGGAGGTCGAAGACCCGCTGCAGGTCCGGGATGCTCATGTCCAGCGCGGACATGCCACTGCCGTCGGCCGTGGAGGGCGCCAGGGGGGTCGCGCGTCTTCTGTACCGATAGTTGATCACTAAGACGATCGACGCTGTGAACGCCACCCAGGCGAGAGCCATCAGGGGGCGCGGATGAAAGATCGGCTGTGGCCCGCCCGCCGCGAGAAAGGGCGACTGCCAGGGCAGCCGAAAGAAGGCCAGCCAGCCCAGTATCGCGGACACGAACCCTGCCGAGAGCGAGAAGATCCTGTGCCAGCTCATTGGATGATTGCGCAACCTCTCCGGTCTCATGCGAGCGGTTTCGTCTCGCTTACCATGGAGAAATCGCTTCAATGGCACTCCCGGTTTACCGGCTGGGGCGCCGGAGTGTCTTCTTAATGAAATTGAGACCGGAAGGCAAGGTAAATCTCCAACCTTCTATGGAAGATGCGAATTTAACCGGTAAACGCCCGCAGACTCCTCAAATGTCGCTAAAGCCTACAGTTTTCCCAAACTGGACATGATCTGTGCCGGCTCGACAGATGTCGTCGGCTCCGAAGTGGCCTGACGGAGCGGAGGCCTTTCCGCCGGGGAAAGACCGGGAGAGATCGAGGAGGGCTGGGAGGACCGGGAGGGCCGGTAGGGAGCGAGGAGGGCCGGGACCGGGGCGGGAGGACTGGGAAGGGCAGCCCGGGGGCCGGAGCCGGGACCGGGACCGGGGCGGGCCCGGTGGGGCGACCCTGAGGGGGGCCGCACCACCTTCGACGGTCTTCGCGCAGCTCAGGGTCGTGGTGGCGGCGGAATCCCCCTGGTGCTGGCACTACTCCTCCCCGGATCCCCTCGGGGATCGGTCAGGGGCGACTGGGGATCATTTCGGGTGTTCCATGGCGGGCGCCGTCGCCATGGTTGAGTCATGGGGAGTCAAGCTTTTTCCGGATCCGGGATGATCCTCGCCGGCTACACGGCGATCGGCGCCGGGAGCGTGGCGATGCTGGGCCTGCACGTGATCACCGGTCTCGACCCGGTGCACACCGTGATCAGTGAGTACGCGTTCGAGCCGGACGGCTGGCTGCTGCCCGTCTCCCTGACGTTCCTCGCCGTCGGCGCGGCGGCTTTCGGGGGAGCGCTGGCCCGGCGCGGCCACGACCGCGGGGCCGCGGCGCTGGTCTGCGCCTGGGGACTGTGCATGGTGCTGATCGGGGCCTTCCCCACCGACGAGCCCGGGGTGCCGCTGTCCATGTCGGGGGGCATCCACCGGTACGCGGCCTTCGCGGCCTTCCTGATGATGCCGGTGGCGGGCCTGATCCTGGCGGGGCGCTACGCCACCGGCCGCCACGCCCGGTTGATGCGCCTGCTGAGCCTGGCCTCGCTGGGCGTGCTGCTCCTGGTGGTGATCCCCTACGTCGTGCGGATGTTCGGGATCGAGCTGACCAACGACGACATCCCCGCCGGAGTGGCCCAGCGGCTGGTGGTGGGCTTCGAGGTGGCGCTGCTGACACTGCTCGGCCTGGCGCCGGCGGCCAGGCGTGGCGGCGACCACGCCGCCCGCCCGCGCCCCTCCACCGCCGGCGCGTGCCGGCCGCACGGGACCATCCCGCACGGGAGAGCCACCCGGACGGGAGACCTCACCTCGGTGGGACGGCTCTCACCAAGACCATAGCCGCGTGGCCCATTCTGCGGAGAAGACCGGATTTGTCGTTCGGCTGCCGTACGCTCCCCGAAAATCGATCAACGGAGAGGTGTGGCATGGCGGCGCGGAGCACGTACCTGGAGCTGTCCGAGGATGGCGGCGGCTCCCACAAGTTCTACGAGGTCGTGCACGACGGGCTGCGGGTGACGATTACCTATGGCCGGATCGGTGAGCAGGGCCAGTCCAAGATCTCGGCCTTCGCCAGCGAGGAGAAGGCCGCGGCCGTGGCGGCGAAGAAGATCGGGGAGAAGGTCCGCAAGGGATACGCCCCGGCGGTCCGCGGAATGCGCCAGCGCCGCGCGGTCACCCGGCGCAGCGTGGAGAGTGTCCGCTCCACCGCCACCCAGGCGCCGGTGCTCTGGCGCTTCGCCAGCGGCGCGGCGGCGTTCGGCGTCTTCGTCGACTCCGAGCGCTGCTGGGTCGGCAACCAGAACGGCGACGTCTACACCGTCACCCACGGGGGCACCGTCACCGGCCGGTTCCGGCTGCCCGACGGTGTGAAGTGCATCGTCGCCGACGACTTCTGGATCTACGCGGGGGCCGACGACGGCAAGGTCTACGACCTCAGCGGGAAGGTGCCCCGGCTCGCCTACGAGATCGCCGAGGACGTCGACATCTACTGGCTGGACATCCACGACGGAGTGCTGGGCGTCTCCGACCGGGCCGGACGGATCACCACCATCGACCACGAGGACGAGTTCCAGTGGGCACGCAAGGGCCGGGGCGACTCGGCCTGGATGGTCCGCTGCGACGACGAGGCCGTCTACCACGGCCACTCCACCGGCGTGGCCCGGTACGACGCCGCCGACGGCGCTCCGGTCTGGGAGACCGGCCTGGCCGGTGCGGTGCTCTTCGGCTGGCAGGAGGCCGGGTCGGTCTACGCCGGCACCTCACGCGGTGCCGTGCACCGGCTCCGCAAGTCCGACGGCGCGACCGAGGCCGTCTACCGCTGCGACGCCACCGTCTTCTCCTGCGCCACCGCCCCCGGCGGCCGCTACGTCTTCGCCGGGGACAACCACTCCTCGATCTACTGCTTCGACCGGAGCGGCGAGCGCCTGTGGAAACTGGCCACCGGCTGCGGCTCGGCCTTCTCCATGCAGCATCTCGACGACCGCCTCTACATCGTCACCACCGACGGCACCCTGGCCTGCATCGACGCCACGGAGGAGGCGATCAGGGCGGCCCAGGCGGGTACGGTTCCCGAGCCGGTGGACGTCAAGGCGGCGGCCGGCCTGGCCGCGGTGGAACCCGTCGCGGCGCTGGAGACCGTGGTGCTGGACGCCGTCTCCACCGTCGGCGGCGGCGTGGTCGTGGAGTGCTTCCGGGAGGGGGACCGGCTCCGGGTGCGAGTGGTCAGCGAGGGCTACGACCCGCGCTGGAACGTGCAGTTCCCCAAGGGGGTGCGCGAGGCGGGGGTCCGGTATCTCGTGGAGGGCGTCCGCAGCTCCGGGCGAGGCGGCTTCTACCGCGCCTACGGCGACATCAGGCGCCTGCTCTGAAGAGAGCCGTACGGCCCCGCCACCCGGTGCGCGGGCGGCGGGGCCGTACGGTGTCAGGGATCCGTCAGGGATCCGTCAGGGATCCGTCAGGGATCCGGCGGGGGAACCCGGCCCGGCGGCGGACGTCCACCGGGTGATGACCGGTCAACGCCCGCCGCCTTACCAACCGGCGCCTTACCGATGGGTGCCGTGCTAACGGGTGCCGCCGGAGCCGTCGAGTCCGGCGCGGCGCAGCGCGTCGGCCATCGCGCCGCTCGGCGCGCCGCCCTGCCGCCCGCCACGGCCGCCCTGCTGCTGCCGCTCGGCGCGCCCCCGCTGTTGCCGGCTTTCGCCTCCCCGCCGGTCTTCGCCTCCTTGCCGGCCCTCACCGCCCTGCTGACCTTCCCGCCTCTGCCGGCCGTCACGCCGTTCGCCGCCGGTCTGGTCGCGGCGGCCGGAGCCCTTCGCGGGCTCGTCCTCCAGCCGGAGGGTGAGCGAGATGCGCTTGCGGGGGATGTCGATGTCGAGCACCTTCACCCGGACGATGTCACCGGGCTTGACCACCTCGCGCGGATCCCTGACGAAGGTGTGCGACAGCGCCGAGACGTGCACCAGGCCGTCCTGATGCACGCCGACGTCGACGAACGCCCCGAAGGCCGCGACGTTGGTGACCACACCCTCAAGCAGCATGCCGGGCTTGAGGTCGGAGATCTTCTCCACGCCCTCCTTGAAGGTCGCGGTCTTGAAGGCCGGACGCGGGTCGCGGCCGGGTTTCTCCAGCTCGGACAGGATGTCGGTGACGGTCGGCAGGCCGAAGGTGTCGTCGGTGAAGTCCTGGGGGCGCAGGGACCGCAGCACCGAGCCGTTGCCGATCAGGTTCGTGAGATCGGCGCCGGTGGTCCGCAGGATCCGGCGCACCACGGGGTAGGACTCGGGGTGCACGCTGGAGGCGTCGAGCGGATCGTCCCCGCCGGGGATGCGCAGGAAGCCCGCGCACTGCTCGAAGGCCTTGGGGCCGAGCCTGGCGACGTCCTTGAGCGCTCTGCGGGAGCGGAACGGGCCGTTGGCGTCGCGGTGGTGGACGATGTTCTCCGCGAGGCCGGCGCCGATGCCGGAGACCCGGGTCAGCAGCGGCGCCGAGGCGGTGTTGACGTCCACGCCGACCGCGTTCACGCAGTCCTCGACCACCGCGTCGAGCGAGCGGGAGAGCCTGCTCTCGGCGAGGTCGTGCTGGTACTGGCCGACGCCGATCGACTTTGGGTCGATCTTGACGAGCTCGGCCAGCGGGTCCTGGAGGCGGCGCGCGATGGAGACGGCCCCGCGCAGCGAAACGTCCAGGCCGGGGAGCTCCTGGGAGGCGAAGGCGGAGGCGGAGTAGACCGACGCCCCGGCCTCCGACACCACGATCTTGGTCAGTCCGGGGACCAGCTTCACCAGCTCGCCCGCGAGCCTGTCGGTCTCCCGCGAGGCGGTGCCGTTGCCGATCGAGACCAGCTCCACGTTGTGCGCCCTGGCGAGCGTGGCGAGCGTGGCCAGCGACTCGTCCCAGCGGCGGCGCGGCTCGTGGGGGTAGATCGTGTCGGTGGCCAGGACCTTGCCGGTGGCGTCCACCACGGCGACCTTCACGCCGGTGCGCAGGCCGGGGTCCAGCCCCATGGTGGCGCGGCTTCCCGCGGGGGCGGCGAGCAGCAGGTCGCGCAGGTTGGCGGCGAACACGCGCACCGCCTCGTCCTCGGCCGCCTGCCACATGCGCATCCGCAGGTCGATGCCGAGATGGACGAGGATGCGGGTGCGCCAGGCCCAGCGGACCGTGTCCGTCAGCCACCTGTCGGCGGGGCGCCCCCGGTCCGAGACGCCGAACCGGTGCGCGATGCTCCCCTCGTAACCGCCGGTGGGCTCGGCCTCCGGCTCCAGGGTCAGCGTGAGGATCTCCTCCTTCTCCCCCCGGAACATCGCCAGGATCCGGTGGGAGGGCAACTTGGTGAACGGCTCGGCGAAGTCGAAGTAGTCGGAGAACTTGGCCCCCTCCTCCTCCTTGCCCTCGCGGACGGCGGCGACCAGGCGGCCCTTCGTCCACATGCGCTCGCGCAGCTCCCCGACCAGGTCGGCGTCCTCGCCAAACCGCTCGACGAGGATCGCCCGAGCCCCGTCCAGCGCGGCGGCGGCGTCGGCCACCCCCTCGCCGACGAAGGCCGCCGCGGCGGTCTGCGGGTCGGTCCGCGGGTCGGCGAGCAGGCCGTCGGCGAGGGGTTCGAGCCCGGCCTCCCTGGCGATCTGCGCCTTGGTCCGCCGCTTGGGCTTGTAGGGCAGGTAGATGTCCTCCAGCCGCGCCTTGGAGTCGGCCGCCGCGATCCGCGCTTCGAGGACCTCGTCAAGCCTGCCCTGGCCGCGGATCGACTCCAGGATCGCGGCACGCCGCTCCTCCAGCTCACGCAGATAGCGCAACCGCTCCTCAAGCGTGCGCAGCTGCGCGTCGTCGAGCGTCTCGGTGGCCTCCTTGCGATAGCGGGCGATGAACGGCACCGTGGCCCCGCCGTCGAGCAGTTCCACCGCCGCCCGCACCTGCCGTTCGCGCACACCCAGCTCTTCGGCGATCCGCTGATGAATAGACGTCGTCACGATCTCTCTTCCCTTGTGATGGCAGCCACCAAGCTACCGCGTCGGCTCCGGGCGGGACCGGCCGGAGAGACCGGCCGGGGGAGAGTCCCGCGCCGAGAGTCTCTCCAGCGCCGGTCCGGTGAGGCGATAGGGGACCCACTCGTCCAGCGAGACCGCGCCGAGCGACCGGTAGAACTCGACGGCCGGTGTGTTCCAGTCGAGAACCGACCACTCGAACCTGCCGTAACCGCGCTCCACGCAGACCCGGGCGAGCGCGGCGAGCAGCCGCACGCCGTACCCCCGGCCCCGGTGGTCGGGGTGGACGAAGAGATCCTCCAGGTGGATTCCGTGCCGGCCGAGCCAGGTGGAGTAGGAGACGAACCAGAGGGCGAAGCCCGCGACCTCCTTTCCGTCCTCCCCGGCGGCGGCGATGTGGCAGAACACCGCGGGGCCGGTCCCGAAGAGCGCGTCGTGCAACCGCTCCGCGCTGGTCTCGACCTTCTCCAGCGCCCTCTCGTACTCCGCGAGGCCGCGGATCATGTCAATGATCGCCGGAACGTCCTCCGGCGTTGCGGGACGAATCATGGTGGAAGTTTAGGCTGGCCGGAAAGGCGAAGCCCGTCGCGCCCCGGGGACGGCCCCGCCGTGTCTCAGATACGGGCGAAGCCGAGTAGGGCCACGTCGTCGGGTTTGTCCTGACCGTCGACCAGGGTGAGTACCGCCTCCAGCTGGGCGTCGAGGTCGAGGCCGGTGACCCTCGTCATCTCGGCGCGCAGCCTGGTCATGCCGCTCAGCACGTCCATGGAGCGGTTCTCGATGATGCCGTCGGTGTAGAGGAGCAGCCGGTCGCCGCGGTCCAGACGGCTCTCCGCCGTGGGGAAGGCCATGGCGGGCAGGGCGCCGATCAGCGGGGCGAGCGCGCCGCCGAGATAGTCGGCCTCCCCGCTCGCCCTGCAGACCAGGACGGGCGGGTGACCCGCGCTGGCGTATCGCAGCCACCCCGTGGACAGTGAGAGCCGCACGCACAGGACGGTGGCGTGCATGCGGTCGTATCGGCCCGTGGTCATCCGGTTGAGGCGTCCGAGGATCCGGCCGGGATCGGGGTCCTCCAGGGCGTAGGCCCGGAGCGCGTTGCGCATCTGCCCCATGGCGGCGGCGGCCCTGACCCCCTTGCCGACGATGTCGCCGATCACCAGCACCACCTCGTCGTCGGAGACCCGGATCACGTCGTACCAGTCGCCGCCGACGCTCGCCTCGCTGTTGCCCGGCAGATATCGGCCGACGATCCTGGTGCCGTCGATCTCGGGGACCTCGGGGAGCAGGGCGAGCTGCAACGTGGTCGCGAGCCGGTGCTCCAGCTCCAGCTGCCGCAGGTTGTGCAGGCGCGCGGAGGTGAGCTGGGCCAGCTGCCGCGGCACCGTGTCGTCGGTGTCGTCGGCATCGCCGGGCGGGCCGATCCGAAGGCCTGGCGGCCCGTGGAGATCGGGCGGCCCGGCCTGGAGAGCGCCGCCGGGCGTGGACGGCACCGGGGTGTCCGGGGTGTCCGGGGCGTCCGACAGAAGCCGGCCGTACCGCTCCGCCAGCTCAAGCACCTCGGGCTCCGAGGTCGCCTCGTTGATCGCCAGCGCGGCCTCGGTCAGTCCCCGCAGCCGGCGGTTGTGCCGGGAGCGCAGGGCGGCCAGCCGCAGGACTCCACGTACCCGGGTGAGCAGCTCGCGTGCGGAGAACGGCTTCACCAGATACTCGTCGGCCCCCGCGACGAGCCCGGCCAGAGACTCCTCCTCGCCGGCCCTGGCCGACAGCAGCATGATCGGCACGCTCCGGGTGCCCGCGTTGGCGCGCAGCCTGCGGACCAGCTCCAGACCGTCCGTGCCGGGCATCATCACGTCGGCGACGATCAGGTCGGGGGCCTGCCTCATGGCGGACTCCAGAGCGGAGCCCCCGTCGGCCACCGCCGTCACCGTCCAGTGGGGACTGAGCAGACGGACGAGATAGTCGCGCAGGTCGGCGTTGTCGTCGGCGACGAGGATTCGCCCGGGGGCGGCGCCGCCGGGGGAGACCGCCGGCGAGCCCCCGTCCGCCGTGCCGCGCCCGGCCCCCTCCTCCAGACCGGGCAGCCAGGAAGCCATCTCGTCCGACCCCTGCTCGTACGGCGTGACGGCCTCACCCAGCTGATCCTGGGGAAGGTGCGCGGAGCCGTACGGCAGGGTGATCGTGAAGGTCGTCCCCCGGCCGAGGAGGCTGTCCACCTCGATCCGGCCGCCGTGCAGGGCGACCAGCTCGCGGACCAGCGCCAGGCCGATGCCCATGCCGTCGTGCCTGCGCGAGGGTGAGCCGGGGATCCGGTGGAAGCGTTCGAAGATGTTCGGGATCTCGTGCTCGGCGATCCCGATCCCGGTGTCGGAGAACGTGACCGTCGCGCAGCCGTCGCCGGGCCGGACACCGACCGTGACGCCGCCGGTGAAGGTGTGCTTCAGAGCGTTGGAGAGCAGGTTGAAGACGACCCTCTCCCACATGCGCCGGTCGATGTGGACCGGTTCGGGCAGCGGCTCCCCCTCCACCCGCAGGGTGAGCCCGGCGCTCTCCAGCGCCGAGCGGAACACACTGGCCAGCTCGCCGGTCTGCGCCGCGAGGTCCGTCCGCTGGTAGCGGGCGCGGGAGCGGCTGGAGTCGGCGCCGGTGAAGTTGAGCACGTCGTTGACCAGGGCGAGCAGCCGCAGCGCGTTGCGGCGGGCCGTCCGGAGCACGGCCTGGCGGCCGGGGCCGAGCGCGGGGTCGTCGAGCAGTTCCTCCAGCGGCCCGAGGATCAGGGTGAGCGGGGTGCGCAGCTCGTGGCTGACCGTGGCGAAGAAGGCGGTCTTGGCGCTGTCAAGCTCCGCGAGCGTCCGTGCCTCGCGCCGTTCCCGCTCGTGGGTCCGCGCGGCGGACAGCGCCCGTGACACCCCGGACGCGAGCACCTCGAAGAACTCCTGGTACGGCCCGCCCGGCTGCAGGCGGGGGTTCACCCCGCAGACCAGCAGCCCCTGGAGTTCGGTGCCCGAGGTGATGGGCACCGCTACCGCCGGTTCGGAGGCGCCGAAGCGCTCACCGGGGACCGTCGTGACGCCGCCGTCTCCGGCGACGGCCCGCAGGAGGTCGTCGCCGGCGGCGATCCGCTCGGGAGCCGCGTCGTGCGGCAGGGCGATCCGCAGATCCCCGTCGTCGTCGAGGAGGTAGATCAGGCTGAAGGGTACGTCGTCGCGTGCGCCGGCGAGGGCCGACACGGTGGCCCTCGCCACGTCCACCCGCGTGGTCATCCCGCTCGTCGCCACGCCGACCAGGCTCAGTGTGCGCATTCTGCGCTCTCCCAGCACCCGGCCGGTCGTCTCGCTGACCAGGCACAGCACCCCGCCGACCGTGCCGTCGGCCAGGTGTACGGGGCCGTAGGAGACGTCGAAGTAGGTCTGTTCCAGAAAGCCGTGCCGTCGCAGGAGGAAGGGGTGGTCCTGGGCCCAGAAGGGTTCTTCGGTGTCGCGCACCCGGTCCAGCAGCGGCTTCAGGACCTCCCAGGTCTCCGACCAGTTCTCCGCGGCGGGCCGGCCGAGCGCGGCCGGATGCTTGGCGCCGATGGTGGGGATGTAGGGGTCGTTGTAGATGGCGATGTACTCCGGGCCCCAGAACAGGACGATCTGGGCGCGAGCGGAGAGTGCGATGTCGACCGCGCTCCGCAGCGGGGCCGACCATCGGCCGATCGGGCCGAGCGGGGTGGCCTCCCAGTCGTGCCGACGGATGCGCTCGCCCATCTCCCCGCCGCTCACGGGGCCGCCCTTCTGCATCTCACTCCCGGCATATCAGGTAATGTGACGATACCTGGTCGACGAGCGGATCCCCCGGTGAGGACATGGCCATTCGCCTGGAGAGACGGACGGACCCCGACGGTTCGCGCGTGCTCCTCCTGGTCGGCGACCTCGACAGGGCCGCCACGCGTCCGCTGGCCGCCGCGGTGAAGGACGAACTCGACCATTCGCCCCGCCGGCTGGTGTTCCAGATGACGCGGGTGTCGTTCTGCGACTCGTCGGGCATCGTCATGCTGCTGGAGGCCCACTCCGAGGCGGCGCGCCTGGGCGCGGAGCTCGTCCTCGCCGGTCTCGGCCTCCATCTCCGGGAGCTCTTCCGGATCTCCGCCCTCGACCAGATCGTCCGCGTCGTGGAAGAGTCCCGTGACTGAGGGGGCCCGTGGCGACGGGCGGAGGATGTCGTCGTTCCCGATCGCCGGTGATCTCGCCGAGATGCGGCGGCGGACCCGCGAGTTCCTGGCTCCGGCTGCCCTGGACGAGTTCCGGGAGATGAACTTCGTCCTCGCCGTCAGCGAGGCGGCGAACAACGTGCTCGACCACGCCGGCACCGACGGTCTCGTCACCCTGCGGTACGACGACCACCGGGTCGTCGCGGAGGTCCGCGACGAGGCCGGGCTGCTCACCGACGCCGGGACGGGGCTGGTCGCGCCGCCTACCGGGGCCCGCCGGGGCTACGGGCTCTGGCTGATGCGCCAGGTGTGCGACGCGGTGGAGATCCTCCACGACCCCGCCGGATCCACGGTCCGGCTCACGATGCTGCGCCCCTGAGCGGCGCCTATGTCCGCGGCAGTGGGTCCCGGCGCTCGCCGATGCGGGTCGCGCACCCGCGGATCTGCGCCTCGTCGAATCGCTGTACCCCCGGTAGCTGGATCAGGGCCGCCCGCAGCGCCTCGTAGACCTCCTCGACCGGCCGGCCGCCGTGGGAGGCGGCGACGCGCCGCACCACCTGGGCGGCCCGGCCGTCGAACGCGGGTTCTCTCGTGGCGGCGGCACGCGTGGCCACATCGCGAAGGGCGGCGTTGTCCATCGTGATACGGATGCGAGACATCCTCGGTTCCCCCCGGAGTCGGCATGGCCTGTCCGCCCACCCTAGGAGCCGTGAAGTGGCCGGTCACGCACCTGCCGGGGTGTCGCGCGCCGGAGATCCGCGGGGAACGGCCGGTGCCACGGGCGGCCGGGGAAGACCGGGCGGGCTCAGCGGGGGGCCGGCAGGCTTCCCTGAAAGCCCTGCCGCAGGGATTCGTTCACATCCGGGTCGATCGGGAAGGCCGCGGCCAGCCGGGTCATCTCCAGCAGACGGCCGAGAAACCCGTGGACGCCCGCCAGCCGCAGCCAGCCGTTCTGCTCGTAGGTACGGCGCAGCGTCGTCAGCAGCGTCCAGACCCCGGTGGAGTCGCAGAAACCCAGCTCCGTCGCGTCGATGATGATGCGGACGCGCCGGCGGGCCAGTAGATCGGAGAGCACTTCCTCAAGCCGCGGGGCCGAGGTCCTGTCCAGGTCGCCGACGAGCGACACCACCGAGAACCGTGGATGGTCGCTCACCGTGACGGAAAGCCGAGTCATGATGCCCCGCTGTCTGCAGCTGTTGAGACAGCGCCCTTATGGGAGCCGTACAGAGACGGAAACCACTCCACCCACCGTACGCCCATGGCTCATGACAGTTCAACGGTGCGGCGGCCGGCCACATGCGGCAATGTCGCCGTCCGCGCGGGAGCCGGGCGGGACTTCCGCGGGCCCGGTGCGCCCGGGCCGCGGGGTCCGTCTCGGCCCGAGGCGTGTTCCGTGGATCTCCACCCCCGCCGGGATCACCCGGACGGCACCCCGCTGTCGCCCATAACCCGTTATGAGCTTCTTCTCCACCTTGGGGGCATCCGTCCGGCCGGTCTCCGCCACGGCGGAGACCCACGGAACACCCCTAGACGCCGGCCGCGGCGATGTGGTCGGCCGCCGGGTTCCGCCACTCCACCGGGTGGAGATGACAGCCGTGCTCGTCGCGGTGATCGGCGTCGGCGTCGTCGAACCACTGCCCGCCGTCCGCGAGGTAGCGGAAGCGGATCGGCTGCTGGGAGGGGACGGTGAGGGTCACCTGGTAGGTGCCGTTCTCCTTGCGCTCCATCGGGTGGGCGTAGGGGTCCCAGCCGTTGAAGTCGCCGACCAGTGAGACCCCGCCGACGGGCCGGTCGAACGGCACGGTGAAGGTGAGCTTGACCTTCCCGTTCTTGGTGGGCTTGCCGCGCTTGATCATCGAGATTCTCCTGACATCACTGTCTCCGTGGGCAGCCGGCCGTGATCTCGGTGACGGTGGGACGCGAAGGTCGCGTCGGCTCCGCGAACGCGTGCCTCGCGCAGCGGGCCGCGATCGGGATGCCGGCACCCGGTCACGGCTGGCGGTAACGATCCCCATGGATCGTTACCGCCAGTCATCACGCCACAACACGGGGTGTCGATTTTTGATCGGGGTCTCGTCCGATCTTGACTGAATCGTGATGCTTGACCGGTTCGCGTTGAACCTGGCAATGCAGAGGGATCGTGAGTGACGTCACAGAAGCCCTGAGTGCGGAAAGATCACTGAAGATGTCCTTGGACGTACCGCCTTCGCCCCATTGCTGCTGATAGGGGACTTCGTCGGCCCGATACGCGGCGAGGCCGCGCCCCTGCTGGGACGCGGCCCCCCGTCACTGTTGCCCGGGCTCGGTCAGACTCCGGCGCGCGACGGCATCCTGCCCTCGGTGTAGGTCGTGTCGGCCATCTCCTCCCGCCTTTCCCGCCTGCTTTCGAGGGTCTCCTCAATACGCAGGGCGACACCCATCGCGAAGAAGGTGGGTGCCCACTGGCCGATGAAGATCCCCCACCGGTCGGCCCGGTCCGTTCCGGCGTTCTCGACCGACCTCGATGTCAGCCAGGCGGCCAGGGACAGCCCGATGGACGCGACCCCGGCCATGTACATCGTGCCGGATTTTATGCCCATTTTATGAAGCGTATTGATCATTTCATCCCCCCGATGATGGTTCGTTGTTATCGGTACCCTTTCGGCTCATATGTAGTCATATGTAATTGAGCGGGGTAATCGCCGCCGAGGGCGGGGGTTCTGTCAGGCGTCCGGGGTGTCGACACGATCGGGATCGCCGATCCGTCTGAGCAGCTTCTCGCGGCGCCCCTCCAGCTCGTCGGCCAGGGCCTCCTGCTGATCGGCCATGGCGATCAGTGACGACCGCTCGGCGGCGTCCGTCGGGCCGAGGTCGCCGACCTGCACGCGCAGGTCGGCGGCCTCGGTGCGGAGCCTCATCAGATCCGCTTCCACCTGGCGGAGTTCTTCTTGAATGCTCATCCGCTGTCCATACCCGCATCCCACCCGCCGATTCCCGGCGCCGATCCCCGGCTCCCGGAATCCGTGGCCGGCGTCTCCGGTTCCCGATCCCCGATTTCCGATCTTCGCTCGGGAACCGCGGGACCGCGTGCCGATCTCCGACGTACGATGAGATTTCCACTTTGGTGCCCGCTGAAAAGGTCTCCGTTGGAGCAAGATCTAATGTCGGGAATGTCTTCTACGCGGGACCGAGGTCGCCAAAGTTGTACGATCCGCGTCTGAAATGTGAAACCGTTGCACCGTCTGAAGGGCGACAGGGAGCGATCATGGGCATACACCATGCCGAAGACGGTGCGACGCGGGACGACGTCCTCGCCCACTCGGGCGGTGGCCCCACCATTCTGCGGATCCTGCTGGGCACCCAGTTGCGGAGGTTGCGCACCGCCAACGGGATCTCCCGGGAGGACGCCGGATACGCCATCCGCGCGTCCCACGCCAAGATCAGCCGCCTGGAGCTGGGGAGGGTCGGGTTCAAGGAGCGCGACGTCGCGGACCTGCTCACCCTGTACGGCGTGACCGATCCCGACGACAGGGCGCCACTGCTCGCCCTGGCCCGGCAGGCCAACGCCCCCGGCTGGTGGCACAAGTACGGTGACCTGCTGCCGGGCTGGTTCGAGGTCTACGTGGGCCTGGAGCAGGCGGCCTCGATCGTCCGGACCTACGAGGTCCAGTTCGTCCCGGGTCTCATGCAGAGCCCGGAGTACGCCCGCGCGGTCATCATGCTCGTGCACGGCACCGCGTCCGCCGAGGAGATCGACCGCCGGGTCGCGCTCCGGATGGCCCGGCAGCAGCGCCTGACCAGGCCGGAGGCCCAGACCCTGTGGGCCGTGGTGGACGAGGCCGTGCTGCGGCGCTCCATCGGCGGGGAGAAGGTCCTGGCCGCGCAGATCGACCACCTGCTGAAGATCACCGAGCTGCCCAACATCAGGTTGCAGATCATGCCGTTCCACCGGGGTGGGCACGCGGCGGTGGGCGGTCCCTTCTCCATCCTGCGCTTCCCCGAGCGGGAGCTGCCCGACGTGGTCTACCTGGAGCAGCTCACCAGCGCGCTCTACGTGGACAAACGCGAGGAGACCGACCACTACATGCAGGTCATGAACTGCCTGTGCGTCCAGGCGTACTCGGTCTCCGAGAGCAAGGGCTTCCTGCGCGACCTGCGCAGGGGATTGCCGGATATGTGACCTTTGTGGGCTCGCGACCTCCGTAAGGGGAGTGAGCCCAGGTCGCGGGTGATCGGCGGTCTCCGTCCCGCTGGTTCGATTGGACCTGAATCGCGTGCTCTCAGCGGCAGGTCTGGGCGTCTTCTCAACGCCGTGAGTCGAACCACCTCAAAGGAGGCCGCGTGGGTGAAGGTTGGAGAATGCTCGATCCGCCGATCGGGCGCCGTATGGGAGAACGGCCGGGACGAGGACCGGGCGCCATGCCGCGGAGCGACCTGCCGGTGGGCCCGTACCGGAGACCCGAGGGCCGATGACCTCGTCGCTGAACTCCTCGAACTTTCAGAATTCCAGCAATTCCCCTGATTTACCGAATATCCCGGATCTCGGGAATCTCTCAGACGGCAGGCCCCTCCGGGTGGCCGTCGTGGACGACCATCGGCTGATCTGGTCCGCGCTGACGATGGTGCTGCAGCAGGCGGGTCAGCAGATCGTCGCGGTGGCCGCCTCGGTCGACGCGCTGGCGGGAACACCCGATCCCGACGTCGTCGTGTGCGAACTGCACCTGCCCAGGGGGCCGTCCGGCACCGAGGCCGTCAGGCGGCTCGTGGGCCGCGGGCGGCGGGTGCTCGTCATGTCCGGCACCACCGATCCCGAGATGGTCCTGGACGCCGTCGAGGCCGGCGCCGGGGGGTTCGTGGAGAAGTCGGAGGATCCCGACTGCTTCGTGACGGCGGTGGACGCGGTGGGGCGGGACGGATTTCACGTGTCGGCCCGCCTGGCCGGCTACCTGCTGGAGGATCTGCGCCGTCGCCCGCTGGCCGTGAACGACCTTGGAGTACGGCATCTGCGGGTGCTCAGGGCGCTCGCGCGCGGCGACACGGCCGAGGAGGTCTGCCGGGATCTGACGGTGAGCCGGGCCGACCTCGCCAAGCTCGTGACGGCGGCGCTCGAAGCCGGTCGCAGGCGGCGCAGGAGATACCGTCCCTCGCCCAGGGAGCGGGAGGTGATGATACTCCTGGCGTGTGAGGGCCTGTCCCGCAAGGAGATCGCCGACCGGCTGGGTATCGCCTCCTGGACGGTCACCAGCACCCTGGAGAACCTGCGGGGCAAGTACGTCAGGCTCCACCCCGAGGTGGCCCGGAGCATAAGACCGAGCGCCGCGGCCCTGCTCTGGGCGATGAAGCTGCGACTGTGCGAGCGGGCGTCGGCCGGGTGACCGTCTCCGGGGCCGCGTGGCGGGCGGTCCCGGTCAGGCCACCCGGCCCCCGGCCCCCCGCCACCCCGGTGAGATCGAGACCGGGGTGGCGGGGCCTGGCAGGCCGGGCCGTTCGCGCCCGCCGGCGCGGAGACGGGCCGTGCCCGCACGGTGTCGTGCTCCGGTGGGGAAGCGCGACACCGCGGTGCCAGGAGGAGGACGGTGCCGTATCCGTCCCATGCAAAACGGGTACGGCACCGCCGGGTATGGCGGCCTGGTCAGCCTCTGAGCAACGAGACGCCCCAGGCGGACAGGGCGCGGCGGATCGGCTCGTGGATCATGCCGCAGCCCACGTCCGTGCCACCGCTCAGGATTCCGTGGGCGTAGTTTCCGTAGAAGACACCGCTGCCGCTGTCACCGGGGCCGTCGCAGGCGTCGCTCCAGGTCATGCCGGCGAGTGTCCGGTTCGGGTAGGAGACTGTGGAGTTGACCTCGCTGACGATGCCGCAGGTGTAGCCGGTGGTGGAGCCCTGCTTGCAGACGTAGGAGCCGACGTAGTCGGCCTGGGTGCCGCGGACGGGGGTCTGGTAGAGCACCCAGCCGCGGGGCCGCCACCAGCTCGGGTCGTCGACGGAGACGATCGCGGAGTCGCCGTACCAGCCGAAGGTGTAGTCGGCGACGCTGCCGACGTTCTGGTAGCCGTAGCTGTAGGTCGAGACGTCCCACCAGGCGCCCAGTTCGGCGCAGTGGCCGGCGGTGAGCATGTAGTAGGAGCTTCCCGAGTAGGTCATGAAGGCGCTGGTGCACCGGGCGTTGCCGCCGAAGATCGCCAGGCCGGAGCGGAGCGGCGGGTCGCAGGCGTAGTCGTCGTAGCAGTAGAGCTTCACCGACCGGTGCGCGTAGGTGGAGACGGTCACGGCGCTGCCGAAGGTGGCTTTCGCCCAGCGGATGACCTCCTGTTGCGCGGGTGTCGGCTTCGCGCCCTCCAGACTGCTCAGCCTCACCACGTTGTCCGGTGTGACGATGCCGGTCTGCAGGCCGCTGTCGGCGCCCTTGTTGACCTCGGCCACCCGCTTCGCCAGCTCGGTCGTGACCCGCTGGAGGTGCTCGAAGCTGTGGCGGACCGGCACGCTGACGGTGTCGGACGCGCCGGCCGCCAGCGCGGCCGACCTCACCTTGTTCGCCGCGCCGGTCTCCGTGACGCCGACGGTGAGCTTGCCGCCGTTCCGCTGGTCGATCCAGGCGCCGCCGAACGTCGTGCCGAGGTTCTCGCCCATCGTCTCGGCCAGCTTCGTCAGCGCCGGCTGGCGGTCGGCGCGGCGCCGCGCCTCGGTGAGCGAGATGTTGAAGTCTTTCGCGATCTTTCCGGTGAGCGCCTGCTCCTGGGCCCGCTGGGCCTGGGCCTGCTTGGCCTGCTCCTGGGCCTGCTTGACCTCCGTGGTCGGGGCTGGTGAGGCCGGGGGGGAGGAGGGGGTGCCGGGGTCCTCCGAGCCGCCGGCCAGGGCGGGCGCCGGACTTGAGAACGCGATCAGCGTGGCGGCCATGGTCAGGGCCATGGCGATGGGTCTTGTCTTCGCCTTAAGCATCGAGTTGCCTCCTGTGTGGGGGGTGAGGAACTGCCGCGAGGCTGCCCACAGTTCCGTGTAATATAAAATTGCAATGTAAAGCGTAAAATACTATGAGTAAAGAGTCAGAGTCCGAAATGGGTGGAGTCAGAAGGCCGGAAGTCCGGATCCGGCCGTCCCCGGGCCTGATCGTGCCCGTGCCCGGCCGCCCCTGGACCTGGCCGTCTCCGGGCGCGCCGACCCGGGCTCGTCACCAGGCCGGCCGTCTCCGCTCGCGCTCAACGGCCCGCTCGCGCTCAACGGCCGCGTGTGCTCAACGGCCCGCCCGCGCTCGATGCCGCCCGCGCTCGATCGGGTGCTCCGGCGGGCATGATGATCGGCGGGCGGGGTCGACGCGCGTCCGCCGGGGGCGGGCCTCTCAGGTCCAGCTGCGGACGTGGCCGAGGTGACGCCGCATGCTCTCCTCGGCCTTTCCGGCGTCACCTCTGATCAGCGCGTCGAGGAGCCTGCCGTGCTCAAGGGCGCAGGCGACCAGTTCGGCCCGTTCCGGTGGCTTCGCCAGGCCGTACAGCCGTGAGCGGTTGCACAGGTCGTGGGCCATCTGGACCAGCATCCGGTTGCCGTTGAGCGTGAGCAACTGGGTGTGGAAGCGGCGGTCGGCGTCCAGATAGCGAGACACGTCGCCCTTCACGGCCTCGGTCATGACCTCGTCCGCCAGGGCCCGGAGTGTTCCGGTCGCCTCGTCGGTGATGGAGCCGGCCAGTCTGCCGACCGCCGGCACCTCGATGAGCTCACGCATCTCGATGAGCTCGTCGAGATCACGGGTGGACAGTGGCACCACCCGGAAACCTCGATAGCGGATGGCCTCGATCAGCCCGTCGTTCACTAAATCGATCATGGCCTCGCGGACCGGCGTCGCGGACACTCCGAACTGCTCGGCCAGCGCGGGGGCGGAATAGATCACGCCCGGCCGCATCTTCCCTGTGACCAGGGCAGCTCGAAGTGCATCGGCGACCTGCCTCCGAAGGCTGTGCCGCCCTCCGATATTCGGCAGGCCGACCAACTCGTCGGCGAGCGCGCTCATAGGACCCCTCCCAACACGCACTGCTAGCGTACCGTTCTCAGCCTGGTCGTTCACCGTCGGCTCGGTTGTTTCGAGCGCGACCCTGTGTGCCAGGTGACATCGTTTCCGTGATCGGACCGTCAATTGAGCGGATGCACCTCCGGATGTGTGTTCCACCACCGGCTGAAAACCGGGTTGTCGTCCACGTGGTCGGAGAAGGCCCCGGCCAGGCCGCGGTAGAGCGCCGTGGCCCCCTCGTTGCTCAGCCGGTCCCGGCGCCAGGCCATGACCAGCCGGGCGACCTGGGGTTCCCCGGCGAGGGGGCGGACCACAGTGCCGGGTGGCGGGGGCCAGGAGGGGTCCACCAGGCGCACTCCGTGCCCGTCGGCGACCAGCGGCCGGGCCGCGCCGCTGGGGGCCTCGTAGAGCACTCTGGGCTCGAAGCCCGCCGTACGGCAGGACGCCCGGAGCGCGGCCAGTGATCCGTCGTCCGCGCCCGGCGGGCTGATCCAGGCGTCGTCCTTCAGGTCGGCCAGACTGATCTCCTCGTGCTCCGCCAGCGGGTGGGCCGCCGACAGGGCGATGAATATCGGATATCGGGGGATCAGGGTCCGGCTGACGACCGGGGCCACCAGCGTGACGTCGAACCCCTCGATGATGCCCAGCAGTGCCGCGTCGAGGTGGCCGTGGGTGAGCGCCTCGGCCAGCAGCACCGTGGACGGTTCGATGCGGAGCGAGATCTCCCGGCCGGGCAGTGTCTCGCTGACCCGGCCGACGATGCTCCCCACGCAGGCCAGATGCACGCAGCCCAGGCGTAGGACCCCGGTGGGGCCCGAGGGCATGCGCATGTCGCCGAAGAGCGCGTCGACCTCCGACAGGACGATCCGGGCACGGGCGATGACCTGGCGTCCCAAGGGGGTCGGCTCCACTCCGGAGCGGCTGCGGACGAAGAGCGCTCCGCCGACGAGGCTCTCGACTCGATGGAGCTGGTTGGTTATGGCCGGCTGGGACAGGCCCATCCGGGCCGCGGCCCGTGTGACGCTGCCCGTCTCCGCGATTGCGCAGATCATGCGGAGGTGCCTGGTATCGAGGTCCATAACCAAGGATTATGCGACAAGTAATGACCAACAGCCGGGTCTTGAGAGCAAACTGCCAGTACCCCTCCCTCCCGGGAAGGCCTTCCCGGGGCCACCCGGCCGTGAATCACGGCCTGCTCGTTGACGAATCCGCGACACGCGCGCGCAGGAGTGCGACGTGACCTTGACTGCTGGGCCAGGCCGCTCGACCCCGTTTCCGGCTCGTTCCTCGGCATCACGCCATTGCTCTCCTCCGAGCCTGGTCGAAGGTGACAACCATGCCTCAAACAACTCAGATAGTCGATGGGTACCTGCCTCTCCTGGCCGGTGGCGGCTTCCCGGCCTGGCCGTTACCGCTGGACGGGAAGGGTGTAGAGGTCGCGAGGTCGGCCGTGCGAGCCGTGTGCGGCGAGTTCGGCATACCGTCCGACCTGACCTACGACGCGACGGTGATCACGTCTGAACTGGTCACGAACGCGCTCGTGCACGCGTACCGGACGGTACGGGTGCGACCGCTGGTCGGCGGCCCCGAGATCTGGGCCTACCTCAGCCGGCGGGCCCATCCGGAAATCGTGATCAAAGTCTTCGACTCCGCCCCCTGGCGGGGTCCGATTCACCACCCTGCGCTCCGTCCACCGTGGGACGCCCCGAACGGGCGCGGGCTGGAGGTCGTGAACGCGCTGACCGCCGAGTGCGGCGGACGGTGGGGTGTCCATCCGACCCGCGGCCGGATCGGCGCCTGGCCGACGTCCGGCAAGGCGGTGTTCTTCACCCTGCCGATCCCGGACGGCTCCGGCCGGGCACTTCCGGTGTCGTCCGAGCCGAGGTCCCCCCGGCAGTCGGCGGAGCGGATCCACGCGCTCCTGGGCGCCCGGGGGCTGCGGCCGCAGCTCTCGGCCGACCGGGGGATGGCCGTGATCTGCGCGCGTCCCGGGGTCCACGTATGGATCCGTGAGGACTCGCTCTCCTACCGTCTTCCGGGACGGGAGGTCGTCCGGCATCCGTGCTTCGACGAGATCGAGGTCGTCGAGCGGGTGGTCCGCCACTGCGAGGAGTTCGCCGAGGTGAACGGCGTCGTCGGCCCGCCACCGCCCTTGGACGTACTGCTCTGATATCGATTCTGAGGCGACCGCACCGCGGTCGCCTCTTTTTATTTGTGGACCGGTGTAAATTCTTTTTATTTGTGGACCGCTGCAAAAAAGAGATGCCCGATCCATAGCGAAGAATTATGTAGTAATTTATGAGCGTGGACCGAGTCTCGCCGTAAGAATTCGGGCAGAAGGGTCCCTTCTCGATCCTCCGGGTGTGAAGCCCCCGGAGGCAGCGCGACTCCCGCCGACTTACCGACGGAGCCGCCGGCCTTATCCAGATTGGTTTCGGTTACTCCAACCAACCTCATGTCCGTTCATGGATTCCCCCCGGAGGTTGCACGTGAAAATCGCACCGTCTCGCCGCGAGTTAGGAAGCCGCGCGTCGGCCCTGCTCGCACTCACCATGGGTCTGGGGCTTGTCTTCCAGACCCTGGTGGTTTCGCCGGCGAATGCAGTTCCGAAGCCTCCGCCCGTCAAGATGCGTTCCGTTGAGGACGGGTCGAAGCACGTTCAGAAGACCCCGCTCGCGACCAAGGAGCGGCCGCCGATGTCCGCGTCCAAGGACGCGCTGCGCCACGACTACGACGAGCCCCAGGCCGCGACGAAGCACCCCAAGCCGTCGATGATGAAAAAGGGCAAGGCCGCGGGCAAGACCACGGCCAAGGCCGCTGTGTGTAGTCCGAGCGACTTCACCAGCCGCTCCGGCAGCGCCCTGGTCCAGCAGATCAAGGCCTCGACGACCGACTGTGTCAACAGCCTGTTCAACGTGACCGGCACCGACGCCTCCGGCGCCTTCCGCGAGTCCCAGATGACCGCGGTCGCCTACGCGCTGCGCGACAACGGTGCGAGCTACACCGGAGACAACAGCGCGGGCACCGCTCAGCTGACGCTGTACCTGCGCGCGGGCTACTACGTGCACTGGTACGACACCAGTGTGGGCACCTACGGGCCCGCGCTGAAGACGGCGATTCAGTCCGGCCTCGACTCGTTCTTCGGAAACCCCAAGGCCTTCACGGTGAGTAACGCCAACGGTGAGGTTCTCGCCGAGGCGATCACCCTTATCGACAGCGCCGAGGAGAACGACCGATACCTCCACGTGATCAAGCGGATGCTCACCGACTACAACAGCTCGTATGACGCGTCATGGTGGATGCTGAATGCGGTCAACAACGTTTACACGGTGCTTTTCCGCGGTCACCAGGTTCCGGCGTTCGTCACCAAGGTGCAGAGCGACCCGAGCATTCTCACCACCCTCAACTCCTTCGCGGTCAATCACATCAGCCTGCTCAGCACCGACCGCAGCTACCTGGCCTCCAACGCGGGCCGTGAGCTCTCCCGCTTCCTTCAGCACTCCACGCTGCTGACCGAGGTCAGGCCGAAGGTCAAGGACCTGCTCACGCGGAGCAGCATCACCGGCCCCACCGCCTCGCTCTGGGTCGGCGTGGCCGAGATGACGGACTCCTTCGACAAGGCCAACTGCACCTATTACGACACCTGTAACCTGCAGGAGCGCCTCGCGGCCAGTGTCCTGACCGTCAACCACACCTGCAGCGCCAGCATCAAGATCCGCGCTCAGGACATGAACTCCACCGAGCTGGCCGACAGCTGCCGGAGCCTCACCAGCCAGGACGCCTACTTCCACAACAAGGTCAACGACGGAGGCCGTGCGGTCGCGAACGACAACAACACGACCATCGAGGTCTGCGTCTTCAACTCAAGCACCGACTACCAGACTTACGCCGGTGCGATGTTCGGCATCGACACCAACAACGGTGGCATGTACCTGGAGGGCGACCCGGCGGCGGCCGGCAACCAGCCGAGGTTCATCGCCTACGAGGCCGAATGGGTGCGGCCCACCTTTGAGATCTGGAACCTGAACCACGAGTACACGCACTACCTCGACGGCCGGTTCGACATGTACGGCGACTTCGGCGCGGGAATCACCACCCCCACCATCTGGTGGATCGAG
The DNA here is from genome assembly GCF_040614315.1 of Streptosporangium sp. NPDC006007. Taxonomy (NCBI): domain Bacteria; kingdom Bacillati; phylum Actinomycetota; class Actinomycetes; order Streptosporangiales; family Streptosporangiaceae; genus Streptosporangium; species Streptosporangium sp. NPDC006007. The sequence goes on along the minus strand of NZ_JBEXUG010000037.1, from coordinate 35,150 downwards.
GGCTTCGCCGAGTACATCTCCTACTCCTACCGCGGGGTCAACTACGACGCGGCCGTCACCGAGGCGGCCAAGCGGACCTACGCGCTCAGCACGCTGTGGGACACCACCTACTCCCACGACACCACCCGCATCTACCGCTGGGGCTACCTGGCGGTGCGGTACATGTTCGAGAAGCACCCCTCGGACGTCGCCACGGTCCTCGGCTACTACCGGAGCGGCAACTGGAACGCCGCCCGCTCCTTCCTGACCAGCACGGTCGGCAGCCGCTACGACAGCGACTGGTACACCTGGCTGGCGGCGTGCGCGGCGGGCTCCTGCACCGGCGGTGGCGGCGGTGGCGGCGGCAACCAGGCGCCGACCGCGGGCTTCACGTTCAGCTCCAACGGCCTCGCCGTGAACTTCACCGACGGTTCCAGCGACTCCGACGGGACGATCGCGTCCCGTCAGTGGAACTTCGGTGACGGCACGACCTCGACCTCGGCCAACCCCGCGCACACCTACAGCGCCGAGGGCACCTACTCGGTGAAGCTGACCGTCACCGACGACGGCGGCGCGACCGGCGTGACCACGCAGCAGGTCACGGTGTCGACCGGCGGCGGATCCACCACCCCCGAGTGCACCGGCGGCGACGCCCGTCAGCTCGGTCAGAACTGCCAGCGCAGCAACCTGTCGGCGACCGCCGGCAACTACTACTACCTCTACCTCGCCGTTCCGGCGGGCACCCAGAGGCTGACCGTCACCTCCTCGGGCGGCACCGGAAACGCCGACCTCTACTACAGCAACTCCACCTGGGCGACGACCTCGGCCTACACCCAGCGTTCCACGGGTGCCACGAACGCCGAGACCCTGACCATCAACAGCCCCGCCGCCGGGTACGCCTACATCACCCTGCACGCGAAGCAGGCCTTCAGCGGAGTCACGGTCAAGGTTCAGTAACCGACACACCGTAACCAGTCAGACAGAAGGCCGCCGGGGCCGGACCACATGGTCCGGCCCCGGTTCCGTCGTCGCCGCCGCCGGTCCGCGCGTCCGCGCGTCCGCGCGTCCGTGCGGAGATCAGAGTTCGGGCTCGCCGTCCTCGACACGGTAGGTCTTGGTCCACGTGGCACCACACTGGCAACGGGACAGCTCGGCCAGCTCGCCCATTTCGGTTACGGCCAGACCATGACTGAGACGGATGTGAACATGGTTGCTCATGGTGGATCGACTTCCATGTGATCGTTCGTCGCACCGGCTGGGCGGCGGATGCGGATTTCCCGGCGTCCGGCGGGGCGGCGATTACGCCACCGGCCCCGCCTCGATGAAAATTTTCCTCATCGTCATCCAAAATATGTGATGACAGAACAAACGTATACCAAACCCCCAAAGAAGACATAGAGCCGCACAAGAGGATGTAAGGGGTGTTGTCGGGGTCGCGTCGGACCCCGCGCCGTACGGCCCGCCGGCCGGTGGGCACATCCGCTGGATCAGAGATCACACGTCGACCGGTACGGCAGGGACGGCAGGTAGGCCGCCCACTCCTGCCGGGTGAGGTCGCGGCCGACGGTCCGGCAGGTGTGCGCCGTCGCGGCGCGCGGGTCGAGGGGCCAGTGGATGATCCGGCTGTCCGCGCCGCCGGAGACGAGCGTGCCGTCGGCGGCGAAGGCGAGCCCCCGGACGCGGGAGGTGTGCCCGGTGAGGGTCGCGACGCGGCGCCGGGCACCGACGTCCCAGAGCTTGATCGTACGGCTGTCGCCCGCGGTGGCGATCAGCCTCCCATCGGGGCTGAGAGCGATGTCCTGGACCCCGCCCTGGCCGGTGGCCATCCCGTCCAGCCGCCTGCCGGTGGAGACCTCCGTCGTGATGAGGAAGCCGGCCGGGCTGATCGACAGGATGCGGCGGCCGTCCCCGCTGAAGACCTGCGCGGTGGCGATGAGGCCCGGTTGCTCCACCTTGAGCGCGACGGGCGCCGCGAGGTCGTCGAGGTCCCAGAGGAAGGTGCCCAGCCCCGCGGCCGTGAGGAAACGCCCGCCCGGGTCGAAGGTCACATCGGTGGAGGCGCCCTGCCCCCGGTAGGTGAGAGGCGCCGTCGCGTGCCTCCGGCTCCGGACGTCCCAGACGGTGACGGTGTGGTTGCGGGTCACCGCCGCCAGCAGGAGCCCGTCCGGGCTGAAGGCGACGGCCTGGACCACGTCCGGATGCCCGGCGAGCAGGGCGACCGGCCTGCCCTGGGCGTCCCAGAGCCGCACGGTTCCGTCGGCTCCCGCCGAGGCGACGGTCCGCCCGTCCGGGCTGACCTTGATGTCGTTGACCGGCGCGCCCCCGATCCTGGTAGACCTGGACGAGCTCGTCGCGGTCGAGATCCCAGACGGTGACCTCCCCGTTCTCGTCGGCCACCGCCACCTGGCCGGACAACGTCTCCAGGGGGTGCGCGGACGGTGTCATCAGCACGCTCCACCGGCGGCTCCCCTCCGGCAGGCCGCCGAGCAGGCCCGCGCGCAGCAGCGACGACTTCCCGCTTCCCGACGCGCCGAAGACGCCCACCACGGGCAGCCTCGCGACCTTGTCCGTCAGCCGGTCGATCAGGTGCGAGCGGCCGAAGAACCACTTCGCCTGTTCGGGCTGGAAAGCGGTCAGTCCCTGGTAAGGGCAGGGCTCGCCGGTCCGCTCCGCCGGTTCGACGCCGGCCAGGGCCGCCGAGGCGTCGAGCCAGCGCACCCGCCACTCCCCGGGGTCGCCGCCGCACGCCTCGGCGTAGGCCAGCGCCACCTCCAGCGAGGGGAGCCACTCACCCGCCGCCTGCCCGCCGTCCACCTGCGCCGCGCGTCTTTACGGCGTCTCCACGGCGCCTTCCCGGTGTCTTCCCGGCGTCTCCACGGCGCCTTCCCGGTGTCTTCCCGGCGTCTCCAGGGGGTCTCCAGGGGGTCTCCACGGTGCGGGCTCCTCGCGGTGGGCACCGTGAGGGGCCCGCACCATCACGGGGTCAGGCCGCCTTCATCCAGGGGAGGGTGAACCGGGCGAAGACGATGCCCCCGGTGTCACCGACCTCGTAAAGGGTGGCGACCTGCCCGTCGTCGAGGACGGCCATCGTCGAGTAGCCCGCGCTCCCCGGCTTTACCAGGGCCCGGGTCGGCCAGCTCGCCCCGTCGTCGCCTGACAGCCGGACGGTCAGGTCGCTGCGGGCGGTCGGGTGGGCGTTGTTGCCGAACAGGACGGTCCCGGTCCGGGGCGGCGCGCCGTTGGCGCCCTGCCGGCCGGGGAGCAGGTAGGACGACTCGTCCGCGTTGCAGAGCGGATCGGTGAGCACCGGGCTCGCGGCGGAGGCGCCGAACGTCCGGCCGCCGTCGGCGGAGGTGGCCAGGAAACGCGAGCGGCTGCTGTTGTGCCGCATGTTCTGCGCGATGTCGCCGTTGCCCCGCTCGACGGCCTTGCTCTCGTTGACGTCCCCGGCCGCCGGGGATCCACGCCGCCAGGTGGCGCCGTGGTCGTCGCTGTAGATGTTCGCCGCACGGGAGGTTCCCGCGGCGTCGCGGTACACGATCGGCTGGATGAGCCGGCCGCTGCTGGCCTGGATCCCGTGTCCGGAGGAGGCGAAGAGCTGCCGCCAGCCCGGGTCCTTGACCGAGGGGTTGAGCTCGACCGGCGCGCTCCAGCCGACGCCGTCGTCGGTGCTCTTGATGTACTGAACGTGCAGGCTGTTCGGGTCGTCCTTGGCGTTGGAGCCCGACGCCGCCGCCCAGAAGCCGATGCCGGGGCGCGGTGAGTAGGTGTAGAAGACGTAGACCGCCCCGGTCGAGCGGTCGATCAGCACGCTCGGATCGCCGGCCCCCTCCGAGGTCGTGGCCGCGTGCCGGATGACGCGCGGCGGCTCCCAGGTGAGGCCGTCGTCGGTGCTCCGCATCAGAACGACCTGGATGTTGTTGGTACCGCCCCCCAGGTCGTAGGAGCCGTCGACCCGCGCGTCGGCGACGGCGATGACCGTGCCGTCGTTGGTGACCGCCATGCCGGGAATCCGCACGGAGGCGGCGGTACCGGTGTAGTGGCCGTTCGGCCCGTTGAGCCCGGTGATGGCCGTACCGGTGTTCAGCAGGGTGGTCGTGTTCATCTGGGGGGTGCCGGCCTCCAGCCCGCAGCGCGCGACGCCCGTCTGGGTGTGGTCGAAGCCGTTCGCGGTGGTGCGCAGGCTGTACGGCGTGCCGGCCGGGACGGTCCAGTAGCGCAGCGCGTTGCCGCCCGCGGCGACGGTCTGCGTCCAGGGCGAGCCGGACCTGCCGGGCCAGGTGACGGTGAACGTCTTGGCGGCGGTGGTGCGGTTCTCCAGGACCAGTTGCAGCCGGCCGCCGGTGCAGTCGAGACTCGTGAGGGCCGACATGCCGCCGCCGCAGTGGAACAGGCCGCTCTGGGTGCCGTCATAGCCGGTGGGGGTCGTGGTCCGCAGCGTGTACGGCGTGCCGGGCGGGACGGTCCACTGCAGCAGGGCGCTGTCTCCCGGGGCGACGGCACGTGTCCACGGCGAGCCCGAGCGGCCCGGCCAGGTCACCGTGAAGGTCTGGGGGGCGGTGGACTCGTTGTCGAGCACGAGGTGCAACCGGCCGAGCGAGCAGTCCGCTCCGACGGTCGCGGACACATCGGGGACGGCCGCCGACGCCGGGGGAGCGGACAGGCCGAGGACGGTGGTGAGGGCCAGGGCGAGAGCCACGGTTCCGCGCAGGAGTCTTTCCGATAAAGGTGTCATGGTCGATCACTCCTTCGGCCGAGGGGGGTGAGCGGCCCGGGGGCCGCTCAGGGCGGATAACCGGAGGTACGACATCAGACGTCGTATGTCTGCCATGACAATAAACTTTCACATTTCCCCCAGTCAAGAGATCCGTCACGCCATCAAACTCGGATATATCGGGATATAGGACACGGAAACTGGTCATAGGCCGGGCTGGACCCGGGGGAACCTGACCTGCTCGGGGCGCTACCCCAGGTCCGGGCCGGCGGCGCCCGGACATGACACGCCGTCCCCTTCTCCTCGGTGGTCCGCCCGCTGAACGGCCGACGCGAACCGGCGGGCGATGCTCGCCGGGTGGGTGATGGCGGTGCCGACCACGACCGCGTGCGCCCCCCGCCGGATGGCCTCGGCGGCCTGCTCCCCGGTCTGGATCCGGCCCTCCGCGACCACCGGGACCGGCAGGTCACGGGCGAGCCGGGCGACCAGATCAAGGTCCGGGCCCGGCCCCTGACGCGAGTACGGCGTGTACCCGGCAAGGGTCGTTCCCACGACGTCGGCCCCCGCCTCGGCCGCGGCGAGTCCCTCCTCGTAGGTGGACACGTCGGCCATGATCAGCCGCCCGGTGCGCTCGTGCACCGCGCGGACGGTCTCGGCGAGCGTACGGCCGTCGGGGCGGGGACGGCCGGTGGCGTCGACGGCCACGATGTCGGCGCCGGTCTCGGCCACGGCGAGCGCGTGCCTGAGCGTCGGGGTGATGAGGACCTCACCGTCGCCGTCCTTCCACAGGCCGATGAGCGGCAGGTCAAGCGCGGCCCGGATCCGGCGCAGGTCCGCGAGCCCCTGGGCGCGGATGCCCGCGGCCCCACCGGCCGCGACCGCCCGCGCCACCCGGCACATCGTGTCGGCGTCACGCATCGGCTCGCCAGGGTAGGCCTGGCAGGACACCACGAGACGGCCGCGGAGCGCGGCGAGGATCGGATTCACCGAGCGCCTCGACCGTCGTCGGGAGAACCGGTGACCGGCCGGTTGTCATCGGCGAGTCCGGAGGCCGATCGGTTCACCACGTGGCCTCCAGGGCCAGCCGGGCGGCGCCGAGCAGCGCGGCGTCGCCGCCGAGCGCTGACGGGACGACGGGAAGGCCGCGCAGCGTGGGCAGGACTTCGGCGCGGACCGCGTCGCGCAGGGCCCGCCACCACGCCTCCCCGCACCCGGTGACGCCGCCGCCGACCACGACGATCTCCGGATCGACGACGTTCAGCAGACCTCCGATCGCCGATCCGAGCACCGTCGCCCCCTCGACGAGGACCGATAGGGCGAGGAGGTCGCCGTCCGCGGCGAGACGGGCGACCTCGGCCAGGTGGGTGACCTCGGCGCCGGTGCGGCGGCGGTACTCCGCGAGCAGGGCCGGGCCGGACGCGACGGCCTCGACGTGGCCACGCGCGCCGCACGGGCAGAGGCGGCCGTCCCCGCCGGGGACGTGGCCGACATGCCCGGCTGTGGAGTGCGCGCCGTGCCGGAGGCGGCCGTCGAGGACGAGGGAGGCGCCGATCCCGGTGCCGACCACCACCAGCAGCACGTCGGCGTGGCCGGCGGCGGCGCCGCGCCACCGCTCGCCCCGCGCGTGCGCGTGCACGTCGTTGTCCACGGCGACCGGCAGGCCGACCCTGCGGCACAGCTCCCCGCGCAGGTCGGTCCCCGCCCATCCGGCGAGGGCGCCGGTAGCCGATACGATCACGCCGCTCCGCGGGTCCACCACCCCGGCGCTGCCGACACCCACCGCCGTGACCTTCCCGGAGTCACCGGCGAGCTCGCGGACCAGCCCGGCGGCGGTGCCGAGCACCGCGTCCCGGCCCCGGGTCGCGGGGGTCGGCAGAGTCCGTACGGCCAGCAGGGCGCCCGAGGAGTCGACCAGCCCGGCGGAGGTCTTGGTGCCGCCGATGTCCACGCCGACGACGAGGGTCATCGTAGCCCGGCCTCCTCCAGACGGGCGGCCACCTCACCGGTCTCGGCGGCGGTCAGCTCACGCATGGGCGGGGAGACGGTCGCGCCGGCGATGACGCCGCGCAGGGCGAGCGCCGTCTTGAACGCGCCGACGCCTCTCGTGCTGCCGCCCGCGGTGGCCGGGGAGGCCGCCTCCACGATGCGAAACAGCCGGGTCAGGCGGTCCTGCTCGGCTCTGGCGTCGGTCCAGCGCCCCTCGGCGCAGGCCCGGAGCAGGCGCACGTAGCCGTGCGGGTCGACGTTGCCGAGTCCGGGCACCGCGCCGTCGGCGCCGGCGAGCATCATCGCGTCGACCACGACCTCGTGCCCGGTCAGCGCGGAGAATCCCGGCAGTCCCGCCGCGCCGAGCACCACCTGGCGGAAGCCGGCGTCGTCGCCGCTGGAGTCCTTGAGCCCGTCGACGACGCCGTCGGCGGCCAGCGACAGTATCCGGTCGGCGGCGAGCTTGGTGTGCACCGACACCGGCACGTCGTAGGCGAGCATCGGCAGGCCGACCGCGGCCTTGACGGCCCGGAAGTGACGGTCGACCTCCACGGGGTGGACGCGGGCGTAGAACGGCGCGGTCACCACGGTCGCGTCCGCGCCGAGCTTGGCGGCGATCTCGGCGCGCTCGATCACCCGGGCGGTCGTCGTCTCGATGCATCCGGCCAGTACGGGGACCCGGCCCGCGGCGGCCCGCACCACGGTCTCCAGCGACTTGTCGCGGCGGGTGTCGGTGAGGAAGGCGGCCTCCCCGGAGCTGCCGAGCGCGAACAGGCCGCTGACACCCGCCTCGATCAGGAACTCCACCAGCCGTTCCAGCGACGGCACGTCGACCTCTCCATCCGGTGTCAGGGGGGTGACGAGCGGAGGGACGACGCCGCTGAAGCGGGGCTCACGGGAACTCACGGAATGCTCCTTACCGGGGATTCGGGATGAACACAGTGCCAGGAGTGCCGGCTGTCCCGGCCTGCCGACGTGCTCGCCGGGAACCGTCCCGCGCACTCGTCGGTGGCCTTCCAGCAGCGGGTGCGGAACGGGCAGCCCGACGGCGGACGCGTCGCCGACGGGACCGGGCCGGTCAGCACGATCCGCCCGGCGTCGTCGAGCAGGCTCGGGGTGGCCGAGAAGAGCGCGTGCGTGTAGGGGTGGCGGGCCCGCGACGTCACGTCGGCGGCCGAGCCCTCCTCGATCACGCGGCCGAGGTACATGACCGCGATCCGGTCGGCCAGGTAGCGGACGGTCTGGATGTCGTGGGAGATGAAGACGAGGCCCAGGCCCAGGTTCGCGCGCAGGTCGACCAGCAGGTTGAGCACCTGCGCGCGGACCGAGACGTCCAGGGCGCTGGTGGGCTCGTCGGCGACGACGACGTCGGGTTCGAGCGCCAGGGCCCTGGCCACGGCGACCCGCTGGCGCTGGCCGCCGGAGAGCCGGCCGGGCAGCGAGTCGGCGATGTGGCCCGGTAGCCCGACCAGGTCCAGCAGGTCGCGTACCCGGGCCTCGCGCTGCCGTACGGTCCCGCGCAGGTGGACGTCGAGTGGGTCACGCAGGATCCGCCGGACCGGAAGGCGCGGGTTGAGCGCGGTGGAGGCGTCCTGGAACACCACGCCGACGGAGGTGCCGAAGCTCTCCCGCCGTGTCCTCGGCCTCATGGACCACAGGTCGTCGCCGTAGAAGCGCGCCGTTCCCGAGGTGGGTGGCTGGAGGCCGACCATCACCTTGGCCAGCGTGGACTTGCCGCAGCCCGACTCGCCGACGACGCCGAGGATCTCACCCCGGCCGACGGACGCCGTGACGTCGGTGAGGGCGTAGACCCTGTCCCGGCGCATCACTCCGGCGCCGCGTACGGTGTGTACAACGTGAACTTTTTCGAGGCTTATAACCGGTTCGTTCATATATGTCACCCTTCGTGAATGACACCTGGGTGAAAACAGGCATGGGCGTGCCGGTGCGCGTCGCCGGAGAGCTCAGGCCGTGACGTACGGCACACCTCGGTGGCGGCCGCGCACCGATCGGCGAAACGGCAGCCTGGCCCGAAGTCCCGTGGGGCGGGTACCACGCCGGGTATCTGGTGCAGCCGTTCCGAGCCGGCCTCCAGGGAGAGCACCGAGCCCAGCAGGCCGCGCGCGTAGTGGTGACGCGCGCCGGACAGCAGCCGGGGGGTCGTGCCGACCTCCACGAGCCGGCCCGCGTACATCACCGCGACGCGGTGAACGAGCTCGCCGACCAGGCCGAGGTCGTGCGAGACGAGAATCATGGCGAAGCCGAGCTCGTCGCGGAGCCGGCCGAGCACCTCGACCACCTGGGCCTGCACGGTCACGTCGAGCGCCGTCGTGGGTTCGTCGGCGACCAGCAGCCGCGGGTCGCGTGAGAGCGCCATCGCGATCAGCACCCGCTGGCGCTGGCCGCCGGACAGCTCGTGCGGGTAGCTGCGCGAGGTCCGCCGGGGATCCAGGCCCACCAGCTCCAGCAGCTCCCGCGGGGTACGGGTGCCACCCCGCCTGGTCAGCTGCCGCAGCTGGCCGCCGACGAGGACCGAGGGGTTCAGCGACGACATGGCGTCCTGGTAGACCATGGCGATCTCCGGGCCGGAGATCGCCCGCCGCCGCCGGGGCGACAGGGGAAGAATGTCCCGCCCGTCGTAGACGATCCGGCCGCCGACCCGCGCGCCACGGGGCAGCAGCCCCATGACGGCCAGGCTGGTCAGGCTCTTGCCGCACCCCGACTCCCCGACCAGGCCCAGGGTCTCGCCCGCCCGTACGTCGAAGGAGAGCGACTGCACGACGGGGACGTCGCCGTAGCGCTGGGGGAAGCCGATCGTGAGGTCCTCCACCACCAGCAGCGGGCGTGCCGAGGGCGACAGCGGTGCGACCCTGGGCGGGCGTTCGGCCGCGACGACGGCGAGCCTGGCGAGCGCGGCGTCGACCCCGTCATCCGTGTCGCGCGCCGGGCCGTTCGCCGCGCCGTCCTTCACCGCGCCGCCGTTCACCGCTTCGGCCGAGGCCGGTAGGGCCCCTGTGGCCTCCGGAGTCCGGAGGCCGGCCGTGCGCGGGGCGGACCAGGCGTCCGTCAGCCCCTCGGCCAGCAGATTGAGCGCCAGCACCGTGACCAGGATCGCCAGGCCGGGGAAGAACGTGGCCCACCAGCCGCCGGCCAGGACGATCTGCCGGCCGTACGCCAGGACGTTGCCCCAGCTGGGCGCCGGGTCCTGGATGCCCGCGCCGATGAACGACAGGCTGGCCTCGAAGACGACGGCGTCGGCCACCAGCACGGTGGCGAAGACCAGGATCGGCGCGGCGCAGTTGATCGCGACGTGCCTGACCAGGATGTGGCGGCGGGACGCGCCGATCACTTTCTCGGCGGCGACGTAGTCCTCGCCGTACTGCGCCAGCACGTTGGCCCGCACGACGCGGGTGAGCTGCGGCAGATACAGGAAGGCGATGGTGCCGACCAGCATCGGCAGGTTGCGGCCGAAGACGGCCACCAGCACGGCGGCGAGCGCGATGCCGGGGAAGGACATGACCACGTCGAGGACGCGCATGACGGCCTCGCCGACGGCCCTGCGCGAGGTGGCCGCGAGGCCGCCGAGCACCGCTCCGGCCAGCACCGCGACGCCGGTGGCCCCGAGACCGATGAGCAGTGAGGACCGCGCGCCGTACACCACTCTGGCGAACACGTCGCGGCCGGCGCGGTCGGTGCCGAACCAGTGCGCGGCGTCCGGAGGGGTGGCGGGGACGCCGGTCGCCAGCGGGTCGCCTCCGACCAGCGGAGCCAGTACGGCGAGCAGCCCGATCGCGGTGAGGACGGCGAGGGAGACGCGCGCGACCGGGGACAGCCCGGACAGCCCGGACAGCCGGAGGCCCGGGTGCGACAGGCGGGAGACGAGCCGTGGCCGCAACATGGTCACATCACCCGGATCCGCGGGTTGACGACGAGATAGAGCAGGTCGACGACGAGGTTCACCACGAGGAACGACAGCGCGATCGTCAATACCGACCCCTGGACCAGGGCGACGTCGCCGTTGGTGACGCCGTCGAGGATGAGTTTGCCCATGCCGGGCAGATCGAAGATCGTCTCGATGACCACGGCGCCGCTCAGCAGATACCCCACCCGCAGGCCGAGCACGGTCAGCGGGGTGATGAGCGCGTTGCGCAGCGCGCCGCGGATCACGATCCACCGGGGCAGGCCGTTGCCCGTGGCGGTGCGGACGTAGTCGCGGTCCAGCTCCTCCACCATCGAGGTCCGCACCAGCCGTGTCAGGGAGGCCGCCACCGGCACGGCGACCGCGATCGCCGGGAGCGTGAGCGACCGGAGCCACCCGGTGGGGGAGTCGGCGGGGTTGACGTAGCCGCCGGTCGGAAAGAGCTCCACGCCGAGCGCGAACTGCTGGATGAGCAGGATGCCCAGCCAGAACGAAGGGATCGCCACCCCCGCGACGGACACCACGCGGGTGAGCTGGTCCGGCCAGCGATCGCGGTACAGGGCCCCCACGACGCCGAGGATCAGGGCCAGGGTCACGGCGAGGACGAGACTCAGCAGGGTGAGCTGCATGGTCAGCGGGAAGGCGGTGGTGATGCGGTCGACCACCGGCGCGGCGGGCGGGGCCGTGTAGCCCAGGTCGCCCTGGACCAGCTGCCCGAGGAAACGCGCGTAGCGCAGCGGCAGCGGGTCGTCCAGCCCGTGGGCCGCCGCGTAGGCCGCCCTCGCCTCCGGGCTCGCGCTGTCCCCGAGGGCGTTGTACGCCGGGTCGTTGGGCGAGAACCGCAGGACGACGAAGACCAGCATGGTGACCCCGACCAGCATGAGCGGCAGGGTCACCAGCCGCCTGGCGGCCAGTCGCAGAAACGCGGACATGGTCTCCTTCTCGTCGCCGGTGGGCCGGGCCGCCGTCCGCGGGTCAGGCGAGATCGACGTCGAGGAACGACAGGCCCGTGGTGGGGATGGGCCGGAAGCCGGTGATCTTCTTCTCGTTCCAGGCCGTGGGCAGCTTGCGGTGCAGGATCGGATAGAGCGGCGCCTCCTCGGCGATGATGTCGACCGCCTCGGCCCACAACCTCCGCTGTTCGGCCGCGTCGTCACTTCTGGCCGCCTTGTCGAGCAGCTCAAGCACCTTCCCGGCCTCCTTGGTGCCGTCCCAGCGGAACCGCTTCTGCGGCCACAGGCCGTCGTAGAACCAGCGCAGCAGCAGGTCCATGTCGTTGCCGAAGACCGAGGGGTCGCCGGGCGCGACCAGGACCTGAAACTCGCCGGGGTCGACCTTGTTGGTGTACTGCCCGCCGGACTGGCCGATGTCGAGGGTGGTGGTCACACCGACGGCGTCCCAGCCCTCCTTGATGACCGGGACGGCGTCCTTCACCCAGCCGGTGTCCGTGGTCACCATGGTGACGTTCAGACCGGAGACCCCCGCAGCCTCCAGCAGCGCCTTCGCCTTGCCGGGGTCGTATCCGTAGACGGTCGACGCCTTGACGTAGGCCGGGTGGGTCTGCTGCACATAGCCGGTGGCCGCGACGGCGTTACCGAGCATCGCCGTCTTGATCACCTTGTCGGTGTCGATGGCGAGGTGCAGCGCCTGGCGCACCCGCCTGTCGCCGAAGGGCCGCTTGGCGCAGTTGAACATCAGGAAGAGCAGGCCGAAGGACTGCACGGCCTCCAGCCTGTTCCGCTGGGCCACCCGGGCGGCGTCGATGTAGGGAACGTCCTCGATGGCCGCGACCCGGCCGGACTCCAGCGCGGTGACGCGGGCGGAGGGGTCGGACAGCAGCCGCCAGACCATGCTCTTGACCTTGGCGGGACGAGGGCCGTTGTAGGTGTCCCACCTGGCAAAGACGATCTTGTCTTCCTTGGTCGCCTCGACCAGCCGGTACGGACCCGATCCGACCGGGTGAGCGTCGAAGCCGGTCTTGTCCTTCCCGACGACCGCCTTGGGCACGATCTTGACGACCGCGAGCCGCTCCTTGAGGAGGGGGAAGGCGTACTTGAGCTTGATCTCCACCGTGCCGTCGGCGGCCGCGGTGACGCTCTCGATGAACGGGATGAACTGCACCATGAGCGAGGCGTTCGCCGGGTCCATCACGCGCTGGAAACTGAAGGCCACGTCGGCGGCCGTCACCGGAGAGCCGTCGTGGAAGGTCGCCCCCTGACGCAGTGCGATCTTGTAGGTGGTGTCGCCGGCCTTCTCCGGCTCGCCCGCCGCCAGCGCGGCGTACGGCTTTCTGGTGGCCGGGTCGAGGTCGAACAGCGCCTCGAAGACGTGCAGGTTGGCGGCGACCGGGGTCGCGCCGGAGGACGTCATGGGGTCGAAGCCGGTCGACAGGGCGTAGGATATGCCCGCCTCGATCGTGTCCGCGGCGGCCGTCTGTGTCTCGTTGCCGGTCGATGCCGGCCCCGAGCAGGCGGCCAGTGAGCCCGTGAAAGCGGCGGCGACACCGAAGGTCCCCACGACCTGTAGGAATCCGCGGCGGTCCAGGGACGTGCCGGTGGGTTGGTTCACGTCGTCCACTCCTCACTGATCGTGGGTCTGGAGCCTGTTAAGAGGTTCGGGCTTCACACGGTTCGAGCCTTGTATGACGTCTGATGTCCGATGCCGGTAAGGTTGGAATGTAGACGGACATAGGACGAGAGGGCAAGATGTTGGTCGAGATCGATTCCATCTCGCGAGGGTCACGAGGTGCGATGCCGCGCCAGCACGAGGTCGCCGAGCGCATCAAGCAGTACATTCTGCAGAATCGTCTGGGGCCGGGTGACGCCCTGCCGACAGAGGCGGAGCTGTGCGCCGCCATCGGTGCCAGCCGTTCCAGCGTCCGCGAGGCGATCAAGACTCTCACGGCGCTCGACATCGTCGAGGTGCGTCACGGTCACGGCACGTATGTCGGGCGGCTCTCTCTCGCCGCGCTCGTCGAAAGCCTCGCCTTCCGGGGCCTGCTCAGCCGCGCCGACGACTTCAGGGTCCTCTCCGAGCTGGTCGAGGTCCGCCAGACCATAGAGCAGGGGCTCGCGGTCTCCATAGTCGCCGCGTTCGACGACACCCTCCGCTCCGACCTGGCCGAGCTCGCCAATCAGATGGGCGAGCGCGCGGCCAGGGGTGAGGCGTTCATCCAGCAGGACCGCGAGTTCCACCTGCTGCTCATGGAGCCGCTCGGCAACGAGCTGATCACTCAGCTCACCGCCGCGTTCTGGGACGTCCACGCCATCGTGGCGCCCACGATGCACGCCACCCCCGAGTCGGTGCGGGAGACCGTCGAGGCGCATCACGCCATCGTCGACGCCGCGGCCTCGCGTGACATCACCCGATTCTCGGAGGCCGTCGCGGCCCACTACGCCCCGATCCGGAGGCATCTCCAGGCGGGTCGACAGCTCTGACACCCGGGCGGTCGTGGCGGCGATGCGGGCCAGGACACCGGCGGGGCAACCGGCGGCCGGACCGACCGCCGAGAGGGCGAGCGGGTCCGGACGCGAGTGCCGCGGCAGGACCATCCCCGCCCGGCGGTGCGTCACCGCCCCGGAACCTCCCCGTGGACAGGGGCCGGTACCGGTGACGCCTCCGCTCGCCGTGTTCGCCGTTCGTCGCGGAACATCCCCGCGGAGGCGGGGCCGACCTCAGGCGGTGGCCGAGGCGACAGTGGCGATCAGGTTCATCCCCGCGGAGGCGGGGCCGGCGAGCCGATGGCCCGCTACAGATCATCCCCGCGGGCACGGGACCGGCTACGGATACCGCACCAGCCATGCCGGCGCGGTCGGATCACCCCCGCAGGCGCGGGGCCGACCTTGTTCACCTGCGGCTTCAACGGTGCGAGGGCAGGGCGTTCGCCGGAAGCCTAGCCGGTGGATGCCTCATCGTGAACTCCGTGTTGACCTTGTGGGGGCGGGGCCGACACTCCGGATGGTGGTCATCCCCGCGGGTGTGGGGATTGTAGCCGGGGTGGTGGCAGGGGCGTAGGACTATTCCGGAGAGTGTGGGGCCACGTCGGCCGGCGAGGGTGGTTCGCCGCAGGTACGTAGCGGGCGCCGACGGTGCGGTCCGGGACATTCGGGAACGCGGCGAGCCATATATGCCGAGTATGCCGGTTGCTGCTTTCACGTCCCGATTCGTGGCTACCTTTGGAGCGGCTAATGGTGTCGTTTTCGGCGCTCGTGAGATTTTTCATGAAACGTGCGCCAGGGTCATTTTAGGCGCCGTCGACGGCTTTCCTCATAATGGGATGTCCGCTGCCGTCTAATTTGTTCTCGTTCGTGCGCTTCGGGGCTCGGTTACGTGGTTGATGTAAGGGTCATGTCATTCGGTGGGGCCCATGTGGGGGCGATGTCACAGCAGGTTTCCCTGAATGCTGCCGGACACTCTCTGTGCGTGCGTTGAGCGTACGGTTTTCGGTGTGATGATGCGATATTAAATGTCTTCTTTAACCCCTTTGGTGTGCGCTATTAACTTCATCTGTTTTGAGGTTGAAGGCGTGTGGTGGCCGATTAGTGTCACCTTGTTGTGAATGGACAACGGCACCTTGGGGCCGATCTCCGTAGACATTTTCCTCGATCTGCGATCTCATATCTCCGCCAGTCCTTTGTGGATTCTTCCGAGATATGGAGAGACGTATGACCACTTCGCGAAGAATGATGAGGGTCGCCGTCGCGTTCGCGGCGGTAATCGGTTTCGGGGCCGTCGACGCGTGGCCTTCCACGGCGGCAGCGCCGCCGCCGCAGGATCTTCGGATCACCCGCTTCCTCGGTGAGCAGCGGCTACCCCACAAGATGGAGTTCGGCGGAACCACCGTCGGCGGCCTGTCCGGTCTCGACCGTGACCCGCTCACCGGCACCTGGTACTTCATCTCCGACGACCGATGGCGCTACAACCCGGCCCGCTTCTACACCGGCCGGTTGAACATCAACCCGGTGACCGGAAAGTTCACCGGGGTCAACCTCACCGGGGTCACCACCCTCCTGCGCCCCGACGGAAGCCCCTACCCCGCCTACGGCCGGCCTGATTCCGCCGACCCCGAGACGATCCGCTTCGACCGGTGGAGCCGTCGGCTTCTGTGGGGGCACGAGGGCGACCGGCCGGACGAGACGCACCCCACCATTCCGGTGTCCGACCTGTTCGTCCGCTGGGCCGACACCGAAGGGCGGCACCTCGGCGAGCTGCCGCTTCCCGGCAACCTGAAGCTGACCGACACCACCAGCGGCCCGCGGCGTAACTTCGGGTTCGAAGGGCTGACCTTCACGCCGCACACGATCGCGGCCATCGTGGAAGGCCCACGATATGAGGACGGGGAGCTCCCGACCGTCGAGCACGGCGCACCGGCCCGCATCACCGTGTGGGGTCGCGACGGACGGCTGCGCGGGCAGTACGCCTATCCGATCGATCCGCTGCCGGCGGCACCGATCCCGCCGACCGGCCACTCCGACAGCGGCGTCTCGGAGATCCTGGCGATCGACGACCACCGATACCTCGCACTTGAGCGCTCCTGGATCGAGGGCGTCGACTACCGGGTCAAGCTGTACGAGATCGATCTGCGCGGCGCCACGAATGTGCTGACCAGGGACAGCCTGACGACCGGCGGATCATACCGTCCGATCTCCAAGCGTCTCGTCTCCGACCTCAGCTCGATCCGGCCACCGGTGCAGAACCTTGAGAGCCTCGCGTGGGGGCCGCGCCTCGCCACAGGCGAGTGCACGCTGGTGATCGGCTCCGATGACAACTTCGGCTCCGAAGAGGTCACCCAGTTCCTGGCCTTCGCCGCCCGGGGCTGCTGACCACGGTCCACCCCTGTCCGGCGGCATCCGAGACGGCCCACCTCGGTCTCCCGCCCAGCCGCCGGACCGATCGGACGCTGAAACGCCTTGCGCGCCGTGGTGCTGGAAGGGGTTGAGATGACCGTCCGACCTCCGGCGGATCCGCCGGCGACGGTCCGAATGCGAATGGCCGCGATGGCGCGGTGTGAGCCTGCCTGAATCACGCCGGGTTTATTGAAGGCCGTAATGGTATGGGCGGCCACCCCGTATTATCAGCCCCCTAGACCCGGGTTCGACCTTTGAGACATGATGCTGCCTCGTTCGAGTCATGGTTTGAAGGGGACAATTCGCGTGGCCGACCTTCGAGGTGACATGGCGGCGTTCATCCGCCGATCGTGGTTTTGGTGCCGGGATAAGCAACTCCCACGCATTCTTGTCACCGGTCGCGACGCGATCGAAGGCGTCGAGGAACTGGCCGCCCCGTTCACGGACTACCTGCCCACCGCGTTGGTGCGCGAGTCCGAACACGGCTCGGTTCCCGCGCTGGTGGCCGCACTGGCCGGACCGCAGGGGCAACTGGGCAAGCCGGTGGGCGGATCGTTTCTCCCGGCGCCGCGTTTCCCCCTCGCGCAGTTCGTGCTCTGGGCCCGAGTGCAGAAGGCCACGCCGGCTCCGGACGTCAAGAACTGGCCGCCGGACCCGCAGTCACATGAGGGCTTTCAGACGTTCAAGGAACGACTGAACGACTGGAGGCGAAAGACCTCGGGCGAAGGCGGAAGATGGAGGCTGGCCGCCGACTTCTTCATCGGACGTGCCGCACTCACCTGGGTGCCGTTGGGGACCCTCGTGTCATGGCTGGCCGCGGGGCCGTCCGACCTCGTCGGTGTGCTTCCGTGGCTACTCGGCCTTCTCGTGGCGCTGGCCGGTATCATCGCCCAAGGTCTCGGGTCCATTCGTGGTTCGTTTTTCTACGGCTGGTTCAGGCGGCAGCCGTTCGTGAGGCGGAAGCGGTGGGAACGACTCGCCTGGTACGCCCTGCGCCTGGCCAACGCGACCGACGACGACATCGAGAAGCTGCTGGTGCACGCCTTGTGCGAGGACCTCCGGCAGGCGTATCAGAAATGGCCCATCCCATGGCCGAGCTGGGGACGCGGGCTTTACTGTCTCCTGCGTATCGAGGTCAACGACGTCACGGGGGTCAACGCGCGGTTTCTGCGGCTGCTGGAGGACACGTGCGAGGAGACCGGGCTGCCGGTTCCCATGGTGGTGCTCGCCGCGGTGCCCGATGAGCTGGCGGGGCCCTGGACGTCCGCCGGCCCGGCAGAGCTGGGCGGGCTCATGGGGAACGTCAGGAAATGGCGTCGCGAGCAGCTTCGGCGCCGAGCGCCCCTCCGGCTCGTGGCCCGCGCCGGCGGGCACGGCACGCTGCCCGATCCGCCATACAGGCTGAAGCCCTGGCGGCATCAGGCTCGTGCGTTCGGCTACTGGGGCGTCGTACTCCTGGGGGTGCCGGGTCTGGTCGTCGGGTTCGCGGTGAACAACCTCAGCGACAGGGCGGCGCACTGCGGCGGGCTCGCGTATGTCGAGCGAATCGGAGACGAGTGCGTCGGCGTCGTCAACGCCTCGGAGGCCGCACCCGACGGCCTGTTCGCCCGCCAGATCGACGCCCTCGTGAAGAAGGTCGACAAGAACAACGCCTACGCCGTCAAAACTGGGCGGTACGTGAGCCTAGTCCTGTTCGGCGAGTACTCGATCAAGAAGCTCTCAGACGATGACAGCAGGTTCGCCAGCGCGGTTTCCGAGCTGATAGCCGCGGGGGAATACCAGCGGGACATCTCAAGCACTCCCCGCCTCCGGATCCTGATCGCCAACGCGGGAGACAACTACCGGCAGGGGAGGCGGGCCGCCGAACTGGTCTCTGAGCTGGCCGAGAGGGACCCGCACGTGGTAGGTGTCGTGGGATTGGCGCGCAGCGTCGAAGGTGTGGAGCAGGCTGTCCGTCAGTTCGACACCGCGAAGATCCCCGCCCTGGCGACTACGGCCACCGCCGACCGCCTCGGGATAATCGGCCGCAACCCCTCCCCCTACTACTTCCATATCAGCCCGACGAACTTTCGCGAAGCGACGCTCGCCGCGCGCTTCGCGCACAGGACCCTGCTTGCCCAGGAGAAAACCGCGTCAGCGGTGATCGTGCAGGACGGCACACGCGAGGACATCTACACCAGTAACCTCGCGGAGGATTTCGCCACGGCACTCCGGACGGAACACATCACAGTCGGCTCTCCGGTGCCGTACGGCGCCTCCCGGGACGGCATGTCCACCGCCGTCGCCAAGGCGTGCGAGCGGGACGCCCACATCTTCATGTACGCGGGGCGGGCACCCGAGTTCATCGATTTCCTCAGGGCACTCGAAGGGAGCAGCGAGTGTGGCGCGGGTGTGCTCAAGGTCCTCGCGGGCGACGATGTCATCAAGGTCGTCGCCGACCACAGCGTTGAGATCGCGGCCATGAAGCAGGTAGAGGTCCACTATGTGGCACTGGCCAGTCGTGAGATGTGGCGAGGGATCGCGCACCCGACCGGGTTCATCAGTGGCCTGCTGGCAGGGAGGCATGCGAACGTCGTAGACGACAGCCTCATCCTCACCTATGACGCGCTCGACGTGATCTACCGGGCCGCCGACAAGGCGTATCGACCGGGAGACCAGTTGCCGAGCCGAGGTGACGTCCTGTACCGGCTCTCCAAAACCTCGGGCGAGTCGGCCTGGGGCGGGTCGGGCGGTGTGATCGACTTTGGCGGGAGGGAGCGACACGACCCGATGAACAAGGCGCTCTCCATCATGAAGGTCGAGGGCGGGTCGTCGGTATCAATGATCCGCTGCGGCGCGATGGACGCCGACGAGCCCCCGTCCACCGATCCGCGCTGCATCGGTCTGCCCGACGCGCCGGAGAACACACCATAGAAAGCGCTACAACAGCGGCGGAGCCGTACGGCGCGTCATGGCACCGGCTCCGGACGCTCAATACGCACGGATTTCCGGTCCTTGCCCCGTGTGGCACCCCACCGGACCACGCCCCGGCGTTCCCGGACCACCCGGCGACATCAGGACACGCCCGCCGCATGACACCCCCATCACACACCCGAAGGACCTTCGGGACTCCCCTGGGTCCTTCGTCGTCTCAGCCCCGCAATCGTCCCGCCTGTCTCTGGAAAGCCGCTTCCACCTGGGAAAACAGGGCCAAGGGTATTTCGTGTACGGTCCACGACCACTGCGGCTGCATGAGCCGTGCGGGCCGTACACGTGGCAAAGGCCAGGTCGGAGTAGAGATGACCTGGTCCTGGTTGCGCGCCCTGCAGGATTCGAACCTGCGACCGTCGGATTAGAAGTCCGATGCTCTATCCAGCTGAGCTAAGGGCGCTGGTTTTAAGGGGGTGACCAGCAGGATCATGGATCCTGGCTTAAGGTAGCATAGCCGCACACCGATGAAACAGCATCGGATTTGGAGCATGACCCCATGGGCAGATCCCCGCGCCTTCGTGACCTGATCCCCTCCTGGAGACTGGCGCTCGACAGCGAGAAGAAGTCTCCCGGGACGATCACCAGCTACCTCCATTCCGCGCGCCTGTTGATCAATTATCTCGCGGCCCACGACATGCCGGAACGACTCGACAAGATCAAGCCGAAGCAGCTCCGCGCCTTCTTCTCCGCCCGCCTGAACGGCTGCTGGTTGGACGACAAGCGCATCCGGCCCTGCCCCTGTGGCGACACCAGGGCGCGCAGCGCCGGAGACACGCACAAGCACTTCCGCAACCTCCGGGTCCTGTTCAACTGGCTGGTCACCGAGGAGGAGCTGAACGGTCCGTCACCTATGGCCCACATCGCGCCCCCCAAGGTCGTCACCCGTCCGGTCGAGCCCCTCACCGGGGACGAGATGAAGCTCATGCTCAAGACATGCGCGGGAACCTCCTTCGCCGACCGCCGCGACACCGCGGTCATGCGGGTCCTGCTCGACAACGGCATGCGCGGCTCCGGCCTGGCCGGGCTGCGCTACCACCCCGAGGACGACGAGCTCACCGACGTCTTTCTGTTCCAGCACGTCCTGCGGATCCGGCTCAAGGGCGGCCGGACGCACATGGCGCCGATCGGGCGCAAGACCGCGATGGCCATTGACCGATATATCCGCGCCCGTGCCCGGCACAAGCACGCGGCCAGTCCATGGCTATGGCTGCCCGAGCGCGGGATCACGGCAGCTGGAGGGGACCGCCGCCTGACCACGACGGGCGTTCTCCAGATGCTCAAACGCCGGGCGAAGGCGGCCGATATTCCGGGGGTCTGCACCCACCGCTTCCGCACGACCATGGCCGCGTCCTTCCTGGATGCCGGAGGGGACCCCATCGACCTCATGCGCGTGGGCGGCTGGACGTCCCTGGCGATGGTCCAGCGTTACACCGCGGCGACCGCCGAGCGCCGGGCGCGCGACGCGCAGGCCCGGCTCGCTCCCCGCGACCGGATCTAACCCGACGAGGCTCTGTCCGATCGAGGACGCGGTGTCTTCGCGTCGAACGGGCAGTGGCGGAGTAGCGGCCGAGGAAGTGCAACTGTATCGTCCAGGCGGCCACCCTTGAGACGGCGTGGAACAAGTGAGAGAACGCCGCCCACATTGTTCACCACGGCCCTGCCCGGAGATCGAGGCTCACTGACGGCTCGTGGGCAGATGGGAGGCTACTGTCCGCCGCGGGAAAGCGCCGGCAGGCCCGCCGTTCGTCGCCCGGCCTGCCACCGCGATCCATGCGACCTCGTCAAGCTTGGTCGAGGACCATGGCCAAGATTTATTTCAGGATGTTGACATGGCATCACTTACGCGGCTCAGCACGATCAAACGCATGAAGTCCTCCCTGGTCGGCACGCTGAGCTGGAGGGCGGCTCGGGATGCGGCGTTTGCCGCCTCAACAGGCGAGGGGTCTAGAGCTCTCAGGAGAACGACCAGCGCCTGGCTTGTCAGATCCAGCCGGTTTCTCTCATTTACATCGGATGTGCCTTTGAGTAGCTTCTTCCGAATAGCGTTGGTCTCTCGACTCAGTTCCTCACCTAAGCGGTGCCGTTCTCCCTTGAACTGCTCGCCGTGATCGATAAATTGCAGCACCTTGCTGGGAGTTGGGCCTTCGAGTTCGGCTATTGCGAGGACGGTGGAGATGACCTGTTTGAGGACGGTGGAGGCCATCGCTGGAGACGGGTCGGCGAGAATTTGTGCGAACTGCGGCTCATCCAAGAAGGGCGCTCGGGGATGCAGGTAAGCGGATGGAATGAGAGGTTCCGGGAGAGGGGTAGTGATCTTGAAAACGTATCGGGGAGATCTCAGCCACTCGGGGGTGAGAGGTTGGCCGCTGATTCTTTTGGCCAACTCCAGGGTGCGCGCCTTAAGCTCCTGAACGGTTAACCCTTGGCGTAGATCCACTTCGACCAGAACATCGTCCAGCGCGTCTGGACGAGTACCCGACCGACGATTAAGCTCGTTGAGTTCGAAGCTGGTCTCGATCACGTCATCTGTCGCGTAGCTGACGGAGCTGTCCAGTTCAACGTTCCAATAAATGTTCAGGGCTTGCCCTCCTGGGGAGAGCGATTCCAAGACGACGCTTCTCGAACCCTGATATCCGCCGGGTTCGTACGCGACCGTCCAGTCGCCGATCTTGGCTAACTGGACCAGTTCGACGGTTTCGTCTTCTTCGAGTTCTTCAATCTCGTCTTCTGTGGCCCACAGTCCCGTTTCCGGGTTTGCGCCGAACCTGCGCGCCACCTCGTCCAAGTCGCGCTCTTGGCACCAGGTCAGGCAGAGGTTCCTCGATAGCCCGGCGCGTAGAAGCTCTATGTACTTTTCCTGAGCGAAGTTCATGTCTCCCCTAACGAAAAGGACGCGGCCCGCCTGAAGGCAGGCGGGCCGCGTTTATTCTAACCGATCATGGCCAGCGGGATTGTCTTGCGGGCCGGCCTTGACCTGGCAATCGCCGCTCACGGTGAGGCCGGCTCTGAGTGTCATGGGATTGAAATAAGTCAGATCGCCTCGATCCCGAATATCGGTAATGCGTCAGGCGAAGGTGATGTCGCGACTGTTCTTTCCCGACGGCTTGTCGGTTTCAGCGTTGCTCGACCCCTTCTTTTCTTCGGCGTAGGTATAGGCGTGAGGGGCAAGGTTGAAGTTGATCTGCCTCCGCCACTGCTGACTGATCTCCCTTCCTGTCCTTGCCTCGATAACTTTCTTATATACAGGGAAGCCGTATCCTTGTGTGGCACACCAGTTGTAAGGCTTAGTCGTATGTCCAACCCTCATTGTCCCGCCTGGTCTCGCTCGCTTGACCTGAGCGAGCAAATCCTGGTTGCACGTTCCCCAGTCGACCTGAGAGCAGGGAAAGGTATTAGGTGCCGCTGCTATATTTGCAGTCGAAAGCTCTTGTGGTGGCGTCTTATCTGCGCTCGCATTGGCGGCTTTCGCCTGGATGGTTATGCTCCGCCAGCCCGACCAGGCTCCTGACGTGTCGGCGGTCATTGCGCGAGCGCGCCGGCGTACCTTCCAACTATTCTTCAGCTTCCCGGCAGGTACTTGGAGGATTCCAGTGGATCCTGAGGAGACCTCAGTGACGGCCCCCGACCAGATCAGGTCCTGTGACGCTGGGAATCGGCTGAGCCGCCTTGGCCACACGCTGATCACCAGCGCCTGCTTGAACATGCGCTCGGCATGTCGATTGACCAGCTTGGGTTCACGCCACCCTGGAGTACGGCCGGGCATCAAGGCACACCGTCTCGCCGCCGGGCCACACCCCATGGTGTCGGACTGTCGTTGCCCCTGCCCTCCCCCGTCTCTGCCACACAGCCCGCCTCGATTGGGGCGGACTACGCGACGATCACGAGGGCGTACAGACGTCTGTACTGGTCTGTTCAGCCTGCCCTGATCCGCTCTGCCGTGGCGGAGCACACCTGTTTCGGCACTCGACTTCTCGGTGAGATGGGCGGTGCGCCCAGACGGACCGTTGCGGCGGCTCTCGCTGAGTCGCTCCTGCTGGCAGGCCGCATCGAGTTCTTCGATCTGCGCCAGCCGTTGGAAGCCGATGCCAAGTTCGTCGAGGCGCTTCAGGCGGCAGGGGCGGCCGATGATCCACTGCTCGGCGCGGCGATCCTGGGGCACGCGGCGTTCGTGCCCGGGCGGGGAGGAGACAGAGCGGGTGCCGCCGAGCGGCTCCGTGCCGCTCGCGCCTACACTCGCCGCGCGCAGGCCGTTCCCGCCTCGTTCACAGCATGGATGTACGCGGTCGAGGCCGAATGTGAGACACGTTGCGGCAAGCCCCGTGAGGCGCTTCGCCTGATCGGGCAGGCAGAGGACGCTCTGTCCGGTGGTGGGGATGACGACGGCAACGCTTCCCGGCCGGAGTGGTTCGACTGGTTCTCACCAGCCAGGCTGGCCTCTTTCAAGGGCAACACTCAGCTCAAGGCGGGCCACCTTCCCCAGGCTCGGCAGACGCTCCTCCAGGTCCTGGAGGGCCTGCCCGACGAGGCCAGAAAGCAGCGCACCGTCGTGCTCGGCGACCTGGCGGCGGTCGAGGCCGCCGACGGTAACCCGGAAGCCGCGTGTGCCCGCGCCGATGAGGCTCTCGACCAACTCTCCGTCACCTGGTACGCGACGGGGATGGAGCGTATCCGTGATGTGCGGGGTCGCTTGAAAAGTGGGCCGATCATGAATGTGTCCGGCAGCTGGACGATCGTCTCTACGGATGGCGTACGACCCTCATCGCACTTCAGCGTTGAGTGCCCTCACCCTGTCCGGCAGCTCGGTCAGCGAGTCGACGCGCAGTGAGGGGATGCGGGTGGCGTCTGGGTCGGCCTGCTGGATCACTCCCCACGGGCCTCGCCGGATGAGCGCGGTGCGCATCCCCGCCGCCGATGCCGGGCGGATGTCGTTGTCCAGCCGATCCCCCACGTAGAGGATCTCGCCGGTCTGGCAGGGGGCGGAGTCGGCGACGCGGGCGAAGAAGGCGGGATCGGGCTTGGCGACTCCGTAGTCGTCGGAGGTGGCGATCATGTCCGCGGGCAGAGCCAGGCCGCGGAGGATGTCTCCCGCCCGGGTGGTCTGGTTACCGGCGACGCCGACCCACAGCCCATCGTCGCGCAGCCGGGCCAGGGCGGGGCGGACGTCGGGATACAGGTCGTCCTCGCCGAACCATTCCGCCTGGCCCGCCTCGGCCCGGCGCTCGCGTTCCCTGTCCAGGTCGAAGCCGGGCTCGAACACCCGGAAGGTGTCACGGTAGTCGAGTCCACGGGCGATCACCGCGCCGAAGACGGCGCTGAAGGTGTGCCGGGGGACGCCGAGCCAGTCCGCCCAGGTGCCGTACTCGCGGGTCTCGTTCACGAGGCACTCGCCGACATCGAGGACAACGGCTCGAATCATGCCCGTAGCCTATTCCGGCCCCATCCGGCCCGGCGCCGGCCTTCTCTCCGGCGATCTGGGAGGACTTCTCGGGGGAGCGGGAGACGGCTCGGAAGGGGGCGGGGACCGGCCGCAGACAGGGCGAATGCCCATGAGTCTCCGTCCTCAGCGTCCCTGAGCTGCGAGGATTAAAGAGCATCGGATTGGGTGAACACCGACAGGCGGGCTAGTCGATCTACCTGCGACGATGGTTTGCCACACACCGATACAGGCTCAGGTGAATGAGAAATCCGATGCGCTATCCAGCTGGGGTAAGGGCGCTCCCGCCTAATCGTGCATGATCCGTGGAGTGTCCACGGGTCGGTTTTCCGTGGGACGGCCGGTCCTGTGGAGAGGGGCGGGGGCTTCTGGGGGTGTCAACCTGAACCGTTCTTTTCGGCGCGCGGATCGGTTTAGGCTCGTATGCCATGTTCGTCGCCACCGTCCAGCACGAGGAGATCCCGTTGGCGGGCGGTGACGTGACCGGCGGGGTGGTGCGGGTCGGGGACACCGTCCGCAGGCCCTGCCGGTCCTCCACGCGCTCGGTGCACGCGTTGTTGCGGCATCTTGAGGCGGCCGGGTTCGACGGCGCGCCCCGGGTGGTGGGGGTGGACGGGCGGGGACGGGAGATTCTGAGTTACGTCGACGGTGTCTCCGCGCCCAGGCCGCTGCCCGCCTACGCGGTCACCGACGGGTCGCTGGCCGCCCTGGCGGTGCTCGTACGGCGGTTTCACGATGCCGCGATGGGGTTCGTCCCGCCGCCGCGCGCCATATGGGAGGCCGGGTCCAACGACGACGCGGGTCCGGAGCTGATCGGTCACTGTGACATCAACCTCGACAATGTGATCTTCCGTGACGGGCTCCCCGCCGCGCTGATCGACTTTGACATGGCCCGGCCGACGACCCGGCTGTTCGACGTGGTGACCGCACTGCGACACTGGGCTCCGATCGCCGATCCGGTCGATCTGGAGCCGCTCCAGAGCTCTCTGGAGGTCGGTCCCCGGCTGCGGGTGTTCTGTGACGCCTACGGCCTGGCGGCACGCGACCGCCGCGGTCTCCTGGACCTCGCCCGGCTCCGCTTCGACCGTTCGTACCACGCCATGCGGACCAGGGCCGTGACCATCGGCGGAGGCTGGGCCCGTATGTGGGAGAACGGCGCTGGAGCGCGCATCCGCCGGGCCTGTGCCTGGCTCGAAACCAACCAGGACGAACTGCATGCCCATCTCATCTAAGCGGACCGACCGGCTCTCATCTAAGCGGGCCGACCGGCGAACCGGGTTCGGGCGGGTGTGGGGCCGCTGCGCGCCGGGGCGGGCCGAGGCGGTGGGGATGCTCGCCGGGATCGTGGTCGACGCCCTGCTCGCCGACCCTCGGCGCGGGCATCCGGTGGCACTGTTCGGCCGGGCCGCAGCCGCGCTGGAGAGACGCCTGTACGGCGACGCCCGGCCGGCCGGGGTCCTCCACGTCGGGCTCTGCGTCGGCCCGGTGGCGCTGCTCGGGCTGGCCGTGACCCGGGTGAAGAGCCCCGTGCTGCGGGGGGCGCTGAGCGCCGTGGCGACCTGGTCGGTGCTGGGCGGTACGACGCTCGGGCGCGAGGGCGTGGCCATGGCGGAGCTCCTGGAGGCCGACGACCTCGCCGGGGCCCGGGGCAGGCTCTCCCACCTGTGCGGACGCGACCCCTCCCTGCTGGAGCCGGCCGAGCTGGCCAGGGCCACCGTCGAGTCGATCGCGGAGAACACCTCCGACGCCGTGGTGGCCCCGCTGTTCTGGGGGGCGGTGGCCGGGGTCCCCGGGCTGCTGGCCTATCGGGCGATCAACACGCTGGACGCGATGGTCGGTCACCACAGCCCCCGCTACGAACGTTTCGGCTGGGCCGCGGCCCGGCTCGACGACGTGGTCAACGTCGTCCCGGCCCGGATCACCGGCCTGCTCGCGGTTCTCGGCGCCCCTGTGGTGGAGGGTTCGGCGCGGCGCGCGGCGGCCGTGCTGCGCGGGGACGGCCACCGTCACCCGAGCCCCAACGCGGGCCGCTGCGAGGCGGCCTTCGCCGGGGCGCTGGACGTCACGCTGGGCGGGGTCAACGTCTACGGCGACCGGGTGGAGCACCGGCCCGAGATGGGGGACGGGCGCAAGCCGGAGACCGCGGACATCCGCCGCTCCGTACGGCTGGCGCGGGCCGTCGGCGTCGCCGCGGCGGGCCTGGCCGTACTGGCCGCGCTCCGGGGATCGCGCCGGTAGGCGATCCGGTCGTGCGGCGGCCGATGTGACGGCCGGTGCGCCCCGGACGCGCGGTACGGCGTGCCGCGCGTCATGCTGTCATCATGATTGCCGATTCGCCGAGTGTGCCGTCGCCGTCGCAGGGAAGCCCGGTGGTGTGCGGGTGAAGGGGGCGCTGCTGGTCGCCGGGACCACCTCCGACGCGGGCAAGAGCGTTGTCACGGCGGGGATCTGCCGCTGGCTCGCCCGGCGGGGCGTGAAGGTCGCGCCGTACAAGGCGCAGAACATGTCACTGAACTCCTTCGTCACCGCCGACGGCGCCGAGATCGGCCGGGCCCAGGCGGTGCAGGCCGCGGCCTGCGGCCTGGAGCCCACCGCGGACATGAACCCGATCCTGCTCAAGCCGGGCAGTGACCGGCGCAGCCAGGTCGTGGTCATGGGCAGGCCGCTGGCCGAGGTCGACGCGATGGAGTACTGGGACGTCAAGGACCGGCTCCGGCAGGTCGCCGTGGACGCGCTGGAGCGGCTGCGCGCCTCCTACGACGTGGTGGTCTGCGAGGGGGCGGGCAGCCCGGCGGAGATCAACCTGCGCAGGGGCGACATCGCGAACATGGGGCTGGCCCGTGCCGCGGAGCTGCCGGTCATCGTGGTCGGAGACATCGACAGGGGCGGGGTCTTCGCCTCGCTGTACGGGACCGTGGCCCTGCTGGAACCCGCCGACCAGGCGCTGATCGCGGGCTTCGTGATCAACAAGTTCCGGGGGGCGCCGGAGCTCCTCGAACCCGGTCTCGACATGATCGAAGATCTGACCGGCCGCCGGGTCTACGGCGTGCTGCCCTGGCTGAACGGCCTCTGGCTGGATGTGGAGGACTCCCTCGCCCTGGACAACCGTCCCGCCGCCGGGACGCGCACGCCGTACGGCGGGCAGAGCCTGCGGGTCGCGGTGGTCAGGCTGCCGCGTATCTCCAACTTCACCGACGTGGACGCCCTGGTCTCCGAGCCCGGGGTGGTGGTCCGCTTCGTGACCTCTCCGGCGGAGCTGGACGACGCCGACCTGGTGGTGCTGCCGGGCTCCCGCGCCACCGTCTCCGACCTGGCCTGGCTGCGTGCCTCCGGGCTGGCCGGCGCCCTGGGCGGCCGGGCGGTGCTGGGCATCTGCGGCGGCTACCAGATGCTCGCCCGGACCATCCACGACGACGTCGAGTCCGGGGCCGGGAGGGTCGAGGGGCTGGGACTGCTGCCCGCGACCGTGGAGTTCGGGATCGACAAGACGCTGGGCCGCCCGGTCGGCAGCGCGTACGGCTGCCGCGTCGCGGCCTATGAGATCCACCACGGCGTCGTGACGGCCGAGGGCGGCGATCCCTTCCTGGACGGTTGCCGGTCCGGGTCCGTCTGGGGCACCACCTGGCACGGGGCGTTGGAGAACGACGACTTCCGCCGGGCGTTCCTGGCCGATGTGGCGGCCGTCTCCGGCCGTGACTTCACCCCCGCCCCGGACGTCTCCTTCGCCGCGCTGCGCGAGGAGCGGCTGGACGCCCTGGGTGACCTGATCGAGCGGCATGTGGACACCGACGCCCTGCTCAGGCTTCTGAGGGACGGGGCTCCCCGGGATCTGCCGATCCTGCCTCCCGGCGGCATCTCGCGCGAGGCGCCGGACTTCTCCCGTGGCTTCCCACGGTAGAAACACGGTTCCCTACGGTGACGTGGATTTCCCGCGGTGACCCGGTGACCCGGTGAGCGATGATCCGGCTGGTGTCCCCTTCTCGTCCTGGCCGTGCTCGGGGAGCCCCGGAGGGGTCAGGTCAGGAGGAGGAGCTTGCCGGTGGTACGGCGGGCCTCCAGATCCCGGTGGGCCTGGGCCGCCTCGGTCAGGGGGTAGCGGCGGGAGATGTGGACCCTGAGCTCTCCCGAGGCCACCCAGCCGAAGATGTCGGAGGCCCGCCAGGCCAGCTCGTCGCGGGTGGCGAGGTAGGGGGCGAGGGCGGGGCGGGTCAGGAAGAGAGAGCCGCCCTTGGCGAGGGTCTGCGGGTCGACGGGGGGCACCGGTCCTCCGGCCTGGCCGTACAGGACCATCATGCCGCGCGGGCGCAGCGAGGCGAGGCTCCTGTCGAAGGTGGGGGCGCCCACGCCGTCGTAGACGACGTGCGCGCCGGAGCCGGTCAGGTCGCGGACCGCGTCGGCGAAGCCGTCGTAGCGGAGAACGTCGTCGGCACCCGCCGCGAGGGCCAGCTCCTCCTTCTCCTCGGTGGAGACCGTGCCGATCACCCGGGCGCCGCGCAGTTTGGCGATCTGGACGAGCAGCAGGCCCACGCCTCCGGCGGCGGCGTGCACCAGCACGTTGTCGCCTGGTTTCACCCGGTAGGTGGAGTGAGTCAGGTAGTGGGCGGTCAGTCCCTGGAGGGTGACGGCCGCCGCGACTTCCGCCGTCATCCCCTCGGGTACGGAGAGCACGTGGGTGGCCGGCACCACGGCCTTGGCGGCGTAGCTGCCCATGACGTTGGCCCAGGCCACGGTGTCGCCCACCGAGACGCCCCGGACGTCCTCGCCGACCGCGGCGACGGTGCCCGCGCCCTCGTTTCCGGGGACGAAGGGCAGGGAGAGCGGGTAGCGGCCCATCCGGTGATAGACGTCGATGAAGTTCACGCCGGCGGCGACGACGTCGATCAGCACCTCCCCGGGGTTCGGCTCCGGCTCGGGATGGCCGGTGCAGGTCAGGACCTCGGGGCCGCCGGTGGCGGAGACGACTATGGCGCGCATCGTGCTGAACTCCTTGGCTCGATTGGTGCTTCGATTGTCCCGGCCGCGTACCGATCAGCCGAATGCCCCGGCAGCCGTGGCCGCGCGGACGCCGGGCCACCGGTGTGACGGGTGGGGGCTTGCGCCCGGCGTCGTGGGAACGTATGTTCGACGGACTGTGCCCGTCTTCCCCCGGGTTCCCATCTCGACACCGTGGGGAGAAGAGGCGTCTTGAGCAGACTTCACGGAGACCCGATCGAGGTCTGGACGCGTGGCGGCAGGCCGGTCCAGTTCGTCTGGCGTGACCGGCTCCACGCCGTGCGCCGGGTGCTCGACGAGTGGGTCGTCTCGCGAGAGTGGTGGAAGATCTCCGAGGGTGACCCCGGCGAACGCCGGTTCTGGAAGGTCGAGGCCGACCCCGGCGACCGGCTGGGCACCTATGAGCTCCGTTTCGACACCGCGGGCGAGGGCTGGCTGCTGATGAGGTCGTGGGACTGACGGTCCGGGGGGTGTCACCGCCCGGCCGGATGGACCTGCCGCGCCGCCGCCCGCCTCGTGAAGATCTTCGAGATGGCTCGCGGTGTGATGCTGTCCGTCCCGGTCCCGCGCCGGTGGGCGCCGGCGGCCTGGATCCTGGTGATCTGCCGGACGGTCGCCGCGCACAGCAGGGCGGAGACCGTGACGGCGGTCAGCTCGACCGGGCCGAGGCCGGTGAGGCTCGCGTCCCCGGGGGTGGCGTGGAGCGGCAGCCGTACCAGGATCAGGGCGAGCGTGGTCAGCCAGCTCAGCCACCAGGCGGCGAGCAGCGCGACCCAGCGGCCGTGACGGTCGGCCGGCGGGTGTGAGGCCCACCAGAGGCGATACAGCAGCACCGGCGGGACGACCAGGTTGACCCCGGGCACGAGCCAGGCCGCCAGCGTCGGCAGCGCCGAGGCCCCGGGACGGGTCGTGTTCTGCCGGGCCTGGATCAGCCAGGTCAGATAGGCCGCCGCGGTCGCGATCAGCGTCACGGTGATGACCATCATGAGGACGGCGAAGACGGTCACCGCGCCGACGACGGCCTGCGCGCCGGGGGCGTGGGGGTCACCGCCGAGTGCCGAGATCTCCCGGGCCAGCCGCCGGCCCCGGGCCTGTTCGAACATCGCCAGGGCGGCTGTCGCGAGCACCTGGACGCCCAGCGCCACGTGGACGGCCGTGGCTGATCTTCTCGGTAGAGACGAGACGAAGCGCATGTGAATCTCCCCCCGGCATGCGCTGGAGAACCTGCCCTTCTTCTATCCCGTTGACCCCTTTGCTAATCAGTTTCATCGAACGGCTGACCAGGTCGTTCAGGTGACCGGCCGACCGCGTCGACCCGCTGATCACACCGGCCCCCGTGGTCCCCGTGATCCCTGTGGTCTCCCCGCCGCCCCCGGCTCACCCGCCTCCGGGCGGGGCGTCCGCGCCGGACGGATCGCACCGGCCGGGCCGGTCAGCCGACCACACCCGACTCCCAGGCCCAGGCCGCGATCTCCACCCGGTTCCTCGCGCCGAGTTTCACCTGGATGCTCCCCAGATGGGTCTTGACCGTGGAGAGCGAGACGAACAGTTCGGCGGCGACCTCCTGGTTGGTCCGCCCCCTGGCCACCAGGCGGACGACGTCCAGCTCGCGCTCGGTGAGCGGTTCGCTGGGAGGCCGGGCGGTACCGATCCTGGGGTGGGCCAAGTGTTCGAGCAGCCGTACCGTCACCGACGGCGACACCAGCGCGTCACCGGCCGCCGCCGCCCGGATCGCCTCGATCAGCAGCGTCGGCCCGCTGTCCTTGAGCAGGAATCCGGTCGCTCCCGCGCGCAGCGCGCCGTACACGTATTCGTCCAGGTCGAAGGTGGTGACGATGACCACCCGCATCGGATTGGGCACCCCGGGCCCGGAGAGGAGCCGGGTGGCCTCCAGCCCGTCCAGCCTGGGCATCCGGATGTCGAGCAGGCACACGTCCGGACGGAGCCTGCGCGCGTGCTCGACCGCCTCGGCGCCGTTCGCGGCGGTCGCCACGACCTCCATGTCCGCCTGGGCGTCCAGAATCATCTGGAAACCGGTCCGTACCAGCTCCTGGTCATCAGCGATGAGCACCCGAATCGTCACGCGGTCGATTCTGCCAGCCCGGTCCGGGATGTCGGGCTTTTGACCTTTCCGCCTTTCCGTCTTTTGGCCGATGCCGCCGCCTCCGGATCGGACGGTCGGCCGATCCGCCGTGACATCCCCGCACGAGAGGGTCTCGCCATGGATGTCGTTCTCGAAGGAATCAGCCTGGTCAAGCGGTTCGGCCCGACCGTGGCTCTGGGCGGGGTCGGGCTGGCCCTCCGGCCCGGTGAGGCTTTGGCGATCATGGGGCCTTCCGGCTCCGGCAAATCGACGTTGCTGCACTGTCTCGCCGGGATCATGAAACCGGACGCGGGTGAGGTTCACCTGCTCGGCCGGCGCATCGACGCCATGCGGGAGGGCGAGCGCAGCGCTCTGCGCCGTACCCGGTTCGGGTTCGTGTTCCAGTTCGGCCAGCTCCTGCCCGAGCTTCCGGCGGAGGAGAACGTCGCGCTGCCGCTCATGCTCGGGAAGGTCTCCCGGGCCGACGCCGTACGGCAGGCCCGCGAGTGGTTCGGCCCGCTCGGACTCGGCGGAATGGAGAACCGCCGTCCCGGTGAGCTCTCCGGCGGTCAGGCGCAGCGGGTGGCGATCGCCCGCGCCCTGGTCACCCGGCCCGCTGTGATCTTCGCTGACGAGCCGACCGGCGCCCTCGACCAGACCACCGGCCACGACACCATGCGCCTGCTGGTGGACGCCACCAAGCGCAACGGGGCCTCCCTGGTGGTCGTCACCCACGATCCCCAGGTGGCTCGCTGGTGCGACCGCGTGGTCGAGGTCCGCGACGGCCGGATCGTCCCCGGCCCCTCCGGCCCCTCCGGCCCTCGGCCGTCCGCGGGCCTGGGAGCGTGGGATCCGGAGCCCACCCCGGGCGCACGGGGTACGGAGACCCAGGCCCTTCCCGGAGCGGTGGAATGAGCGGGCTGACGGGCCTGGCCTGGCGGCTGCTGCGCGGCGGTGGCCGCCGCGGTCTCCTCGGCGCCGGGCTGACCGTGGCGGCCGTGGCGGTGTCCACCGGTCTGCTGCTGTTCGCCGTGACGGCCAACCTCGCCTTCCAGGGCCGGGCCGACCGGGGGGCGTGGCGCAACCCGGTCGCGGCCAAGGCCGGCGCGGTGGCGATCGAGGCCGTACACAGGGACTATGTGGACGACCGGCCGATCACCGTCGTGGACGTGGCGGCGCTGCGGCCGGGAACATCCCCGCCGCCCGGTCTGGATCGTTTTCCCGCGCCGGGCGAGGTCTGGTTCTCCCCGGAGCTGGCGCGGCTGGTGAAGGAGCTGCCGCCCGACCGGCTGGCCGCCCGGTTCTCCGGTAAGGCGGCGGGGACGATCGACGAGGCGTCCCTGGTCCATCCAGGCGAGCTGGTCGTGGTCCGCGGGCAGCGGCCGGACTCCCTGGTGCCGGACTCCCCGGTGCCGGCCGCCGCGGAGGCGAGCTACGAGGGGGCCGATGTCGCACCCACCGGGATCTCCGATTTCACCGGGCGGCCGACGGCCGACGCCGAGGCTTACAAGGTGCTCGCCCTGATCGGGAGCATGCTCATGATCGTGCCCCTGCTGGTGTTCGGCGGCGCCGCGGCCAGGTTGACCGTGGCCCGCAGGGACCAGCGCCTGGCGGCGCTCCGCCTGGTGGGCGCGACCCCCGGCCAGGTGGTGGGGATGACCGCCGTGGAGGCGGTGATCACCTCGTTCGGCGGGGCCGTGATCGGGGCGATGCTGTACACCCTGGCCATTCCGCCGCTCACCCGAATCGAGATCGCCGGGAGCGCCTGGTTCCTCTCCGATCTGTGGCCCGGAGCGCTCACCGTGATCGCCGTGCTGGTGGGGGTGCCGCTGCTTGTCGGCCTGTCGGCGATCGTGGGCCTGCGCAGGGTCGTGGTCAGCCCGCTGGGTGTCGCCCGGCGGGAGACGCCTCCGGCGATGCGCTTCATCCGGGTCGTCGCGCTGCTGGCGATCCTCGCGGTGGTTCCCACGCTCGGGGTGGGGAGCGCGGCCGGGGTGATCGCGGTCGTCCTGGGCCTCGCCTTCCTCGCCATCAACCTGGTGGGCCCGTGGGTGGCCGGCATGCTCGGCCGGATCGTCGCGAGGACGGCCCGGAGGCCGGCCGGGCTGCTGGCCGGACGCCGCCTGGTGGACGATCCCAAGGCCGCCTGGCGTACCGTGAGCGGCGTCGCCATGACCGGGTTCGTGGCCGGGTTCATCGGCCTGCTCAGCCCGGCCGCAGAGCTGTCCGTCCCGGCGGACGCGGGGGCTCTGCGCCTGTCCGTCCCCTCGTCCAGGGTGACCGAGGTCGCAGCCGAGGCGCGTGAGCGCCTGTCCGCCGCGGGCGTGCCGGCCACGGTCGAGATCCGGGACGGGGGCCGGAGCAGAGTGGACGAGGGCCGGAGCAGGGTGCTCGTCACCTCCCTCCGCGGGCGGGACGCCGGGGCGACGGATCGGGCGCGCACCGCGCTCGACGGCCTGGTGCCGGGGCGCAGCGCCACCACGGCCGCCGACGACGACCGTGCCGATCTCCAGGCGATGGAGGACGTCGGCACGGGTACGGTCATCGTGCTCGCCGTCTCGTTCCTGGTGGCGATCATCGGCGCCGGGATCACCGCGGCCTCCTCGATCCTGGATCGCAGGCAGACCTACGCCCTGCTCAGGCTGGCGGGCACCCCGCTGGAGGTGCTGGATGGGGCCCGCCGCGCCGAGACCCTCATTCCGCTGACGGTCATGGGCGGCGGCGCCATCGCCATCGGCGTGTTCTGCGCCGTCCCGTTCGCCTTCTCGGCGATGAACGTCTCCGGGGCGATCACCCTGCTCGTCTGCGTCGCACTCGGCTTCGCCGGGGTGCTCGGGGCGGGGGCGACGAGCAGGCCGCTGCTCCGCTCGGTCACGGCCAGCCCGGTACCCCGCCCGGACTGAGGGCTCCCGCGCGATCCGCCCCCGGCCGCCCGGCGGCGTCCCCGGCACCTAGACGAGCGGGCCGGGTGCGGACGGGGGCGCCGGGTGCGGACGGGGGCACGCCGGGGCGTCGTCCCGGCCTCCCGGAAGGCGTCACGCCGGCGTCTGCGGCGGGCGCTCCGACCGGGGTCCGAAGCCTGGGATACGGTTGGAACGCGTTCCATCAGGGCCTGCCGAGGGGACCGTCGCTTTTAGGCGTCGGGGGAATCGGGAGCGGGAGGGCCGCCGAGGCCCGAGCGTGTAGTGGCCCGTCAGATTCGGGCATCGGAGGTCTCCGTTCCTCGC
>NZ_JBEXUG010000036.1:0-59962 GCF_040614315.1 Streptosporangium sp. NPDC006007 | reverse complement strand
GCCTTCGCCGGTGATGAGGTCCACTACCGGCTTGGCCTCGGTGTGGCCGGTGTCGGGGTCGGTGGCCAGGACCTTGTCGCCGGTCTTGACCTGTTTGATGGGTTTACGGGTGCCGTCGGCCATCAGCACCGGGGTGCCGGGTACGAAACTGTTCGGTCTCGCGCATGCTGAGAAGGCGTGCTGGGCGGCTTCCCGGGCTTTTTCGGCGATCTTGAGTTTGTCCTTGGCGGCCAGCCAGCCCTTGAAGCCGCTGACGGCGTCCCCGGCGTGTTTCCAGATCTGTTTGCCGAGTTCGTAGGCCCTTGCCCATTTCCAGGGCGCCGCGTATTTGGCGGCGAGTTTGCCCACCAGGCCGCCGGCGAGGGAGGCCAGGACGTTGAGCGCGGTCTCGCCGCAGGCGCCGAGGTTTCCGGTGGTGAAGCACTGGATGCCCGCGGTGATACCGAGCTCGTCGGCGGCGATCTTGGCCAGCGCGGTGACCGCGGCGACCAGCAGTTTGAGCTGCCGGTCGACCTCCGCCTTGGCCGCGGCGGCGTTGGCGTCGGCCTGCTGTTTGCGCTGGAGCTTGCAGGCCATGCTGCTGGGCTTGGAGCAGGGGGCGGCTCGGCCGGAGTGTGATGTCGGCTTCAGGCCCGTGGGGTCCGATGCCCCGATGGGGTTGTCTCCGGCGTAGCTGTAGGGGTTGATCCACTGGGGTTTGTCGAGGTTGAGCAGGGGGTCGGTGGAGATGAAGCGGGCGATGGACGGGTCGTAGTAGCGGGCCGACAGGTAGGTCAGGCCGGTGGAGTCGTCCTCGATCTTGCCGAGGAAGCCGCGGTCGGTGAAGGGCAGGTCGTCGACGCCGCGGCGCTGGCCGTAGGGCAGGTAGCGCTCCCGGCTGATCTGGCCGGTGGTGTCGTCGACGGCCAGCTGGGCCGAGCTGTGCAGGCCGGAGGCCAGCCATTTGACGCCGGAGGTGGTGCGCATCGCGACGGTGGAGCCGTCGGGGCCGGTGTAGTAGCGGGTGCCCTGCACCGTGCCGGCGGCGAGTTTCAGTTCCATCGCGCCCAGGTAGAGGGTCGCGGAGCCGTCGGGGTCGCGGCGGATGAGGCGGTCACCGTCGGCGTCGTAGACCATGGAGGTCTGCCGGCCGTCGACGACGGCCTTGTCCAGCTCGCCGAGCGGGTTCCAGGTGAAGGTGGCCTGCTTGCCGGCGACGGTGCGGGCGGTGAGGTTTCCGGCGTTGTCGTAGCCGTAGGTGTCGGTGCGGCCCGGCCGGGTGATGGCGGTGACCGCGTTGGGGCGGACCGCCGCGGCGCCGGGGGTGGGGTAGGTGTAGGTGGCGGCGGCGCCCGCGTCGGTCAGGGTGGTGAGGTTGCCGACCGCGTCGTAGGCGTAGCTCTGGTTGTACGGGTCCACGCCCCCGCTACCTGCGCCGGAGGCGCAGGAGGCGCCGGTGGTGGTGAAGGCGGCGGTCAGCCGGGACAGGCCGTCGTAGGTGAAGCATTCGGACTGGCCGGGGCTGGTGCCGGGGACGGCGGAGGCGGCGTCCAGGATGCGGGTGATCTCACCGGCGGCGTTGTAGGTGAGCTGGTCGTCCTGGGCAAGCTGCGGGGTGGGGGTGTCGGCCTTGGCGGTGGTGGTCAGCCGGTTCAGCCAGCCGGTCGCCTCATCCCAGGTGAAGGATCGCTTCACCTGGGCGTTGGCGCCGTAGTGCCGTTCGGCCAGCCGGGCGGTGGCGGTGTAGAGGGTGTCCTTGACGTAGGTGGTGGCGCCCGAGAGGTTCGAGGTCAGCGCCTTGGGCAGGCCCAGGTCGGTGTAGGACAGGGCGAGGGTTTCGGCGGCCAGGCCGCCGGCGGCGGGCATGCCCTGGGCGGTGGGGTTTCCGGCGCGGTCGTAGGCGGAGGTGAAGGCGTAGTCGCCGGCCAGGGCGCCTTCGGCGGCGGGAATGGTGAGCTTGGTGGCGGTCGGCCGGTAGGAGCTGTCGTAGCCGGTGACGGTGTCGGTGTAGGCGTTGCCGCCGCTGTAGCGGGTGGAGGAGGTCAGTCGCCCCTTGGCGAGGGTGTCGTAGACCCATTCGGCGGCCTTGACGCCGGTGATCGGCTCGCCGATCCACTGGGCGCTGCGCCGCCCCAGGTCGTCGTAGCTGTAGGAGATCTTGCTGTGGTTGCCGTCGACGCTCGACAGGATGCGTCCGGCGGCGTCGTAGCCGGTGCTGGTGTTGCCGGAGTCGGGGTCGGTGGCGGCGGTACGGCGCCCCATCCAGTCGTAGGTGAAGGTGCGGACGTTGCCGTTGGCGTCGGTGATTTTGTGAAGCAGCCCGGCCACGGTGTAGTCGTAGGTGGTGTCGTGGTGGACGACGGCGTCCTTCCACTCCTCGGTCTTGACCGTGCGGTCGGCGGCGTCGGTCACGGTGGCGGTTTTGCCGCCGACCGGCGGGGTGACCTCGACGCGGTCGGCGCCCGGATAGGCGGTGCTGGTGCGGCGCAGCTCGGCGGCCAGGCTGCGCTCGATCACCGCGGTGGGCCGCTGCAGGGTGTCGTAGACGGTCTCGGTCCACTGCGGCAGGCTGGTCAGCGCGGGGTTGAGCAGGCCACTGCCCGGCGCGGCGGTGTTGTGGGCCGGCTGGCCGGCGGCCCGGGGCAGGCCCCGGCCGTCGTAGACGGTGGTCACGACCACCCGCCCGCCTGCCGGGGAGTCCGTCTGCACCTCCCGGGTACGGCCAAGGCCGTCGTCGTAGGAGTAGGTGGTCAGATACTTCGCGGCCGCCCCGGTGCCCGACAGCAGCTTGCGCATGGTCGTCGTGGCTGGCGCGATCGCCGAGACGTCGTAGGCGACGGTCGCCGACGGGGTGCCGCCGCCGCGCGGCTCGTCCGGTCCCCACAGGGTGCTGGTACGGCCAAGCGCGTCATAGTCGATCTCGAAGCGTTTGCCGTTGGCGTCGACCAGCGAGGTCGGCAGCCCGTTCAGGTGGGACGATTGGGTGGTGACGGTGTGTCCCAGCGGGTTGGTGACGGTGGCCCCGGTGTGCGGCCAGCCCACGGCCGGGCTGTAGGCGGTGGTGGTGGTCTTGCCCAGCGGGTCGGTGGCCGTCAGCGGGCGGCCGTAGTCGTCGAAGGTGGCCTTGGTGGTGGAGACGGTGGTGGCGTCGGCGTAGGTGCGGGTCTCGGTGACGTTGCCGTCGCTGGGGGTGTTGGTGGCCGGGTCGGAGCCGCCGTCATAGAGGCTGACGCTCCTGCCGATCAGCGCGCCGGTGGCGCAGTCGTCTCCCGCGCGGCGCTCGGCCGTCGACGGCAGGCCGGTGAACCACTGCCCGGCGGCCACGTTACGGGCGTAGGTCGTGGCGGTGCAGGTGTTGTCGGCTGCGGTGGTGGTGTCGCCGTGGTCGTTGACCCTGATCGGCAGGCCGTCGGCGTTGTAGGCGGTTGTTTCGTCGGTGTAGCGCCAGGTGCCGCCGGTCAGGAGTTCCCGGCCGCGTTCGCGGGTGCGCAGCACGAACGCCGGGTCGTGGGCGCCGGTCCCGCTGCCGGTGGGCTGGACCGTGTACTCATACCTGGTGGATTCGGCCTCGGTGTAGGCGCGGGGGGTCAGCGCGGTGAGTTTCCAGGCCTGTTCCTGCAGCACCTGCCCCTGCAGGGCCGGGGTGTCGGTGACGGTGCCGCCCTCGAAGTCGGTGATCGTGGCGCCCATGCCGCGGAAGAAGGTGTGGGAAGTGACGGTGAAGTCGGAGGGGTCGGTGCCGGAGCCGTGGGTGGTGCGCACGGTGCCGTAGCCGCGCCAGTCGGTGGAGGGGGGCGCCAGGTTCGGCTCGACGTGCTGGCGGGGGGAGGCCCAGCCGGGGCCGTCCCGATACTCGTAGGTGTTGACCACGTCCGGGGAGGCGGCCACCAGGTCGCGTTCGACGACCTTGGTGACGAGTTGCTTGTAGTAGACCGTCCAGGCGGTGTTGCCGGGGATGGTCTGGTCGACCTTGTAGCAGTCGCCGGCGTGGTCGGCGAGGTAGTCGCCGCCGTCGCGTCCGTTGCCGCCCGAGCACGGGTCGGCCTGGCCGTAGGAGACCTCGATCCGGCCGCCCATGCCGTTGGCGATCGCGCCGATCCGCGGCACCATCCGCCACGACAGGCGCTGCGGCCAGTCCGACATGGCGTCATACGACATTTTGCCGGCCAGCATGACCGCGTCGAAGTCGGTGACGGGCAGGGGGGCGGTGGTGGCGCCGGCCAGGCCGGTGTGCTGGACGGTGTCCAGCCACAGCACCGGATCATACGGCGGCCCGGAATCGGTGCGGGTGTAGATCCAGGCGTAGGTCAGATCCAACCGGGCGGCCGAGTCCCAGCCCAGGCCGGAGGGGTTCAGCGACTCGGTCAGCACCGAATCGAGTTTGCGGGTGGAGTAGAAGGCGAGCGCGGAGTTGGCGCAAGCCGCCGGGGTGTCGCAGCGCATGTCGCCCGGCACGTCCAGGCCGCCGCGATCATAGGTGGTGAAGATCGTGCGCGCGGTCGGCACACTCCCGGCGACCTGGGTGTTGTGGCCCCACTCGGCCTTGGCCAAAAACCCGCCCCGCTGATAGGGCAGGACCCGGTTCAGCTCGTGCAGGCAGCTGGGCAGGCAGAAGTGGTTGGTCTCGAAGGTGTAGGAGTAGTCGACGACGTTCTCGTTGCGGTCGATCTCCTGGTCCAGGTTCCAGCGCCACACCCCGGTACAGGTCGGCGGGACCCTGTTGTGGTAGTAGCGGTCATAGCACGGCTCGCCGGCGTCGTTGCCGACATACGGCGTCTGCCACTGGGCGTCCCTGGTGTAGCCGAACCGCGACACCTGCCCCTCGGCGGAGGTGACCTTCCAGTACTCCTGAGCGTCGGCGCCGCCGGCCAGCTGCTCGACCTTCCACCCAAAATCGGGCACCGTCCTCCAGGCGCCGGAGGCGCGGTCCTTGACGATCCGCGCCGAGCGGCCGCCGACGCTCAGCACCAGCTCCGACTGGGACATGTCGTTGGTGGACGGATCATCGTCGCCGGCGTCGGGCGACTCCCAGCACAACGCCTT
This sequence comes from Streptosporangium sp. NPDC006007, assembly GCF_040614315.1. NCBI lineage: Bacteria > Bacillati > Actinomycetota > Actinomycetes > Streptosporangiales > Streptosporangiaceae > Streptosporangium > Streptosporangium sp. NPDC006007. The sequence goes on along the minus strand of NZ_JBEXUG010000036.1, from coordinate 54,940 downwards.
GCCGAAGCTGCCGGTCTCCTCGGCGGTCCAGATCAGGTTGGCCTGGGCGTCGTAGAAGTTGTCCACCGTGCAGCGGCGGAACCTCCGCTCGATGAAGCCGGCGTTCAGCTCCCAGCCCGCGCCGGCCGCGCTGGACTGGTTGTTGGTCCAGTTGCCCTGGCCGTCCACCGACGAGGCGTCGTAGGACAACGACAGCTGCGGGCCGTCCCCGGCTGCGGACGGTGCCTCGGGCAGCGGGTAGTCGTAGCTGAAGCCGCCGCCGGAGGTGCCGGCCTGCCAGGTGCCCGACGGTTTGAGGTCGGTGGCGCCGAAGTTACCGTCCGGGCCGATCAGTCCGGCCATCAGCACATACACCGACCCCTCGGCCATCTGCCTGGCCGCGGTCGCCTCGGCCGCCGCCCGCACCGCGGCCTTGGCGTCGCCCTTGGCCGGGGTGGGGGGCGTGGCGGGGGTGGCCTGGCCGAGTTCCACCTCGGCGGTCAGCGCCCCGGCCTTGAGGTCGTTGGTCGTGGTGACCGCCCGCGGGCGCGCGACGCAGGTGCGCGGGCGGGGGGTCTGTACGGCGCAGGCGGGCAGCCGCACCAGCTGGAGGCGGGTGGCGAGGTTACCGCCGTAGGCGTCGCGGAAGGCGGCGTAGGAGAACTCCGCCCGCACCCTCCCCGGGCCGGTACGGCCGTCGGCCCGTTCGATCCTGGCGGCCACCCCGACACCGCCCAGTTCGCGCACCGTCTCCGGGGCCAGGGTCTCGATCTTGACCTTGCCGATCCCGCCCCCCTGGCGGGTGGAGGCGACCCGGACCGGGAGGGTGCCGGCCCTGACCGGCGCGGAGGTCACCGCGACCTCGGCGCTGCCCGGCTTGGGCCATACCGGCGGCTTCGTCTTCGTCACCGGCGGTGAGGTCTCCTCCGCCCCCTTGTTCACCTTGGGTTTGGGAACGGCGCGGCCCTTCACCGACGGTTCGGGGCCGGAGGCGGGTGCGGCGGCGGAGGCGCGTTGGAGCAGGGGCTCGGGCACACCCATCCCGGAGAGGAGAAGGGTCACCACGATCCCGGCCACCAATGCCGTCAACCACAGTCGCGCGCGCCGAACCCGCATCTCGGTCCCTTTCGCAGGCATGCCGACACAGGCCCCGGGAAAAGGGGGCCGGAAGACGTCGGAGAGCAGACAAAGGACGATCAACATGGATGATGATCGCGGCAGCGGGAATGGTCAATGCACCAGAAAGCAGTTCACTGACTGCTTAATGTGACATGACACGGATGCTGTAATTTTCAACCTTGGTTAACCCTGGTCAATGGTGCAGTCATCGACGCGAACGTCCAGGTCGGAGAGGCGAAAAAAGGTGAGTGTGATGTACGTCACAGCGCACACCAAAACCCCAATATCTACCAACACCAATAAAGGGGAGGGCGTGAAACCGAGCCGCCACCCGTGGCACGAAAACCTGATTTCAGCACACCGGAAACACATCCGGGAGAGAGGGCGACGGCCCCCCGTGCGGCCGGCATCCCGTCGAGGAGAACCGGAACCCGTGGCCGGCGTATTCACCGCCGGCACCCCTCATTTGAGGGTAAATTAATAAGCAACCACTCCGGTCGCCGATCCGCGTCTTACGGATTCATCCAGCCGGTATCGCCCCCCGCTTATAAACGTTCACCTCAGGATTCACGCGGGCATATCAGGGTTCACGGGGGTACGCCGATCACGCGATCGTATGCCGGGTGCCGGGCGGCGTGCACGACCCGGTGCCGTCCGCCGCGCCGGTGCGTGCGTGAGCGGGCGTCCGCCGGGATGGACCGCCGGTTCGGCTGCTACCAGGGGAAGGTGAACAGGCTGTAGTAGGCCCCGGCGATCAGAAGCAGGCCGGTGCCGCCCAGCACACCCGCGATCGCGGCCCGCTGCGGGCGGCTGGGCTCCCAGCCCTCGCGTAGTCCCGACACGACGGCCGCGACGGCGGTGACCTCCTGCAGCAGCATGAGCACGGCCAGGATCCTGATGACCAGCCACCCGGCGAGCACCGCCGGCCAGGCCCCGGCCTGGTTGACCGAGAACAGCACCAGCAGCGTGATGAAGGCCAGCACCGAGACGAGCAGCCCGGCGCCGGTCCACGCCATGCGGCGGAGCCGGCGCCGGATCGGCGGCCACACCAGGGCGTTGGCCTCGGCGGGCAGTTGCCGGCCGCGCAGCCGTACCACCATCTCGGCCACCGGGCCGACCACGTATCCGACGGCGGCCAGGCAGAGCGCCAGTCCGAGGACCGTTCCCCCGGCGTACCACGGGGCGGGCGGCACGTCGCTGGCCTCGTAGCGCTGAACCGGGACGGCGCCCGCGATGTGCGCGGCGGGGGCGGCCGTGCCCGGCAGCCCCTTGACCCAGTTGGCCAGCGTCTGCAGGTAGCCGGGGGCGAACGGCCCGCCGTGGACGCGCATGCCGTGGTCGGCGCCCGCGAGGTAGCGGATCGTGTAGTCGGTGTTGCCGCCCTCGGCGAGCGCGCCGGTCAGGGCCTTGCTGCTCTCCACGAACGGGATCGACGGGTCGCGCGTGCCGTACAGGGCCAGGACCGGCTGGTGGATCCGGCGCAGCGCGGGCAGGCCGTCGTAGCGCAGGAAGTTCATGTGGACCGCGCTCATCGCCCGGGTGAGGAGCTCCCGAACCCCGGAGGGGGCGTGCAGCCGGTCGAGTTGCTCGCTCAGCGCCCAGGTGACCTGCCGCATGGGTGAGACGTTGGGGGCCGACACCAGCACGGTGAACCCGACGTCGTCGCTTCTGGCCGCCGCGATCGGGACCACCCAGCTGCCCTCGCTCACCCCCCAGAGCCCGGTCCTGGCCGGATCGACGTCGGCGCGCAGGCGCAGCCGGGCCAGCACGCGCAGCGCGTCGTCGGCCAGCAGGGCGAAGTCGCGGTTACGGAAGTCGTAGCGCACGCTCCGCTTGTCGTAGACGAGCGTCACGATCCCCGCCCTGGCCAGCCACTCCGCCTGGGTGGTGAACTCGCCCCGGGCGCCCGGCCCCGCCCCCTGCACGAAGATCAGGGCCGGGTGTCTGCCGGGGGTGAGCGGCGCGCGGACCGTGGCGCCGAGCCTGGTGTCGCCGGCGTCGACGGTGATGTCCTCCACGGAGATCTGCCCGTTGGCGGAGACCGGCCTGATCTCCGCGGGCGGCTGGGCGGGCAGGGCCTGGAAGACCGGATCCACGCCCATCGGCGGTGGGTCGAAGGGGGGCGGCAGGGTGTAGCCCACCGTCGCGAGGACCAGCAGGACCACGCCCGCTGCCATGCTCAACACGCCTCGGCCAACCCGCATGCCGACCCGCTCCCCGATCGTCGCCCGCCTCCGGGATGAACGTATGCCGATATCGTTCCCTTCGATCTTCAAGCGTACTCACGACCGGGCCTTCAGGGCAGGGGGAGCGGGAGGCGAGTGATGGGAGTGGCCGCATTTGCCGCCGGGGCCTGTTAGCTTCAAGCGACATGCGGGTGCTGCACACATCGGACTGGCATCTGGGCCGTTCGTTCCATCGCGAGAGCCTCCTGGCCGCCCAGGGGGTCTTCGTCGACCATCTGATCGAGACGGTCAGGGCCGAGCGCGTCGACGTGGTCGTCGTCTCCGGAGACGTCTACGACCGGGCACTGCCACCCGTCGACGCGGTGGACCTGTGCAACCAGGCACTCCAGCGCCTGGTCGCCGAGGGCGTGCGCACCGTGCTGATCAGCGGCAACCACGACTCGGCCCGCCGGCTCGGCTTCGGTGCCCGTCTGATCGACGCCGCGGGCGTCCACCTGCGCACCGACGCGGAACGGTCCGGTGAGCCCGTGATCGTCGACGACGTGGCGTTCTACGGCATCCCCTACCTGGAGCCCGAGCTGGTGCGCGGCCCCTGGGACCTGCCCGAGCGCACCCACACCGCGGCGATCGAGCACGCCATGTCCCTGGTCCGCGCGGATCTCGCGCGCCGGGGCGGGCGGTCGGTGGTCCTGGCCCACGCGTTCGTCACCGGGGGGCGGGCCAGTGACAGCGAGCGCGACATCAGCGTCGGCGGCGTCGCGCACGTCCCGGTCTCCGCCTTCGGCGGTGTCGACTACGTGGCGCTGGGTCACCTGCACGGCCGCCAGCGGATGAGCGAGACCGTGCGCTACTCCGGCTCCCCGATCGCCTACTCCTTCTCCGAGGCCGGTCAGCTGAAGGGCTCCTGGCTGGTGGAGATCGGCCCGGACGGCCGGGTGGGCGCGGAGTTCGCCGAGGCGCCGGTGCCCCGGCCGGTCGCCCGGCTCCGGGGGCGCCTCGACGGTCTGCTCACCTCGGCGGAGTACGCCCCCCACGAGGACCACTGGCTCCAGGTCACGCTCACCGATCCGATCCGCCCGAAGGGCGCCATGGAACGACTCAGGTCCCGCTTCGAGCACACTCTGGCGCTCTCCTTCGATCCCGAGGGCGGCGTCCCGGAGGCTGAGGCGCGGCCGAAGGTGGCGGGCCGCCCCGAGATCGAGGTGGTGCTCGACTTCGTCCGGGAGGTGCGCGGCGAGGCCGCCGACGCCGACGAGACCCAGCTGATCCGCCAGGCCGTCGAATCCTGCCGCGTCAAGGAGGCGATGGCGTAGATGCGCCCGCACCGTCTGTGGATCACCGCGTTCGGCTCCTTCCCCGCCGAGGAGGAGGTCGACTTCGACGCCCTCTCCGAGGCCGGGCTGTTCCTGATCCACGGCCCCACGGGGGCGGGCAAGACCACCGTGCTGGACGCGCTCTGCTACGCCCTCTACGGCAGGGTGCCCGGCAGACGCGACAGCGCCAAGAGCCTGCGCTGCGACCACGCGCCTCCGGGCAGGGGGCCGTCGGTGGCGCTGGAGGTCACCATCAGGGGGCGGCGGCTGAAGATCAGCCGGTCACCCGCCTGGCAGCGCCCCAAGCTCCGGGGAACCGGCACCACCAGGGAGAACGAGAAGGCGATCGTCCAGGAGCTCGCCCCCTCGGGGGAGTGGGCGGGGCTGACCACCCGGGTCGACGAGGCCGGAGACCTGATCGCCACCCTGCTGGGCATGAACGCCGACCAGTTCTTCCAGGTCGCGATGTTGCCCCAGGGGGACTTCGCCAGGTTCCTCCGCGCCGACGGTGAGGACCGCCGCAGGGTCCTGGAGCGCCTCTTCTCCGTCAAGGTCTACGCCAACGCCGAATCCTGGCTCGCGGAGCGGCGGACCGAGGCCCACCGCGAGCAGCAGGCCCTCCACAAGGAGGTGGACTTCGCGGTCAAGCGCCTGGAGGAGGCCGCGGGCCCCGACCTCCTCGCAGCCCTGGCTCACGGCCCCGCCCCGGCTCACGGCCCCGCCCCGGCTCACGGCCCCGCTCTGGCGCACGGTCCCATCCCGATGGGCGTCAGCGGCACGGCCGCCCCCGCAGGGGAGGCCGCCGTGGACGGTACGGCAGGCGCGGGATCCCCGCCGGAGTCCGGCCCTTCCGAGCGGGAGCCCGGTCCTCCCGAGGGCCACGCCGGGTCCCCGGGGGCGGTCTCCGCCGAGGACGACCCGCGCGGGTGGGCCGCCGTGCTGGAGGCGCTCGCCGCGGAGGCGGTCGCCGGGGTGAGCCACGACTCCGCCGTCCACGAGGACGCGGTACGGCGGGCGCGGGCGAGACTGGAGCAGGGCGTCGCGCTGGCCGACCGGCGGCGCCGCCGTGCCGATGCGCTGACCCGTGGCCGGGCGCTGGAGGAGACCGCCGAGGAGCGGGCGGATCTGGAGGTCGTCCTGGCGGAGGCGGCCCGCGCCGAGCGGGTGCTGCCGCTGGTCCAGGTCGCCGAGCAGCGCGCCGAGGCCGCGACCAAGGCCCGCCGCCTGGCCGCCGACGCCGTCGCCCGCGCGCTTCCCCTCGTCGAGGCGGGTGGGGACGTCACCCCGGAGCGGCTGACCGCGCTGGCGCGTGACCGTCAGGACGAGATCACCAGGCTGGGGGAGCTGCGCGCCGAGGAGCCGCACCTGGTGCAGATCGTCCAGGAACGCGATCTGGCCGTCCGTGAGATCACCGAGCTGAGCGCGGCCCAGGCCGGGGTGGACGCCCGCCTCGCGATCCTTCCCGGCCTCCGCCGGGATCTGGAGGCCCGCCTTTCGGCCGCTCGCCTGGACGCCGCCAGGATCCCGGCCGCCGAGTCGGCCGTGGAGGTCGCGGCCGACCGCCTGCGGGCGGCCGAACACCGTGACGGACTGGCCGCCGAGCTGGCCGCCGCCCGTCACGACCTCGCGGCCGGACTCTCCGCCCTGTCCGCCGTGCTGGATGAGACCGTGCCGAAGGGGTGTCTCCCGGACGCCGGCGTCCCCGAAGAGGACCCGTCGGCGGGGGACGCCGCGGACGAGACCCCGCCGGAGGCGGTTGAGGTCCGGGAGCTGCTGGCCTTCTGGGAGCGTGAGCGCCGGGAGGGGATCGCCGGGCTGGAGGGGCTCCGGGACGACGAGGTCCACCTGGCCGAGCTCGCCGACTCGCTCGCCGCGCTCGACGTCGAGCTTCGGGCGACGGCCGGCCGGGAGGCCGTGCTCCGCCGGAGGCTGGAGGAGCTGCCCGCCGAGCTCGGCGAGGTGTCGGCGCGGCTGACCACGGCCAGGGGCCGGATGGCCGAGATCCCCGCCGTTCGGGCGCGGGCCGACGCCGCCGCCGCCAGGCTCGACGCGGCCCGGCGCCGCGACACCCTCCGCGCCGAGCTGGAGACCGCTCAGGCCGCCCAGGCCGAGGCGGTGGAGGAGGCCCAGCGGTGCCGCGACCGTTACCAGGACCTCCGCCAGGCCAGGATCGACGGCATGGCCGCCGAGCTGGCGGCCAAGCTCGTGCTCGGCGAGCCCTGCGCGGTCTGCGGTTCGCCCGACCATCCCGCCCCGGCCGCCCCGGCCGGCGAGGCACCCACCGCCACCGACGAGCGCGCCGCCCAGAGCGCCTTCGACGAGGCCGCCGAGCGGCGCCGCTCAGCCGAGAACACCGCCACCGCTCTGGCCTCACGTCTCGACGAGGCGCTCGCCGTGGCGGGCGAGTTGTCCGCCCACCGGGCGCAGGAGGCCCTCGGCGAGATCGGGGGAGAACTGGCCGCCCTGACGGCCGTCGCGGACACCGAGACGGCGCTCGCCGGGGAGGCGGACCGCGTCACGGCCGAGCTGGACGAGGTGAGAATCCGGGCGGCGGAGGCCGCCGGACTGCTGGCCGAGGGCCGTGTCCGTCAAGCGGGGTGGCAGGCCGAGCGCGACCGGCTGGCCGCCCGTCTGGACGGGGCCCGTGGCGCGGACCCCACCGTTCAGGCCCGCCGCGACCGCCTCGCGGCGGAGGCCGTCCTGCTGGCCTCCGCGTGCCTGGCGGCCACCCGTGTCGCCGACGCGGCGGCCTCCCACCGCGAGGCCGGCGGCAGGACGGACCTCACCGTGGAGTCCGCGGCGCGAGCGCTCGGGACGGCCGAGCGGACGCTGGCCCTGCTGCGGGAGTCGGCCGAGGCGGAGCCCGGACTGGTGGCCGAGGCCGGCCTGATCGGGGTCGAGCTGAACGAGCTGGAGGAGCGCTCACGGGGGCTGGCGGTCACGCTGGCCGCCCGCGGTACGGCGGTGGAACGGCTGGCCGCCGACGCCGAACGGCTGACCGCGCGTGTCGACGAGGCCAGGGGAGCGGATCCGACCCTGGCCGCCCGGCTGGACCGGCTGGCCGGCGAGGCCGGGCTGTTCGGCGAGGCGGTCGAGGCCACCCGGGAGGAACGGGCCACCGCGACCGAGCTGGCGACGGCCCGGGCCGGGGCGCTGGCCGCGGTCACCGAGGCGGGGTTCCTCGGGATCGAGGACGCGCTCGCGGCGGTCCGCCCGCCCGCCGAGAGGGAGGAGAAGGCCGAACGGCTCCGCGAGCTCGACGGCGAGCGCTCCGCCGTCGCCGACCTGCTGGCCGACCCCGAGCTGATCGCCGCCGCGGCCGAGCCGGAGCCCGATCTCGGCGAGCTGCAGGCCGCGCGGGACGCCGCCGACGCCGCTCACGCGGGGCTGCTCTCCGCCCGGGACCGGGCCGAGGCGCGCCGGGCCCGGCTGGCCGCGCTCCACGCCGAACTGGCCGGATGCCTGGACCGCTGGCTGCCCGCGGCGCGACGGCACCGCCTCGCCGACCGGCTCGCGGCTCTGACCGGCGGGACCTCCGGCGACAACCGGTGGAACATGCGGCTGTCGTCCTACGTGCTCGGCGAGCGCCTGCGCCAGGTGGTCGAGTCGGCCAACGAGCGGCTCGGCCACATGTCGGGCGGGCGTTACCTCCTTCAGCATGACCTCGGCCGTTCGGCGGGTGACCGGAGCAGGTCCGGTGGCGGGCTCGGGCTGCGGATCCTGGACGGCTGGACCGGGATGGACCGGGATCCGGCGACACTGTCCGGCGGCGAGAGCTTCATCGCCTCGCTGTCGCTCGCCCTCGGCCTGGCCGACGTGGTCACCGGCGAGGCCGGAGGAGCCGAACTCGGCACCCTCTTCGTCGACGAGGGCTTCGGCACCCTGGACGAGGACACCCTCGACGGCGTGCTCGACATCCTCGACGGCCTCCGCGACGGTGGCCGGGCCGTCGGCATCGTCAGTCACGTCGCCGAGCTGCGCACCCGCGTCCCCGCGCGGTTGCGGGTCCACAAGGAGCACCGTGGCTCCACACTGTCGGTCTCCGTCTCCTGACCTTACGGTCAGTAGCCTCGGGTGCGGCGGGCGGCGGGGCGGCTGATGAACGGCTTCGGAAGGGGGGTCGGGCGGCGCACCCGTCTTGTCAGGTCGGAGCCGGTGATCGCGCGCAGGATCTCCGCGCCCAGGATGACCCCGGCGCCCAGGGCGAGGGCGGTCGACAGGGCCTGCAGCAGGCCGGCCAGGCCCGCGTCCCCGTGGCCGAGGCTGACGTCGAGCATGCCCCGGTAGAGCGCGGTGCCGGGCAGCAGCGAGCCGATCGCCGGAATCGTGATCACCATCGAGGGCACTCGGGCGCGTCCGGCGTAGGCGCTGCCGAACAGCCCCACGGCCGCCGCCGAGATCGCCGTCGCCAGGATCATCGGAACCTGCCAGGCGTGCAGCTGCACGAAGATCACCCAGATCATCGCCCCGCAGATCGCCGCCGGGATCAGGTGGCGGGGCGGCACCAGCAGGGCGACGGCGAACGACAGCGTCACCCCGATGGCTCCCAGCAGCTGCTCCGGCCTGATCAGCAGCGGTGCGGCGGGCACGTCCTCCACGGTCAGCGGCACACCCATGCGGACGGCCGCGTACAGCGTGATGCCGATACCGGAGATGACCGCGGTCAGGATGAAGAACACCTCGAACAGCCGGGCGGTCGCCGTGACGTACTCCCCGGCGATGCCGTCCTGCACGCAGGCCACCATCGGACGGCCGGGCAGCAGCGCGATGACCGCGCCGACCACCACGGCCTCCGCCCGCACCGGCACACCGAGCGCGACCATCAGCACCGCCGTCAGCGAGCCGAGCATCGCCGCCACCGTGAGCTGGAAGAACTCCGCGACGCCCCGCCGGGCCAGCCAGGCGCTGGCCCGGTCGCCCAGCACGGTGGCGGCGAACGCGGCCACCGCCACCAGTGCGCCGCCGCCGACCAGGATGCTGGCGGAGGAGGCGATGAGCGCGAGCGCCGTGACCAGGAACCAGTCGGGATAGACCCGCACCCGCCGGGTGATCTTCCGCAGCCTGATCTCGGCCTCGTCGAGTGGCACCGAACCGCCGGAGGTCTCCCTGAGCATCTCGTGGACCGCGATCAGCCGGTCGTAGTCGGGCAGGCGCCGCCGGACCCGGCGTTCCGCGGTGACCGGCACGCTGCCGTCTGAGGGGACGTGCGACAGCGTGATGGCCGACAGGTTGACGTCGGCCTCGCAGTGCGGAACGCCGTAGGCGTTGGTGATCCTGCGCATGGCGCCGGCGACCGTCTCGGTGCCCTCACCGCTGCCGAGCAGCAGCTCGCCCACCCGCAGCGCCAGCGCCATGGCCCGGTAGAGGTCCTGTTTGGCGGGTGCCCGCTCCAGCGGTGACGCCGACACCTGTTCTCCCGACCTCGCACGGTCACTTCTCCGCCGAGGCTACCTCCCCACCGCCGAGGCGAGCGCACGCACCCGTTCGGTGTGGCGGTCATGACCGATGATCACGGGGGGCTCGTTGTACGGCATGGCGTCGGAGGAGCGCCGCAGCTTGATGTACTGCCCGCAGGCGTCGACCGCGTAGGGCTCCATGTCGTCTTGGAGCGCGCCGATCACCGTGATCCCGTAGGTCTCGCCGATCCGGCGGAACAGCGCCACCGCCTCTCTGCGATGCTCCTTGCCGAGGTTGCGCCCCAGCTCGTCCAGGACCAGGCAGAGGTGGCCGCCACCGGAGGAGGCGATCGCCGCCGCGCAGACCAGTTTCACCGCTTTCTCGTCCATCAGCGCGGTGTTGGCCCGCCGGTTGTACGGCACGAAACCCTGCCCCTCACCCCGGCGCCACTTGGGTGTGACCCGCCACGCCCAGCGCTGCTCCGGATCGGCGGGTGCGGGCGGCACCGGGAACTCCAGTGTCGCGCCGTAACCGCCGTAGGAGGTGTCCAGCTTCTCGAACTCTTCGGCCACCCGCGCCAGCCGTGCCCTGATCGCGGCGGTCAGCGCGGCCCGGTGCACCGCGGTGGACTGGGCGGCCTCCTCGGCGCCCTTGGCGGCGGCGGCCAGGTCCCGCTGCCGGGTGGTGAGCTGGCTCTCGATCTGGCGGCGCTGATGGTGTTCGTACTCCTCCTGGCCCCGTAGGTAGGAGGCGAGCGCCGTGCAGACACCGGGGAACGTCGCCTGCTCGCGCGCGGTGCGCCCGGCACCGGGCTCGGTCCGCCGCCGGATCAGGAACCCCAGCTCCTCGGGCATCTCGTCGTGCTCGCCGGGGAAGGTGTCGCGCAGCGCCTCGTCCAGGCGGCGCTCGGCGGCCCGCCACCACTCCTCGGCCGTCAGGGGCAGCTCCTGCTCGCTCAGCGCCTCCAGCCACTCGCGGGCGCCGTCGGCCGTGCCGCCCCACTCCTCGGCCAGCGCGCCCATCCCGAGCGCCGCCCGTTCCGCGGTGACCCCGGCCGCCTGCTCCGCGGCCTGGTCGCGCTCCGCCTCGTGCCGGGCCCGGCGGCCCTCCAGACGCTCGGCCTCCATGCTCCTGGTCCGGGCGCGGAAGTCGAGTGTGCTCGCCCGCCGCTCGGCCTCGGCCACCTTGGGCACGATCCCGGCCAGCGCCTCGGTGAGCTCGGTGAGCGCGCCGCGCCGCTCGGCCATCCGCCGCTCGATGTCGGCCAGCTGCACGGCGGCCCTGGCCCCCTCCAGCCGCCGCTCGGCCTCGGCCACCCCGTCCTCGGCGGCCCGCACCACCGTCGCGGCCGTCTCCTGGACGTCCCGGGCCCGATGCAGTCGCTGCTCGGCCGCCTTGATCCGGGCCTCCCTGCCGGTGGCCACCGCGTCGAACGCCCCCACGACGGTGACACCCGCCGCGCTGACCAGCACCGATCCGGGTAGCGCGGCCAGAGCGCGCGTCGCGGACGCCAGGTCGGTCGTGTCCACGATCACGGCGTGCTCCCGAGGCCACCCCCGGGCGCCCAGAACCGCCGCCACCACCCGCCCCGCGGCACCTGCCCCGGCCTGTCCCGCGGCGCCCGCCACGATCGGTCCCGTGTGGTCCGCGGCCTGCCCCGCGGAGTCCGCCGCCGTTTTTCCCGTGACACCCGCCCGGTCCTGTCCGGCGTGGTCGGGGGCCGCCCGCTCCGCGGAGTCCGCAGCCTCTCCCGGGTGGCCCGGTGCCGTCTCCCCGTCACGGGCCTGCTCGGCCACGTCGAGCGCGTCGAGCAGGCCGGTCGCCCCGACACCCGCCGCGGCGAGCGCGTTGAGCTGGGCGGCCGCCGGACCGCCCTCGGCGTCGTCCAGCGCAGCCCCGGCACCGTCGACCTCACGGTCTGCCACGCCAAGCGCCTTCAGCGCCTCGTTGAGCCCGAGCCTGGTCTGGGCCAGCTCGGCCTCCGCCGTCCTCACGTCGCGGCCGTCGGCCAGCCGCCGCCGCTCCTCCAGTCCGGGCAGCAGGCCGCGCAGCTCGTCCACCGAGTTCTCCGCCACCGCCCGGTCGGCGTCCAGCTTGGCGGCGCGGGCCTGCAGGGCGGTCAGCTCCCCGCGCGCCTCGGCCAGGCCGCGCTCCAGCGTGTCGTCCTTCAGCGTGGCGATCTCCGCCCTGACCTCGGCGACGGCCTCGGCCGCGCGTTCGCCCGCCGCGCGGAACCGCTCCAGGTCGGCGGCGAGCGACCCGTCCCGGCGCGCCGCGTCGGCGAGCCTGCGGGCCAGCCGCCCCCGCCGGCAGCGCAGCGCCTCCGCCAGCCGTACCCGGGCCCGGTCACGCCGGTCGAAGGTCTCCAGCAGCACCCGTGACTCGCCCTCGAACTCCTTGAGCAGTTCCACGGCCCGCGCCGCCCGCACCCGTTTGGCGTGCTCGTCGCGCCTGGCCTCGCGTTCCTGGTCGAGCTCGGTGTCCAGTCCGGTCAGCGCGGCGATCGCCTCGAAGACCCGCTCGGGGGAGATCTCGTTGAGCGGCTGGGAGAGCAGGTTGGTGGCGACCTTGCTCCGCACCGAGGTCGACAGGAACGACACACATCTGACCCGGTCGCCGTAGAGGAACCTGGTCAGGTCTCGCGCCACCACGTCCCGGCGTCCCGCCGAGCGCGGCAGCGTCGCCCAGAGCTCGTCGGCCCGCGTCACCCGCTCGGCCTCCGAGGCGGCCGACGCCACGCACACCCCCTGGGTCCAGCGGATCTCCAGGTGTGGTGCCTCCTGGTTGACCCGCAGCCACACGGTCATGGCGTCGTCCACCGAGTCGGCCCCGGCGAAGACGCCGACGATGTAGCCGTGATCGGCGCTGGCCCACGTCCTGCCGCCGCCGCCCGCGGCGAGCTCGGCGTTGAACAGCAGCTCCGACACCGCCTTGGCCCCCGAGGCGAAACGCCACTGCTCGTCACCGAGCAGCGCGGTGATCATCGCGATGAACGAGGACTTGCCCGCGCCGTTGGAGTCCTTCGGCCCCGCGCCGGCCACCACGACCAGCGTGCCCGGCACGATCGGCACCGGATGGGTGGACAGCCGGGAGACGTTGACCGCCTGCACCGCGATCAGCACGCGGTCGCCGACCACGTTCTCCCCGGGCGCGCCGGCCCGGGCCTCCACCGGCGTCAGGCTCGCCTGGCTCCCGTGTGCCCGGCTCGGCGTCCCGGTGTCCCCGGCCCCGCTCTCCCCGCCGGCCCCGCTCTCCCCGCCGGCCCCGTTTTTTCCGTCGGCGCCGCCGCTCCGCGAGCCCGGCTCGGCCCGGTCCGGTTGTCCGGTCACCCCTGTCGTTCCCTTCATCGGCGATTGGCCCTCACGGCCGAGGCCAGCGGGGTGTGCGGCCCCGCGGCCAGGATCAGCTCCTCCTGCAGGCGCCTTCTGGCCTGCGGGGTCAGCCGGTGGAACTGCGGGCCCGGCACGTAGCCCCCGGCCTCCTCACCGGCCTTGACCTGGGTGAGCAGACCCGCCTGGCGCAGCGTCCGCAGCGCGGCGTCCAGCTCGCCGACCGGCAGCCTGGTGTGCCGCCGCAGCTCGTCCACCTGGGCGGGGAACGGCGACAGCCAGCTGTCGGCGGGCAGCAGGCCCTCGGCGCGGGGGATCGCCACCGAGTGGATCAGCACGAGCACCAGCACCGCCCGCTCGGCCTCACCCACGGTGGTGCCCGTCTCCGAGGCCACCTCGTCGGCGTATCCCGAGGTCCACGCCTCACGATCCTGGATCAGGGTCCGGCCGCGCCGCAGCAGCATCTCCGCGATCGTACGGCGCGGCACCGGATCGCGCAGCGCGGGAAACCGTGCCTCGTGGGCCGGCTCGGCCGCGTGCTCCACCGCCATGAAGGCCGCCACGATCTCGGCCCTGCGCCGCTCGTCGAACGGGTCCAGCAGATCCTCGTCGACGCCGCCGGGGACGGCGACGCCGGTGGAAGCCTCCCCTCTGGAGCCCCCGACACCTCCGGCATCCCCGGAGCCGGTGGCGTCTCCGGTCTCCCCGCCGACTCCGGCGTCCTTGGCGCTCCCGTTGCCACGATCGGTCCCGGACCCGGTGACGGGAAGAACGGGAAGAACGGCCGGCCCGGGGGAGTGGTTCTCGCCGGACGGCAGGCGGCGCATCAGCTCCCTGAGCTGGGCGTGGGACTCGGCGGGCCAGCAGGCGCAGCGGGGGCCGAGCCGTACGGTCCCGGCGTCCACCTCCAGCCACGCCGAGTCGTGCAGGCGGCGCAGCGCGCCGATCGCCCAGTTGCGCATGAGGTCGTCGCCGCGCCCGATCAGCGCCCGGTAGGCGGACAGGACCTCCTCCACCGGGGCAGGGACGCCCGGCCACGGATCGGCGGTCACGTCCGTCCAACAGCACCTCAGCGCCGCGGCCAGCACCCGCCGGGTCTCTCCTGAGCGCTCCACGGCGACCGGCGCGACCTGATACTCCTCCAGAAGCGACGGGGTCGCCCCGTCCGGCCACGCCGGCAGTGCCAGGCCGGTCCCGTCGCCGAGGATCAGCCGGGTCATCCCGCGGGGGGCGGCCTCACCCTCGGCGAGCGGGAGCGGACCGGCCGCCCTGGCTCGCGCGTGCGCCGACTCAGGCGTCATGCCCCACCCTCTCCAGACGGCCGTGGGACAGCCAGCCGGGCTCGGCGTCCGGGTCGACGGTGAGGGCGTCGGACCATCGCAGCCGGTAGGGCGACTCCGGGCGCAGGTCGGCCGAGACGAGGTCGGCCAGCAGGCGGCGGGCGGAGACCCATTCTCCGTCGGCGGTGAGCAGCTCCTCCAGCCGCGCGGTGGCGCGCCCGCCGAGCGCGGTCTCGGCGACGGAGGCCAGACGGTCGAGGTCGCCGCCCTCCGGCCGGTGGGCGTCGGCGGGGCCAGGATCGGGCAGTGACGAACGCGGCGGCGTCGGCTGGGCGGGTGCCGGACGGGGACTCTCGTCCACGGCACGGACGATCGCCGCCGGGTCGTGCCAGGGGGCGGGGGCGTCGAAGACGAATCCGTCGAGCACGGCGGCGAGGCGCTCCTTGGTGGCGGTCTGGGCGAAGGTCCGCCAGGTCTCCGCGGGGAGCAGGGTCAGGTTGCGGGTGGTGCCGGCGGAGTCGGCCAGCCGTCCGGCGGCCCGGCGGGAGGCGTCGCTGTAGGAGTAGATCGCCGAGCGCAGCTCGGTGCAGGTGCGGTCGAGGCCGGGCCATCGGGTGAGGATGGTGCCGTGCAGGCTCTGCGCCCGGCGGGCGATCTCCTCGGTGCCCCAGAGTTTGGGGGCCTGCTCGCGCAGTTCCTCGATGGTGCCGCCGGTCAACGTGATCAGCTCCAGCGCCCAGAGCCGGAAGGCACGGGACAGGTTCCGCGCGCTCAGGCGCGCCTCCTCCATGGTCGTGCGGGGGTCGGCGGCGTTGAGGTCCTCCAGCGCGAGCAGGCGGTGCATCTCCGACTGGCCGCCGTCGTCCATCATCCGCCGGATGAACATCAGCCCCACCACGCTGGTGAACGACGCGCGGTAACGGAGCTGGTTGGGCTTGGGAAACACCTCGCGGATCGCGCCGAGGCCCTTGAGGACCCGCAGCCGGTTCTCGAACCGGTCCAGCGGGTAGGCCCGGCAGACGTGGCGCATCTGCTCGTGGGTCAGCCACTCCTCGCCCGCCTCGGCGAACGCCGCGAACAGCGTTTCGGCGATGTCGACCAGCGCGGGCTCGTCGACCACCGCGCCGCTGTCGCGGGCGAGGGCTGCGAACATCCGGCGGTAGGTCGCGAGCACGGCCTCCTCCGACAGGGCCGAGTCGAGCGTGATCTCGTGGTTGGTCTCTGGCACGCGCCCTACCGTAAGGGGTGCCCCCGACACTTCAGGCCCGGAACGGGAGATGCGTGGTGACGCCGCCGTGTCGCCGGGCGGCGGCCGGAGATGATGGGGGGCCTGCCGGGGCTGAGGCGCGACCACGGGGGGCCTGCTGGAGATTTTCCCGGGTTGTTAACTCCGAGTTAACGGGCGTACGCTGTGCTCCTCGCGTCATGTAGGGCACTATTTCCGAACAGGAGCTACCTGGGTGGCATATCTGGCCGACCGGCTGGGGGAGGCGCTGCGCCGGCGCGGCTACTCCACCCGTAAGGCGGCGAGGGCTCTCACCGACGCGGGACTCCAGACCACTCACGTCTACATCCACCAGTTGAGCAGGGGGCGGCGGACCAACCCGACCCTGGAGCAGCTCACAGCGCTCGCTGTACTGCTTCAGGTCCCTTTGGGATGGCTCGCCGGGGACGACGTGCCCGGCCCTTTCTCTTCCGGCGACAGCGATTCGGCCCTCCCGGACATTGAGGAGAGGCCGATCCGCGTCGTCGGGCGGCTCGACGTCGGCCAGCGCGCCGTTCTGGGCGAGCGGCTGCGACTCCTCCGGGAGACACGCGGGCTGTCTCCGGCGCAGGCCGGGGACATGGTCGACGTTGACGAGCGGGTGGTCACGTCCGTGGAGAACGGCGTCGCCGGGACCGAGACCCCACTCGACGACGTCGAGGCGCTGCTCACCCTCTACGGCGTGACCGCCCGCTTCCAACGGGAGGCGGTCTTGTCGATCGCCCGGGGCGAGCGCGCCCCCGGCTGGTGGGACGCGTCCGCCATCCCGCTGTGGGTGTCGGCGACGTTCGGGCTGGAGCAGCGCGCGGAGCTGATCCGCACCTATCAGCTCCAGTTCGTCCCCCCGCTGTTGCAGACCCCCGAGTACGCCACGGCGGCGGTCCACGTGTCCCAGCATCCTCCCCCCGCCCCCGACTTCGTCGAGGTGGCGGTGGAGACGACGATGCGCCGGCAGGACGCGCTGGCGGGGAACGGCGGCCCGAGACTCTGGGCCGTCGTCGACGAGGCCGCGCTGATGCGGTGCATCGCCGGGCCCCGGGCGCAGGCCGAGCAGCTCGACCACCTGGTCCGCATGTCGAAGGAGCCTCATGTCACCCTGCAGGTGACCAGGCTGACCTCGCCCTATGTGCCGCGCTCGGCGCCGTTCACGATGTTCAGGTTTCCCGACGCGGAGCCGGTGGTGTCGGCCCATCAGTTCAACAACGACTTCGTGCTGGACGGCACGGACGTGGACGCCTACCACGAGGCGTTCGCCAGGCTGACGGTGGCGGCGTGCATGCCGGAGGAGACGGTGGACGTGCTCACGGAGGTCAGGAACGGGCTTCCCGCGCCGGCCTGACCCGGCCCAGCCGAGCGGCGCGCCGGCGAAACGATCTACGCTGGGCGGTTACCGGACGGTTCGTCCCGCCCCGCCAGCGAAGGTGATCACGCGTGAGTTTCGACACGACCAGGCCGCACCCGGCCCGCGTCTACGACTGGATGATCGGTGGCCGGGAGAACTTCCCGGCCGACCGCGAGGCCGCGCGGCAGATCCTGGAACTCAACCCCGATGTGCGCAGGTCGTTCCTGGAGAACCGCCGCTTCCTCGGCAGGGTGGTGGCCTACCTGGTGAAACGGGGCGTCCGCCAGTTCCTCGACATCGGCACCGGACTTCCGGCGAGCGGCAACGTTCACGAGGTGGCCCACGCGATCGCCCCGGACACGCGGGTCGTCTACGTCGACCACGACGAGATCGTGCTGGCGCACGCCCGCGCGCTCATGGCCGGGTCGGACAGGGTGCGCGTCGTCGCCGGCGACGCCACCAGGCCGTGGGAGATCCTCGACGGCCCCGTGGTGCGGGACTTCATCGACTGGTCGCAGCCGGTCGGCCTGCTGATGGTGGCGCTGCTGCACTTCGTGTCCGATGAGGAGGGCCCGGCGTCGATCGTGGCCGCCTTCCGGGACGCCCTGCCGGCCGGAAGCTTCCTGGCGATCTCCCACGGCGGGGTGGAGGGCTGGGAGGACCGCAAGGAGCAGATACGCAGGGCGTCGCAGGCGCACGTCCGTACCCGTGAGGAGATCGCCGGCCTGTTCGCCGGGTTCGACCTGCTGAGGCCCGGCCTGGTGGATGTGGCGAACTGGCGCCCCGCCGGCCCCGGTCCCGCCCTCACCGGACTGTACGGCGGTGTCGGGCGCCTTCCCGGCGGGGAGCGGCCCCCTATCGGAGGCCGACCGTCGTGGGCAGCGCGCGGAAGCCGCGCAGATTCGGCGAGTGCGTGAACGCGATGCCCGTCTCGTCGATGTCGTAGTGGTCCACGGCGGAGACCAGCTCCTCCAGGATGACCCTGAGCTGGAGACGGGCGAGGGCCGCGCCGAGACAGAAGTGCGGGCCCGATCCGAACGCGACGGCCCGGCTGGTGTCGCGGGTCAGGTCGTAGCGGTCGGCGTGCGGGAAGACCCGAGGGTCACGGTTGGCGGAGGCGCCGAGCAGCACCACCCGGGCGCCGGCCGGGACCACCGTGCCGTGCAGCGGGGTGTCGCGGGTGAGCCGGCGGGCGACCATCTGCGCGGAGCCGTCGTAGCGGAGCGTCTCCTCCACCCACGCCCTGATCGCCCCCCGCCAGGCGATCTCCCGCTGCCCGGGGTGCAGCCACGCCTGGTACCAGGCGTTCGCCGCCAGCTTCGTCACCGACTCGTTGCCCGCCACGCCGATCAGCAGGAGAACGGCGACGATCTCGTCGTCGGAGAGCCGATCTCCGCCGGCGCCGGCCGAGACGAGCGTACTGACCAGGTCGGCGCGCGCCCGGATCCGCCGGTCGGCGATCAGCCGCCGGTAGTGGGCGCCGACGGTGGCGGCGGCCTGCCAGAACTCCCCCGGCGCCTCGCTCTCCCCGTCGTACCGGGTGACGAGGACGTCGGAGAGGCGTGACATCTCCGCCCGGTCCTCCTCCGGGACACCGAGCAGCTCGGACACGACGTCCCCCGGGATCGCGGCCACCACCCCGGCGAAGTCGAACGCGCCGGCCTCCAGAGCCGGAGCCAGGTGCCGCCGGGTGACGGCCCGTACGGCGGGCTCAAGGCCGGCCACCGTCGCGGGGGTGAAACCCCGGGAGACGAGCGCCCGCATGCGGGTGTGCCGGGGCGGGTCCATGGCGAGGAACCCCACCAGGTCGGCGGCGTTCGCGTCCCACAGTTCCAGGGTGACGCCGTGGGCGCTGGAGAACAGGGCCGGATCGCGGAGCGCGGCCCTGACGTCGGCGTGCCGTGACAGCGCCCAGAAGTCCAGGTCGTCGTTGCGGTACAGCGGCGCCCTGTCGCGCAGCCACGTGTAGACGGGGTACGGGTTCTCCTGTAGCGCGTGGTCGAAAGGGTTGTAGAGCAACGGACCCCCACTCGGGCGCGGCGGACGTGACCCTCATCATCGGCGCGCCGGGTGCCCGCGGCAATGGGGTGCCGGAGGCGGAGTTCGGCCGGGCGCCGACGATTAGGCGGCGCCTGAGGGGTAGGGCAACGGTTTCCGCGGCCTCCGCGGGTGGCCGGGCGCGGGTGGCCGGGTGACCGTCGCGGGGGGAGACCGCGCCGGAGGGCGCGGGCACACAACCGAACAGGGGAGACGACCTGTGATAAGCGTCCTGATCGCCGAGGACATGCACCTCATCCGTGGAGCGATGGTCGCCCTGCTCTCCACCGAGCAGGACATCAAGGTAGTCGAGCAGGTCGGGCACGGTGACGACGTGGTGCCCTTCTGCCTGCGCCACAGGCCCGACGTCGCGCTCCTGGACATCGGGCTGCCCGGTACCGACGGTCTCGCGGCGGCCTCCGAGCTGAACCGCAGGCTCCCGGCGTGCAGGACGATGATGCTGACCGGCCTCGCGACGCCGGTGGCGCTGCGGCGGGCGCTGGACGCCGGGGTGCGGGGATTCGTCGTCAAGGACGCGCCCGCGGGGGAGCTCGCCCGGTGCGTGCGCCGGGTGGCCGGCGGTGAGCGGGTCATCGACCCCGAACTCGCCGTCGCCGCGCTCCACGCCAGGGAGAACCCGCTCACCACGCGCGAGCTGGAGGTGCTCACGGTCGCGGCCGAGGGGGAGCCGGTCGGGGAGATCGCCAAGCGGCTCTTCCTGTCCGGCGGCACGGTCCGCAACTACCTGTCGCGGATCCTCGCCAAGGTGGGCGCCCGGACGAGGGTGGAGGCCGTCACGATCGCTCAGGAGGCCGGCTGGCTCTGGCCCGGCGACGTCAGCAGGATCGGCCTGGTCCGCTACCGGTCTGGGGGCCGGTGCTCCGGCCTTCAGGCCGGGGGTGAAGGCCGCGCGGGAGGGCCGCCAGGCCCGAGCGTGCCCTGACGGTCAGTGTTCGTCCCGCATGTGCTCGGCCGTCTCGGCGACCTGCACGGGCACCACGGCGGCATACCGCCGCCCCCGGTTGGTGATGTACGTGATCCGGCCTCGCACCGCCGCCTCGTTGAGGACGTCCGCGAACCGGCTGCGCGCCTCGGCGACGCTCATCTCTTCGGATTCCATGCACGTCATGGTACTTGGACGAACCTTCACGTACCTGGGTGCACAATTGACCTGTGCAGCTCAGATACAACTTCCGTATCTACCCGACCCCCGACCAGTGCGCCGCACTGGCGCGGGCGTTCGGATGCGCGCGGGTGGTGTTCAACGACGGGCTGCGCGCACGGACCGACGCCCGCGAGCAGGGGTTGCCGTACCTCTCGGACGGGGAGTTGTCCAAGCGGGTGATCACGCGGGCGAAGAAGACGCCGGAGCGCGCCTGGCTGGGCGAGGTCTCCAGCGTGGTGCTTCAGCAGGCGCTCGCCGACCTGAACACCGCCTACCGCAACTTTTTTGCCTCGATCACCGGCAGGCGGAAGGGGCCGAAGGTCGCGCCGCCCCGGTTCCGGTCGAAGAGGGACAACCGGCAGGCGATCCGGTTCACCCGTAACGCCCGGTTCTCGATCACCCCTGGCGGGAGACTCCGCCTGCCGAAGATCGGGGACGTGCCGGTTCGCTGGTCAAGGGGCCTGCCGTCAGAGCCGTCCAGTGTGACCGTCGTCAAGGACGCCGCGGGGCGGTACTTCGCGTCGTTCGTGGTCGCCATGAATGACGAGTCGTTGCCGGAGACGACGGGCGAGGTCGGCATCGACCTGGGCCTGACCCACTTCGCGGTCCTGTCGGATGGCCGGAAGATCGTCGGCCCGCGCTTCCTGCGCCGCGCGGCCAAGAAGCTCCGCAAGGCTCAGCAGGCTCTCAGCCGGAAGGCGAAGGGGTCGGCCAACCGCAAGAAGGCCGTCGTCGAAGTCGCCCGGGCGCATGCGAAGGTGGCCGATGCGCGCCGCGACCTCGCGCACAAGCTCTCCACGAGCATCATCCGCGACAACCAAGCGGTGTACGTGGAGAACCTGTCGGTGTCGGGTCTGGCGCGTACCCGAATGGCCAAGTCGGTTCACGACGCCGGGTGGTCGCAGTTCGTCGGCATGCTGGAGTACAAGGCCACCCGGTATGGCCGCCACTTCACCAGGATCGACCGGTGGTTCCCCAGCTCGAAGCTGTGCTCGGTCTGCGGGACCATCGCCGGCTCCATGCCGCTCAACGTCCGGGAATGGGTGTGCCCGTGTGGCGCGGCCCACGACCGCGACGTCAACGCGGCGGTCAACATCCTCGCCGCCGGGCAGGCGGAGAGGCTAAACGCCTGTGGAGCGCGGGTAAGACCGGGACTTGTCCCGGCACCGCGCGACGAAGCAGGAACCCACCCGAAGCCGCACGCGCGGCAGGCGGGAATCTCCGCCCTTTAGGGCGGAGAGGATGTCAACGGCCCCGCGCCTGATCCGCGAGCCCGGTGTGCCGGGCGAAGAAGGCGAGCATGTCGGCCGCCAGCCCCACGGACCGGCTGACCGCGCGGGCCCCGTGCCCGACGTCGCTCTCGTGGCGCAGCAGGACCGGCCGCGAGCCCGAGGTCGCGTGCTGCAGCGCCGCGCACATCTTGCGGGCGTGCAGGGGGTCCACCCGGGAGTCTCCGCCGAACGCGGCCAGCAGGGTCGCCGGATAGTCCACCCCCTGGCGGACGCGGTGGTAGGGGGAGTAGGCCAGCAGCCAGCCCAGCTGCTCGGGGTCGTCGGCCGAGCCGTACTCCGGCCGCCAGGAGGGGCCCAGCCCCGACAGTTCGTAGCGGACCATGTCGAGCAGCGGCGCCGAGCAGACCGCGGCGGCGAACAGCTCGGGGCGCTGTGTCAGCGCGGCGCCGACCAGCAGCCCGCCGTTCGACTCGCCGCAGGCGCCCAGCTGCGCCGCGGTGGTCCAGCCGTCGGCGATGAGCCGTTCGGCCGCCGCCGTGAAGTCGTCGAAGACGTTCTGCTTGCGGTCGAGCATGCCGTCCCGGTGCCATTCGGCGCCCTCCTCGCCGCCGCCCCGGAGCTGGGCGAGCGCGAAGACCCCGCCGGCCTCGACCCAGGGCAGCACGTAGCCGGAGTAGGAGGGCGCCAGAGAGAGCCCGAACCCGCCGTAGCCGTACAGGATCGTCGGCCTGGGGCCGGTTCCCGGTCGCGCGAGCACCACCATCCGCACCGGTGTGCCGTCCGCCGAGGTGTAGACGATCCGGCGGGCCTCAAGTTCCGGCACCTCGACGGCGCCGGGCGCGGCGGCCCAGAGCGAGGTGTGCCCGGTGCGCGTGTCGTGGCGGTACACGCTTCCCGGCGTGACACCGTCGGTGTAGGTGAACCAGACCTCGTGCCCTCCCTCGGGCCGGGTGGCCATCCGCCCGGCCGAGCCGAGACCGGGCAGCGGTACCCGGCC
Source organism: Streptosporangium sp. NPDC006007 (assembly GCF_040614315.1). Taxonomy (NCBI): domain Bacteria; kingdom Bacillati; phylum Actinomycetota; class Actinomycetes; order Streptosporangiales; family Streptosporangiaceae; genus Streptosporangium; species Streptosporangium sp. NPDC006007. The sequence continues at coordinate 32,300 of NZ_JBEXUG010000036.1, read as the reverse complement.
GAGCCGCTCGCCGGTCGCCAGGTCGTGGACGTCCATCTCGCTGATCGCGTGGCGGGTCCTGCCGATCAGGAGCCTCGCGTCGTCGACGATCGCGAAGTCGCCGATCACCGCCTCGGGGTCCTGGCCGACCAGTTCGGCCCAGTCACCGGGGCCCGGCCGCTCCGGGTCGGCGACGCACAGGCGCCCCCGGGGCGCGTCCAGAGTGGTCAGCAGGTACAGGCGGCCGTCGGGGCCGACGGCGGGCGCCGTCACCGCGCCCGCCCCCTCCTGGACGACCCGCAGCGCCGGGTGGTCGGCGGGTGAGACCGACAGGTCGGCCAGCCAGAGGTCGTTGCCGCCGGGAGCCGCCGCCGAGATCGTCAGCCAGCGGCCGTCCGGGCTGATCCCCAGGCCGTAGGAGCGGTCGCCCGCGCAGATCACCGCGTCGTCCTCGGCAGGGGTGCCGAGCCGGTGCAGGCGGACCTGGCGGGAGCGGACGTAGAAGAACGCCTTCCCGTCCGGCAGCCACGCCACCGGCGCGTAGCGGCAGCGGTCGATCGGGCCGTCGACGACCTGCCCGGTGCCGACGTCCATGACGTACAGCAGCGAGCGTTCGTCGCCGCTCCTGGACACCTGGTAGGCCAGCAGGCGGCCGTCCGCGTCCGGCTGCCAGTGGTCGAGCGTGGTCAGCCCGCTGGGATCGAGCTCCACCGGGTCGATCAGCGCCCTCTCGGGCTGTCCGGGGGCCGAGACGTAGAGGACCGGGTGCTCCTGCGCCGCCGTACGGCGCAGCAGGAAGTGCCGCTCCCCTCGCCAGAGCGGTGAACTGACCGTCCCGGCACCGGTGAGCTCGGCCACCCGGGCGTGCCAGTCGTCGCGCCCGGGAAGCTCGGCGGCGTGGCCGCGCCACAGTTCGTCCTGGGCCGCCAGCCACGTCCGCGTCCGCGGGCTCGCCGGATCCTCCAGCCACCGGTACGGGTCGGGTACGGCGTGGCCGTGGAGCCGGTCGACGACCGGCTGCCGTTCGGCGGAGGGATAGATCACGGCACCAGCTCCTGTGCGTCCGAGGGGTTCCAGTGGCCGGCCAGGTCCGCGTAGAGCGGGCAGGAGGCGAGCAGCTCCTCGTGCCCTCCCAGCCGGACGCTGGTGCCGTCCATGACGAGGATCCGCCGGGCCCGCAGCGCGGAGGTCAGCCGGTGGGCGACGACCACGAGCGTGCCGCCGCGGCGGGTGAACGCCTCCTCGGCGCGGGCCTCGGCCACCGGATCCAGGTGGCAGGTCGCCTCGTCGAGGATCATCAGGCGGGCGGGGGACAGGTAGGCGCGGGCCAGCGCGACCAGCTGCCGTTCGGCCGGCGAGAGCAGACCGGCGTGGATCTCGGCGGAGTAGCCGCCCAGCCGCGCCACCAGGGCGGTCAGGCCGACCGCGGCCACCGCGTCGTCCACCGCCCGCCGAGGCGCCGGGGCCAGGTAGGTCAGGTTCTCCAGCAGCGAGCCCCGCAGGATGTAGGACTCCTGGGGGATCAGCACCCGCCCGGCCGGGACGACCAGGCCGGCCGGGACGCCGCCGACCAGTACCCGCCCGGCGTCCGGTGGCAGCACGCCGGTGACGAGTGCGGCCAGCGTGGACTTGCCGATACCGCTGGGGCCCACCACGGCGATGTGGTCCCCGTCGGGGACGTACAGGTCGAGACCTGAGATCACCGGCTCGGCGTGCGGGCCGTAGGCGAACGTCACACCGTCCAGCTCCACCCCCGCGCCGGAGGGGGAGCGCAGCCCGGCCACCGGACGGGGAGGGCCACTGGACCGCAGGATGCGCTCCAGCGCCACCCGCAGCCGGACCCCGCTCATCCCCAGCCCCTGCACCAGGTTGCCGAGCGCCGGGGCCAGCGACTGTGTGACGTAGACCAGCGCTCCGAGGATCACCCCGGCCCCGGCTCCCTGCCGGAGCAGCCAGGGGGTGCCGACCAGGATCAGCAGGGCCGGCAGCCGGCCGCCCACCGTCAGCGACACCGTGCGCAGCGCGGTCACCCGGGCGAGCGCGCGCGCCGCGCCGGCCTGCTCCACCACCCGGTGGCCGACCGAGGCGGCCACCCGGCCCCCGGCCCGGCAGGCGGCGATGTCGCGCAGCCCGCCGGCCATGGCGGCGAACGACTCGGCGGTGCGCTCGTCGGCCACGATGAAGTCCCGCTGCCGCCGGACCAGGGCGGGCAGCGAGAGCAGGAAGAGGCCGAGACCGGCGGCGAACGGCGGCAGGACCAGCACGAGCACCTGCGGGATGAGGGTCGCCAGGCCGAGTACGACGCTCACCGCGGTGAACACGAAAGACCTGACCACCGTGATGACCGAGGCGAGGGCGTCGCGGGCCAGCTCGACCTGGAGGTTGGAGCGCGCCACCGCCGCCGTGCCGGGTCCCCGCCCCGCCGAGGCCGAACGGCGCAACGTGCCCTCCACGACGTGGTGGAGCAGGTCCTCGCGGAACGGCTCCACGATCGAGGCGACGGCGAGCACGACCTGGCGCGCGCCGACCGCGGCCACCAGCCAGGCGCCGCCGAGGACGGCCAGCCACGCGAAGCCGGTGGCCGGCCGTCCCGCGGCGAAGCCCTCGTCGATCGCCCGCGCGACGGCCAGGCCGACGACGAGGGCGGGCGCGGTCTCCGCGACGGACCAGGCGCCGAGCCTGAGCAACTGGAGGGGATCTCGCCCGAGCGCTCTGAGGACCGGGCGGTTCACCGGGTACGGCCCCCGGAAAGGGGCGTGGTGGCGGCCCTTCACGGGACCTCCGGCTGCGGCGAGGATCCCCGAGGGGGCGGGACGGCCTGGAAGACGGCCCGGTAGTCGGGGTTCCGCCAGAGTGTGAGGTGCCTGTCGTAGGCGCGCACCCGGCCGCCGTCCAGCCAGACGACCCGGTCGGCCGCGGCCGCGGTCGCGGCCCGGTGGGCCACGATCAGGCGGGTACGGTGACGCAGCTCGCCGGAGAGCGCCCGGCCGACCTGGCGTTCGGTGACGGTGTCCAGGCTGGAGGTGGCGTCGTCCAGGACGAGCAGGCGTTCCCCGTGCGCGAAGGCGCGGGCCAGGCCGAGACGCTGCCGCTCCCCGCCGGACATCGGGGCGTCGTCCAGAGGCGTGCCATATCCCCGGGGGAGCCTCCGTACGAAGGCGTCGGCGCACGCCGCGTGGGCGGCGGTCCGCACGGTCCCGGGGTCGGGGTCGGCGAGGCCGAGACCGATGGCGTCGGCGACGGTGTCACCGACCAGGACGGGGCGTTCGAAGGCGTAGCCGACGGCCGCGCCCAGCGCCTCGGCGGACAGTTCGCGCAGTGGCACGCCGTCGAGGACCACCTCTCCGCGGTCGGGGTCCACCAGGCGGCCGGCGAGGGCGGCGAACAGCGACTTTCCGGATCCCGACCGGCCGACCACGGCCACCGAGCATCCGCCGGGGACGACCAGGTCGATCTCGCCCAGGCCGTCCGAGGTGACGCCGCGCAGCTCCAGGGTGCCCGGGCCGGGGGGGAGCGGGTGCCCGCCGTACGGCACCGGCCGCTCGGCGACCAGCTCGGTGACGCGTCCGGCGGCGGCGCGCGCCCGGGCCAGGCGGTTGACGTATCCCAGGGCCGCGCCCATGCCGGCCCCGAGCGCGACGTAGCGGGCGGCGGCGTACAGCTCGCCCACCGTGAGGTCTCCCGAGGCCAGCTGCAGGCCGCCCACGCTCAGCACGGCCACCTCCAGCAGCGGCACCACGGCTCCCGCCCGCACACCGGCCAGCGCGTTGGCGCGCCACATGTCCATGGCGTGCAGGCGGAGCAGCGGGAGGGCGGTCAGCACCCGGTCCCTCTCCCGGTCCTCCGTGCCGGCCGCGGCGATCGTGCGGGCTCCGGCGAGGGCGTCGACCAGGCGGGCCGCGATGTCCCCCTGCGCCTTCTGGTAGTCACCGGCGATCGACGTGGTCGTGTGGAGAAACGCCCGCAGCACCAGCGCGATGAGGACGAGGCCGGCGAGGAGGGTCAGGGTCAGCCAGGGGTCGATGAGGGTGAGCGCGACCACGCCGCCCACGGTGGGGACGATCAGCGCGGCCCCGGTGACGATCGACTCCGGGGCGTGCCCCACCTCCTCGGCGTTCACCCCCATCCGGGTCACCAGGTCCCCTTCGGCGAAGCGGCGGGTCATCGCGGGCCCGACCCCGAGCACGTGCCGCAGGACCCGCAGGCGCAGCCACTGAGTGGCCTGCGCCCCGCTGCCTCCGGCCGCCTGGACGCCGAGAACGTCGCAGACCGCGGTCAGGGTCACCGCCGCCGCGCAGGCTCCGAGCCAGGTTCCGCCCGCGGGGTCGGCCGCCGCCAGGCCGTCGACCGTCCTGCCCAGCAGGAACGGGATGGTGAGTTCGGTGAACGCCCCGGTGAAGGAGGTGAGCGCCAGCACGTACAGCCAGGGACCGCCGTTACGCACGGTCTGCGTCACCAGCCGATCTGCCGTCCGCACCGGTCCTCCTTCGTGGATGGGCACTGGGGGGCCTTCGCGCCCGGGCGGACCCGGGGAAAGGTCGTGGCGGAAAGGGTGGTGCCCGGGACGGCCGCCGTCGCCGGCCGTCCCGGGCACCCGGCCGGTTAGTGGCAGAGCACCACGCTGAGGTTGCTCGGCGCGTGGGACTGGCAGCCGAGGACGGTCAGGGTGCTGCCGCCGCCACCGCCGTGGCCGCCGCCGGGGGTCTCCAGGGTCTGCAGGTCGAGAAGGATCATTGTGTTCCTCGTTTTCTGGGGTGAGGGATCGGTTAGTGGCAGAGGACGACGCTGAGGTTGCTCGGCGTGCAGGACTCGCAGCCGAGGACGGTGAGAGTGCTGCCGCCGCCGTGTCCGCCCCCGGTCGGGGCTTCCAGGCTCTGGAGGTCGAGAAGTATCATGTGGTCACACCTCCTTCGGTGGCTCGTGGGAGTGAAGTCGCCCGGCGGATTCGTGCACAGGCGGTGCCGTGCCAAGGGCGCCTGTGCCGCCGGGCGGCCCGGTGAAGGGCAGAAACACCCGCTCGTCGTGGAGCGCGGTGCTCATCGCGAACAGCACCCCGGCGGTGCCGGTCGCGAAGTCCATGGAGAGCCGGAGCAGTTGGTCGCCGGGGAAGGCCAGCCCGCCGCCGTACGGCAGCGCGTGCCAGCCCAGCCCGCGGATCTGCTCGGCCAGATCGGTGCCGGCGGCGAGGGGGACCGCGTCGGGGTCCGCTCCCAGGCCCGTGGCCATGGCGGCGATCATGCCGCTCCGGCCGGTGAACAGGCCGGGCTGCACGTAGTAGCGTCCCCGGGTGACGCGCCGGCAGCCGTCCAGCGCCGTCCGCAGGTCCTCGTCGTCGCGGTGGGCCAGATAGCGGGCCAGGACCAGGCCGATGCCCACCGACCCCTCGTCCAGGTAGGGCAGGACGCGCCATCCCTGGGTGACCTGGAGTGAGCCGTCCTCACCCGTGGTGCACCGGCGCAGGTCCTGACGGAGCGCCACGGCCGCCCGGTCGAGCAGGGCGGTGTCACCGGTGCGCTCGTAGGCGTGGAGGAAGAGCAGGGCGGGTCCGGCCGAGCCGTACATCAGCCCCGCGCGGGGGTTGGCGCCGCCGCTGATCTCCGGCACGTCGCCGGGGCCGCCGAGACGGTCGGCGCAGACGCCGGTGATCCGGTGCGCCAGGTCGACGAGCTCCCGCTCGCCGGTCCGCTCGCCCAGATGGAACAGGTTCAGCCCGATCCCCGCCAGGCCGCCGGACAGGCCGAGCTCCAGCGACTCCCACTTCCGCCGCAGGCAGATCCGCACGAGGTCGAGCGCGTCCTGGCGGTGCCCGAGCAGGTCCAGGACGTGGGCCACGCCGTGCAGCCCGTCGTAGAACCCGATGCCCGTCCCCGGAGCCGGGGCCAGCGCCCTGCGGCGGAGCCACTCCTCGTGCTCGGGGAGGCTGCCCGCCCCCGCCGACTTCAGGGCGTACAGCACGCCCGCCGCGCCGTGGGCGAGGTTGACGCCCCCGCCCGGCCTGAACTGGGCCACGTCACCGGGGAAGAGACGGTCCTCGCGGTCGGGGGTGGCGCTCGCCAGGATCGCCCGGGTCATCGCCTCCCTGACCTCCGGCCAGCCGGCACGGCCGGGCTCGGGGGTCGGCCGTGCCGTCGCGGGGCGCGGGCCCTCGATGGTCCGCACGGCCTCCGCGATCACCTCGGGGGCGACGGGGAAGGTCCTCGTGATGAGCTCGGCCAGCCGGCCGACCTTGGCCCGGTCGAGCGGGAGCATGATCGTGAGCTGGGGGGCGAACAGTCCCAGGCACAGGCAGGCCAGGGCGTAGGTGTCGATGTCGACACCCTGGCGGTCCGGCGGGGCGCCGAAGGCCGGATGGCCGAGGGCGGCGCGACCGCGGTCCGCGGCGAGGGTCGCCACCTCGTAGTCGATCAGGACGAGGCGCCCGGCGGGGGTGAGGAGGATGTTGTTGGGGTGCAGGTCGCCGAAGACGACCCCGCGCCCGTGCAGGGACTCGACCGCCTGACGTACCCGGGGAAGCACGTCGAGCACCCACGAGGTGTACGCGGCGAGGGTCTCGTCGTCGCAGTCCGCCCGGGTCAGGGGGTACCGCTGCACCAGGAGCCGTTGCAGCGGACCGGCGTCGACGAACTCCTGCACCAGGAAGTGGTGGTCGCCGAGCGTGAAGTAGTCGATCAGCGCGGGTACGGCGTCGAGCCCGGACAGCCGCTCCAGCATGTCGCGCTCGTGCGTCAGCCGCGTCACGGCGTCCCGGCCGGCGGCGTCGAGCCCGGCGTGCGGGCGGCCCTCCTTCAGCACCACCCGCTCGCCGGTGCGCACGTCCCGCCCGAGATACACGCCCCCGCCGTTGGAGAACTGCATGACGCTCTCGACCTCGTACGGCAGGCCGGTGGTGGTGACCGCGTTGCGGGCCGCCAGATGGGGCCGGAGAAACTCCGGCAGCGTCACCCAGGGGGGCACGGTGAAGGCGGGTTCCCGCACGTCGGGGACCAGCCGCCCGTCGCCGTCCTCGATGGCCAGCACAAGCTCGCCGTTCTCGCCGAGGCAGCGCTGCGGCACGAAGCCGCCGTAGCGGACGAAGAGGGGGCCCTCGCCGTAGCGGAGGTCGCTGAGCACGTACGGCCCCTCGACGCCCCTCAGTGACTCGTCGAGCTCCTTCAACGTGAGTTCAAGCCCGTCCTCGTCCAGCGGATAGATCGTCACGAGTTTGCCGCTGGAACCGCGGTCGGCGGCCTTGGAGTTCAGCATGGTCATGACAGGCAGGCTCCGCAGGAACTTGAACGGGATGTTCCGCGGCACGCAGTAGTCCCACACGGCCTCCAGGGCGCGCTCGGCGTCCCCGGCGCACGCCGAGACGTGGATCTTCCAACCCTGTGACGGCATCCGCGCGCCGAGGGGCGCGTAGTGCATCCAGGTGTCGGTCGCCTGGTGGGCCCAGCCGTCCGGGACGGCCCTGGTGGCCGGCGGAAAATCGGGGTGGTCGCCCCGGCGGCCGTCGAGAGTGTCGTAAAAGAGCGGATCCGCGAGGCAATAAAGCTCATATTGGTCATTCACGGCAATCTCCCTGCTGTCTTCCAGAAGAGAGAATTCCGGATAACCCGAGAAATGACTAGTTACAAACCCCACTACTCGCGCATGCGAAAATCACAGATTTAGTCATGAATGCGTGCTTTACCTGCGGTTTTGCGGTAGAAGTGAAAATTATTCGGAAAAACTCCGAGGCACCTCGGCGACCAGCCTGAACCAGCCGTCCTCGCCGGCGGTGGCGCGCACCGTACCGCCGAGCCCGGCCACGCGGTGCCGCAGATTGCCCAGGCCGCAGCCGGCGCTCCACGGACGCTCCGGGCCGGGGGCGCCGTCGTTGGCGACGGTCAGCCGCAGCCGGTCGCCGTCCTCGGTCAGCTCGATCACACACCGTCCGACCGTGCTGTGCCGGAGCATGTTGGTGACGCCCTCGCGCACCACGGTTCCCAGTACGGCGCTCACCTCCTCCGGGAGTCCGGCGGAGGCGGCGCTGATCGAGCACTCGGCTCCGAAGCCCGTGAGAAGGGCCCGCGCCCGCGCGCTCTCATCCCCCAGCGACGGCCGCCGGTCGCCCTTCGACGCCTGGCGTACGGCGTGCGCGGCGTGCCGTACCGCCTGGAGCACCTCGCCCAGCTCGCCGTGGAGGCGGGAGTCGCCGGCCGTGCGCCGGTAGGCCAGCTCGCTCTTGAGCGAGGCCAGCCAGAGCCAGTGCCCCACGAGATCGTGCACGTCGCGGGCGAGATCCTCGCGGGCCCGGGTGACGGCCCTGTCCCGCTCGGCGCGGAGCCGCCGGATCCGCAGGGCCAGGGCGACCGTGACGCTCAGTGAGATCAACGAGACCAGCGCTGTCCCGGCCGCGATCACCGGTGTGGCGTGCGGTTGCTGTGTTATCTGCTGATACTCCCGGAAGGGGTTCATAGATGGTGATAAACCCAAAAAATCATTTAATTGTCAATAACTAGGAACAGTAATCGCCGGTAAGGGTCGGACCGAAAAGAATGGTGTCCGATTCGTCCTGCGACATGGTTTATCGGTGGTTTTTTGGGCTCTTCGCGGGCCGGTCCAGGGCGCTCAGCGGAGCGGATTCAGCAGGTAGGCGCCCCCCAGCAGGGCGGCTCCCGCCACAACCAGGAAAAGAAGCACCCAGAACCCGGCGGGCAGGAAGGTCAGCCGGGCGAGCTGGTCGGCGTCGGAGTCGGGGGTGCGGCCGTGGCGGCGCTTGCTCTGCAACTCCAGGATCGGCCGGATCCCGCCGAACAGCAGGAACCAGACGGCCAGATAGGCGAGGACGGCGTCCATGTCGGGCGCGGAGTACCAGGTGAAGGCGAATATCGCCCCGCCGGTGACCAGCAGGCTCACCACTCCGAACAGATTGCGGATCACCAGCAGCATGCAGAAGAGCAGTCCGATCATGATCGTGATCAGGATCGCCACATGGCCGGAGGCGGTCAGCCAGGCCCCGCCGAGTCCCAGCAGGGACGGGGCGACGTATCCGGCGGAGGCGGTCAGGACCATCCCCGGACCCGTGGGCCTGCCCCGCGTCAGGGTGACCCCCGAGGTGTCGGAGTGCAGCCGGATGCCCTGGAGCTTGCGGCGGGTGAGCAGCGCCATCAGCGCGTGCCCGCCCTCGTGGGCGATCGTGATCAGCCCCCTGGAGAGATGCCAGGAGCTGGACCACGCCACCACTCCCAGCGCGGCCAGCGCCGACAACAGAACGACCCACGGGGGCGGCCCCGACTGGGCCCTGGTCAGAGTCACCCAGACCTCGGACAACGATCACTTCTCCTTCGCGATGCCGGAGCAAAGCGTCCCACGACATCCGGTGTGCTGGCGATAAAGTGATGACGCGCAGAACATGGTTCCGGAAAAGGGGTGCCGGAGACCCCGGGCCGCGTGTCCGCCTGCCGTCCGGGCACACGGAGCGCCGCGGCCCGGTCGCCGGCCCGGGACGGTCCGCCCGGCGGCACCCTCCGCCTGCTCGATCTTGCCGCCGACTACACTTCGGTCATGGGAGTTCTCCCGGCGGGTGACTCGGCCGCGGTCACGACATCGACGTGACCGTCCAGGGTGCCGGCGCACGGCCCCACCACGGCACGGCACGATGGAGGGCCCGTTACACCTTCGCCGGCACGGGCAGGCGGGTGGTCAACGACACCGAGGCCCTGCCCCGGTCCGAGGGCGGCCTGATCATCCGTCACCACGACGACTTCGACTTCAGGCACTGGTCCACGATGGCTCCGGGCGGGCCGGCGGGCCCGCCGCTCGGCCGGCCCCCGATGTTCCGGGCGACGATCCGGGGCGGGGAGACGCGGTCGCCGGAGGAGTCCTTGGACACCGGATGAGGAGGAACAGGCGTGGCTGATCGGCGAACGCGGGGCATACGGAGCCTCATGCGCGGGCGTTCCGGCGGGGCGCGGGACTCTCCCGAGCGCTCGATGGACCCCCGCTCCACGGGTGACGAACCGCTCTCGCCCCGGTCACACCTCATCGACAACGCGATCTACGTCAACGGGCAGAGGGACGCCACCCCGGCGTCGCTGCCCGAGGCTTTCGACCGGCTGAAGAACACGCCGGACAGCATGGCCTGGATCGGTTTCTACCGGCCGGAGGACGCGGCCGTCTACAACGTCGCCGAGGAGTTCGACCTGCACGAGCTCGCCGTCGAGGACGCCATCGTGGCCCACCAGCGGCCCAAGGCCGACCGGTACGGCGACACGCTGTTCGTGGTCCTCCGCCCGGCCCGATACCTCGACGAGATCGAGGAGGTCGACTTCGGCGAGCTGCACGTCTTCGTCGGCCGGAACTTCGTGATCACCGTACGGCACAGCGAGGCCCCGGACCTGTCCCAGGTCCGCCGCCGGATGGAGAGCGACCCCGACCTGCTCCGCCAGGGCCCCCAGGCGGTGCTCTACGCCATCCTCGACGCGGTCGTGGACGGCTACGCCCCGGTGGTCGCGGGCCTGCAGAACGACATCGACGAGATCGAGGTCGAGGTCTTCGGCAACCGGCCGGGCGTCTCCCGCCGTATCTACGAGCTCTCGCGGGAGGTGATCGAGTTCCAGCGGGCCACCCGGCCGCTGCTCGGCATGATCGAGGGCTTCATCGCCGGGGCGGCCAAGTACGGGGTCGACGAGGAACTGCAGAGATACCTACGCGACGTCGCCGACCACGCGATCACCGTGGCCGAGCGGGTCGGCGGTTTCCGCCAGATGCTCCACGACATCCTCGTGGTCAACTCGACCATGGTCGCCCAGGCTCAGAACGAGCACATGACCAGGCTCACCGAGGCCAGCAACGCCCAGAACGAGGAGGTGAAGAGGATCTCCGCCTGGGCCGCGATCCTGTTCGCCCCCACCCTCGTGGGCACCATCTACGGAATGAACTTCGAGGTCATGCCCGAGATCCACTGGGCGTGGGGCTACCCGTTCGCCGTGCTGCTGATGGTGGCCGTCTGCGTGACCCTGTACGTGGTCTTCAAACGACGCGACTGGTTGTAGAGCCTCGCCCCGGTGCCCGGCGGGGAGGCTCTCAGCCGAGCAGCTTGCGGGCGGCGTCCTCGATGTCCGCCTCCGAGAGCAGCACGTGCTTGGAGGCGTCGCCCAGCGGAATGAAGCTGTCCAGGGAGGTCACCCGGGAGATCCCGCCGGTGAAGCCGGCGTCGATCAGCTCGGCGACGACGCTCTCGGAGACGCCGCCCGCGCGGCGGGTCTCGTCGGCGATCAGCACCTTGCCGGTCAGCTCCGCCGCGCGCAGCAGGTCCTCCACCGGCAGGGGGGAGAGCCAGCGCAGGTCCAGGACCCGGCAGCCGTAGCCCTCCGCGGTGAGCCTGACCGCGGCCCGCAGGCTCATCCGCACGCCGTTGCCGAAGGTCACGATGGTCAGGTCGCGGCCGTCGCCGTAACTGCGCGCGCGGCCGATGGGGACGTGCGTCTCCGCCCAGCGGGCCGGCGGGGTGTACGGCGCCAGCCAGCCGTTGTCGCCCTCGTCGAACAGGTCACGGGTGTTGTAGAGGGCGATCGGCTCCAGGAAGGCGCACACGGCGCCGTCGACGCGGGCGGCGGCCAGGCAGGTGCGCAGCATCGAGGCGGCGTCGTCGGGCCGGGCGGGGGAGGCCACGACCAGCCCGGGGATGTCGCGCAGCGCGGCGATCGAGTTGTCGTTGTGGAAGTGGCCGCCGAAGCCCTTCTGGTAGGCGTAGGAGGCGATGCGGACCACCATCGGGTTGCGGAACGCTCCCTGGGAGAAGAACGGCAGCGTCGCGGCCTCGCCCCGGATCTGGTCCAGCGCGTTGTGCAGGTAGGCGAGATACTGGATCTCGGGCACCGGCAGCAGTCCCGACACACCGGAGCCGAGCGCCAGGCCGAGCACGGACTGCTCGTCCAGCAGGGTGTCGAAGACCCGGCCCACGCCGAAGCGTCTCTGCAGGCCCCGGGTGACACCGTAGACGCCGCCCTTGCGGGCCACGTCCTCCCCGAAGACCAGCACGTCGGGGTGGGCGGCCATCGTGTCCACCAGGGTCCGGTTGATCGCCTGGGAGAGGGTCAGCGGACCCTCCGTCTCGGGCAGCCTCCCGCCGAAGACCTTCTCCCTGGAGCCGGCGGCCACCGCGCAGGCCCGGGCGACGGCCCGGGGGGTGCGGGGGGCCAGCGGCTCCATGATCTCGGCGGCAGAGGTCAGCCGGGGGCGCCGGGAGCTCTCCATGGCCATCTTGAACAGGTGCTCGCGCGTCGTCTCGTACTGCGAGAGCAACTCGTCCGGGGTGGCCAGGCCCGCCTCGACGAGCAGCCGCGCGGTGGCGACGAGCGGGTCGCGCTCCAGGTCGGCGTTGATCTCCCGCTTGGTCCGGTACGACAGCTCCACATCGGAGCCGGCGTGTCCCATCAGCCGGACCGTGCTCAGTCGCAGCAGGGCGGGGGAGCGCCGGGTGCGGACGTGCTCGACGGCGGCCAGGGCCACGTCGTGGGCGTCGGCCAGGTCGCAGCCGTCGGCCGCGAAGTACTCCAGCCGCCGGTGGCGGGAGGCCTCCACCCAGCCCTTCGGCGTGCGGACGCTGATGCCCAGGCCGTTGTCCTCGCAGACGAACAGGATCGGCAGGGCCAGACCCTGGTAGGCGCCGTAGCCGGCGGTGTTGAGCGCGGACAGCGCGCTCGCGTGGTTGGCGGAGGCGTCACCGAAGCTGCACACCGCGATCGCGTCCTGTGGCCACGCGCCCGGCAGGCCGAGCAGCCGCGCCCGCTCGATGGCGAAGGCCACGCCGACCGCGCGCGGCAGGTGGCTGGCGATCGTGGAGGTCTGCGGGATCACCGCCAGGTCCGGGTGTCCGAAGACCTTGTGACGGCCGCCCGCGATCGGCTCCTCGGCCGCGGCGGTCAGGCCGAGCAGCACGTCGCGCAGCCCCTCCTCCGGCAGGCGTCCCGCCATCGCCGACCTGGCGAGGTAGAAGGCCCCCGAGCGGTAGTGGAGCAGGGCGGGGTCGGTGGCGCGCAGCGCGGCGGCGACGGCGGCGTTGCCCTCGTGGCCGGCCGAGCCGATGGTGTAGAAGCCCTCGCCCTGTTCTCTCAGCCGGCGCGCTGTCACGTCCAGCAGTCTGCTGCCGAGCTGGAACCCGAAGAGCTCCCGGCAGCGGGCCCCGGTCAGGCCGGTGCCCTCCCGCACGGGAAGGCGGGGATCGTGCGGGGCCCCGGGGGAGAGGGCGGCCACCGCCTCGGTGAAACAGGTCTCAACCATGTCGCGCGCCACAGCCCGATTATGACCCCATCGACCGGTCCTGTAGCGGACCTTAACCGCTTTGGGACCTTACCAACAACGTATTTGAACCTCTCAGATCATGTATCAGGGGTCTATATGGGGATGGACCGGTCCTATTCGACCGTTCTGCATGACGGGTTGTCAATTTATCAACCGATAACCTGACCAATACGTCTACTTGGAGGTAACGACGCGGCACCCTCAAGCCGCGTTCAACCAACGGGAAGGACGGAAGGCCCGAATGGTGAAACGCATTCGTGTCGCCGTCGTGGCAGCGCTGGGCGTCGCAACTCTGGTTGCGGGTCCGGTCACGACGGCGTCCGCGGGAACAGGCAAGGCCGATCCCGCCGTCAGCGACGTAGCAGTCAGCCCCAGCCCCGTCGAGGTGAAGGGCGCCGAGACGGTGAAGGTCACCTTCACCGCCGAGACCGGCGGGGACGCCTCCGCGGTCACCGGCTGGATCAAGCCCGAACTCGGCGCCGAGACCGAGTTCAAGCTCACCAGGAGCGACGACCTCGGTTCCGGCAAGGCGCGGTGGAAGTACACCAAGGACTTCAACCGTCAGTTCGCCCCCGTCAAGTGGACCTTCAGGGCCGTCGCGGGCAACTCGGCGGCCAAGTCCGTCGAGTTCACCGTCAAGCAGGTCTTCGAGACCGATTTCGATGACATCGCGGCCACCCCCGCGGTGGTGCGCGAGGGTGGCCTGATCACCCTCGGCGGCGTGCTCCGGCAGAACGGGACGACCGGCTGGGCGCCGCTGCCCAACGCCCGCGTCCATCTGGCCTTCAGGCCGCTGGGCGGCTCCTACGACCGGCTCCCCGGCAGCGTCGAGACCAACGGCCAGGGCAGGTTCTGGTTCAAGGCCAAGGCGACGAGGACCGGCCACTGGCGGGCCGAGTACGACGGCTCGCCGACCAGCCTCGGCGCCAGGAGCGAGACCGACAGGGTCGACGTCAAGGCCGCGCTCCGGCAGAGCAGGATCGTCGACTTCGGCGCCAGGCCCGACCCGGTGGACCGGGGAGACCGGATCAGCGTCCGCGGTCGTCTGCTGCTCGACACCCAGTACGGCTGGGAGGGCTACCGGGACCGCAAGGTCGTCATCCTGTTCCGTGCCGACGACGCGTACCGGTGGACCGCCGTGGCCACCGACTGGACCGACGGCCACGGGCGGTTCGGCGCCGACCTGACCGCCACACGCTCCGGTGACTGGCGTGCCGAGTTCGCCGGCGCCGAGGGCGTCGAGGGCGCCGGCAGCGCCACCGGCCACGTGACGGTCCTCACGCCCGGCCCGGCGCCCGAGCGGGCCGACAGCCGGATCGTCCGGTTCAACGCCTCGCCCGAGCCCGGCCGCTACGGCCGGTACCTCACGTTCACCGGCAGCCTTCAGGTCCGTGACGGCCACGGATGGGAGGGCTACGGCGCGAAGGTCAGGCTGTACTTCAAGCCCAAGGGCTCGCACAAGTGGCAGTACGTGAAGACCACCCGGGCCGCCGACAGCGGCCGGATCCTCACCAAGGCCAAGACCTACCGCTCCGGCTACTGGAGGTTCGTCTTCAAGGGTGACCACGACTTCTACGGTGACACCGGCGCCAGTGACCACGTGAAGGTCGTCAGGCACCGGCGGTGACGGCGGGGTCCGCTCCCCGCGCGGGGAGCGGGCCCGGCATAAGGCGGCCCGGGTGCTCAGGCGCCCGGGCCGTCCTCTTTCCGCGGCCCCCGTTCTCCGTTTCCCCGCCCCGGCCGAACTCCCCGGCCCCCGGCGGACGTTTCCGCGCCCGGCCGGGGCCGACGGCTCAGGCCGTCGGCTTGGCTGTTAGCGGCCCCTAACTTTTCCTAGCCGTGAACCGTGGCGAGCGCCGCGCGGGCCAGGCCCCGCAGCAGCCCGGCCATCGCCTCGGGCGGCAGCTCGCCCGCGCTGTGCGGGGTGGAGTTGAGCAGGCCGAAGACGGCGTGCGTGGCGGCGCGCAGGCGGGGCGGGGGGCAGCCGGGATACAGCTCGCTCAGCACCGTGACCCACTCCTCCACGTACAGCCGCTGGAGGCGGCGGATCTGACGGCGGGCGGGCTCGGGAACGTTGCCGAGCTCGCGGTCGTGCACGGTGATCAGCGAGGGATGGCTGAGCGCGAACTCGATCTGGACGGTGAGCAGGGCGTCCAGGGCGTGCTCGGCGTCGAGGGCCTCGGTCACCCGGCTCGCCGCCGAGGTGTGCAGGCGCTCGCTGACGTCCAGCAGCATCTCCGCCAGCAGCGCCTCCTTACCGCTGAAGTGGCGGTAGAGGGCGGGGCCCGTGGTGCCGACCGCGCCGCCGATGTCCTCGATGGAGACGCCGTGGAAGCCGCGTGCCGCGAACAGCCCGGCGGCGGCGTCCAGGATCTCCAGGCGCCGTGCCCCGCGACCGCGGGTGGAGGGGTGGGCAGTCGTCACATCTCGCATGGTAGACGGTGGTGTTAATAATGACTAACATCGCCAGTGGTGTTAGCGACCGTTAGCCCACGGCGGCGGAGCCGGACGAGAGGGGCTCACATGAGTGGCTGGCCGGTGCTGCGCAGCGTCTGCGACCCGGGCGGTGAGGGGTTCAAGGGCAACGCGGAGGTCAACGAGCGGCTGGTCGCCGACCTCGCGGAACGGGTCGCGGCCGCCGCGCCGGGCGGTCCGGCGCGGTCGCGGGCCAGGCACGTCGCCCGGGGCAAGCTGCTGCCCCGCGACCGGGTCGACGCCCTGCTCGACCCGGGCTCGCGGTTCCTGGAGCTCTCCCAGCTCGCCGCCACCGGGCTGTACGGCGACGAGGCCCCCGCGGCGGGGATCATCACCGGTGTGGGCCGCGTCTCCGGCCGCGAGTGCGTGGTGGTCGCCAACGACGCCACGGTCAAGGGCGGCACCTACTATCCGATCACCGTCAAAAAGCATCTGCGGGCCCAGGAGATCGCCCTCCACAACAACCTGCCCTGCCTCTATCTCGTCGACTCGGGCGGCGCGTTCCTCCCCAGGCAGGACGAGGTCTTCCCCGACCGGGAGCACTTCGGCCGCATCTTCTACAACCAGGCCACCATGTCGGCGCGTGGCATCCCGCAGATCGCCGCGGTCCTCGGCTCCTGCACGGCGGGCGGCGCCTACGTCCCCGCGATGAGCGACGAGGCCGTGATCGTCCGGAACCAGGGCACGATCTTCCTGGGGGGCCCGCCGCTGGTGAAGGCCGCCACGGGGGAGGAGGTCACCGCCGAGGAACTGGGCGGCGGCGACCTGCACGCCCGGGTCAGCGGCGTCACCGACCACCTCGCCGAGAACGACTCCCACGCGCTGCGGATCGTCCGCGACATCGTGGCCACCCTCGGGCCGCGCGCCCCCAGCCCGTGGGAGCGCGCCCCCTCCCGGGAGCCGGCGCACGACCCCCGTGAGATCTACGGGCTCGTTCCCGCCGACACCCGCACACCGTACGACGTGCGGGAGATCATCGCCCGGGTCGTGGACGGCAGCAGGTTCGGGGAGTTCAAGGCCGAGTACGGTCCCACGCTGGTCACCGGCTTCGCCCGCGTCCACGGTCACCCCGTCGGGGTGGTGGCCAACAACGGCATCCTGTTCGGCGAGTCCGCGCTCAAGGGCGCGCACTTCATCGAGCTGTGCGACCGCCGCAGCGTCCCGCTGGTGTTCCTGCAGAACATCAGCGGCTTCATGGTCGGCAGGGCGTACGAGGCGGGGGGCATCGCCAAGCACGGCGCCAAGATGGTCACCGCCGTGGCCTGCGCCAGGGTGCCCAAGTTCACCGTGGTCGTCGGCGGCTCGTTCGGCGCGGGCAACTACGCGATGGCGGGCCGGGCCTACTCGCCCCGGTTCCTGTGGATGTGGCCGAACGCGCGAATCTCGGTGATGGGCGGCGAGCAGGCGGCCAACGTGCTCTCCACGGTCGGCGACGCCGACCCCGACGCCATCCGCCGGCAGTACGAGGACCAGGGCAACCCCTACTACTCCACCGCCCGCCTCTGGGACGACGGCGTCATCGACCCCCTCGACACCCGGACCGTCCTCGGCCTGGCCCTGTCCGCCGCGGCCAACGCCCCCCTCGACCCCATCGGCTACGGCGTCTTTCGGATGTGACCGCACCCATGAACCGCTCACCAGCCCCCCGCCCGGCACCCGGATCGCCTGGGCTGTTCGGCACCGTTCTCATCGCCAACCGTGGCGAGATCGCCCTGCGGATCATCCGCACACTCGGCAGGCTCGGCATCCGCTCCGTCGCGGTGTACAGCGACGCCGACGCCGACGCCCGTCACGTCCGCGAGGCCGACGTCGCGGTACGGCTCGGCGGCGGCTACCTCGACATCGACCGGATCCTGGCGGCGGCAGCGGCGACCGGGGCCCAGGCCGTGCACCCCGGCTACGGCTTCCTGGCCGAGAACCCCGCCTTCGCCAGGCGGTGCGCCGAGGCGGGGCTGGTGTTCGTCGGCCCGCCGCCGGAGGCCGTCGAGGCCATGGGCGACAAGATCCGGGCCAAGGCCGTCGTGTCGGCGGCCGGGGTTCCCGTCGTCCCCGGCGGCGCGGAACCCGGCGACGACCTGGCCGAGGCCGCGGGCCGGATCGGCTTCCCCGCGCTGATCAAGCCCTCGGCGGGCGGCGGCGGCAAGGGGATGGTGCTGGTGCGCTCGGCCGGGGAGCTGCCGGACGCCCTGGAGTCCGCCCGCCGTACGGCCGCCGCCGCGTTCGGCGACGCGACGCTGCTGATCGAGCGGTTCGTGGAGAACCCCCGGCACATCGAGATCCAGGTGATGGCCGACGGCCACGGCAACGTCATCCACCTGGGCGAGCGCGAGTGCAGTCTGCAGCGCCGCCATCAGAAGATCGTCGAGGAGGCCCCCTCTCCGCTGCTCGACGCCGAGACCCGGGCGAGCATGGGCGCGGCGGCGGTCGAGGCGGCCAGGTCCGTCGGCTACACCGGCGCGGGCACGGTGGAGTTCATCGTCCAGGGCGCCACCGGCGACTACTACTTCATGGAGATGAACACCCGGCTCCAGGTCGAGCATCCGGTCACCGAGCTGGTCACCGGCCTGGACCTGGTCGAACTCCAGCTCAGGGTCGCCGCGGGCGAGCCGCTCCCGCTCACCCAGGAGGAGGTGCGGCTCCGCGGCCACGCCGTCGAGGCCCGCGTCTACGCCGAGGACCCCTCACGGGGGTTCCTGCCGACCGGCGGCCGGGTGCTCGCGCTCCGCGAGCCCGGCGGCGTCCGGGTGGACTCCGGCCTGGCGGCCGGCGGCGTCGTCGGCAGCGACTACGACCCGATGCTGTCGAAGATCATCGCCTGGGGTCCCGACCGGGCGAGCGCGCTGCGGCGGCTGGACGGGGCGCTCGCCGCCACCGGCGTGCTGGGCGTGCCGACCAACATCGCCTTCCTGCGCGCACTGATCACCCACCCGAGGGTGGTCGCCGGCGACCTCGACACCGGCCTGGTCGAACGTCACCTGGACACGCTGGTCCCCGCGGGGGGCGTCCCCGCCGACGTGCCGGTCGCCGCGGCCCTGATCCTGCACCACGAGCGGACGCCCGCCGAGCCGGCCGACCCGTGGGAGGTGCCCGACGGCTGGCGGCTGGGTGAGGCCGCGTGGACCACCTGGCGGCTGGAGGGCCGCGACGGCGTGACCGAGGTCCTGGTGCGCGGGCTGCCCTCGGCGGGCGCCGAGGTCGAGGTCCGCCTGCCGGGGGGCGGCGTCTCCGGGGCCGAGGGCGGCACTCCCGGCGACGTCCCGGCGCCCGTGCCCGGCGGTCCGCCCGGTGGCGGCGCGCGGGCGGCGGTCCGGGGCCGGGGCGTGCCGGCGAGGCTGGCCGTGGACGGCGACGATCTGCTGATCACCCTGGACGGGGTCCGCAGGCGCTACGCCGTCGCCCGGGACGGCGACGTGGTCTGGCTCGGCAGGGACGGCGACGCGTGGGCGCTCACCCGCCACCACCTGGGCGACCCCGGAGACCGGGAGGGCGCGGGCGGCGACGGCGACGGGGTGGTCCGCAGCCCGATGCCCGGCACCGTCCTCGTGGTCAAGGTGACCGCGGGGGAGCGGGTCGGCGAGGGGCAGCCGCTGCTCGTCGTCGAGGCGATGAAGATGGAGCACACCGTGACCGCCCCGGTCACCGGGACGGTCGCCGAGCTGCCGGTCCGGGCCGGCCAGGCGGTCGACATGGACGCCGTGCTGGCGGTCGTGCGACGGGACGGGGAGTCGTGATGCGGGAGCCGTACAGGGTCGCGGAGGCGGGGCTGCCCGAGCGGGTCACGGTCTACGAGGTCGGCCCGCGCGACGGGTTGCAGAACGAGCCGGTGATGGTTCCCGTCGAGATCAAGGCGGAGTTCATCGCCCGGCTGGCCGCCGCGGGGCACCGCGTGATCGAGGCGACCAGCTTCGTGCGCCCCGGGTGGGTGCCCCAGCTCGCCGACGCCGCGGAGCTGCTGGCCGGTCTGGATCGGGTCCCCGGCGTGCGCTACCCGGTGCTCGTGCCGAACGAGCGGGGTCTCGACCGGGCGCTGGAACACGGCGTCCAGGAGATAGCGATCTTCGGTAGCGCCACCGAGACGTTCGCCGGCCGGAACCTGAACCGGACGCTGGAGTCGCAGTTCGAGATGTTCGAGCCGGTGGTGGCGCGGGCGCTCGGCCACGGCCTGAGGGTCAGGGCGTACCTGTCGATGTGCTTCGGCGACCCGTGGGAGGGGCCGACCCCGATCGGGCAGGTGGTCGCCGTGGGGCGCAGGCTGCTCGACCTGGGCTGTTTCGAGCTGTCGCTGGGCGACACGACGGGCGTCGGCACCCCGGGGCACGTGACCGCCCTCGTCGAGGCGTTCGGCGGGCCCTCGCGGCTGGCCGTGCACTTCCACGACACCTACGGTCAGGCACTGGTCAACACCCTCGCGGCCCTGCGCGCGGGCGTGACCGTGGTCGACGCCTCCACCGGCGGCATCGGCGGCTGCCCGTACGCCGAGAGCGCCACCGGCAACCTCGCCACCGAGGACCTGGTGTGGATGCTGCACGGCCTCGGTGTCGAGACCGGACTCGACCTCGAATCGCTGGTGGAGACCAGCACATGGCTGGCTGCCGAGCTCGGCCGCCCCAGCCCGTCACGGGTCGTGCGGGCGCTGGGAGCCGGCCGGGCCCCCGATCGACACGTCAAGGAGTGATCATGCCCCAGCTCAACGAGGAATACGAAGACCTCCGCAAGACCGTCGAGGCGTTCGCCCGCGACGTCGTGGCCCCGGTGATCGGGGACCTGTACGAGCGCCGGGAGTTTCCCTACGACATCGTCCGCCAGATGGGCGCGATGGGCCTGTTCGGGCTGCCCCTCCCCGAGGAGTACGGCGGCATGGGCGGCGACTACTTCGCCCTCTGCCTGGTCCTGGAGGAGCTGGCCAGGGTCGACTCCAGCGTGTCCATCACCCTGGAGGCCGCGGTCTCACTGGGCGCGATGCCGATCCACCGCTTCGGTACGGCCGGGCAGCGCGCCGAGTGGCTTCCCCGGATGGCGTCGGGCGAGGTGCTGGGCGCGTTCGGCCTGACCGAGCCGGGGGGCGGCTCCGACGTGCCGGGCGGCATGCGCACCACCGCCACGCTGGACGGCGACGAGTGGGTGATCAACGGCTCGAAGGCGTTCATCACCAACTCCGGCACCGACATCACCGGGGTGGTGGCCGTCGCCGCGATCACCGGTCACCGCGAGGGTGACGAGACGTTTCCGCACCGGCGGCCGGAAATCTCCACCATCCTGGTGCCGTCCGGCACCCCGGGTTTCACCGTCTCCAAGAAGTACTCCAAGGTCGGCTGGAACTGCTCCGACACCCGTGAGCTCTCCTTCACCGGCTGCCGGGTTCCGGCCGGCAACCTCCTCGGCGAGCGGGGGCGGGGCTACGCGCAGTTCCTGCAGACCCTCGACGAGGGCCGCGTCGCGATCGCCGCCCTCTCGACGGGCCTGGCCCAGGGCTGCGTGGACGAGTCGCTGCGCTA
Organism: Streptosporangium sp. NPDC006007; assembly: GCF_040614315.1. Lineage (NCBI taxonomy): Bacteria > Bacillati > Actinomycetota > Actinomycetes > Streptosporangiales > Streptosporangiaceae > Streptosporangium > Streptosporangium sp. NPDC006007. The sequence continues at coordinate 11,085 of NZ_JBEXUG010000036.1, read as the reverse complement.
TGTCCGCGAGCGGAGGGCGTTCGGTCACCCGATCGGTCACTACCAGGCCATCCAGTTCAAGATCGCGGATATGGAGGTCCGCACCCACACCGCCCGGCTGGCCTACTACCACGCGGCCGGCAGGATGCTGGCCGGCGAGCCGTTCAAGAAGGAGGCGGCCATCGCCAAACTCGTCGCCGGCGACGCGGCCATGGACAACGCCCGCGACGCCACCCAGATCTTCGGCGGCTACGGCTTCATGAACGAATACCCGGTGGGCCGCTTCTACCGCGACGCCAAGATCCTGGAGATCGGCGAGGGCACCAGCGAGGTCCAGCGGATGCTCATCGCCCGCGAACTGGGCCTCAAGGGGCTCTGACCTGGAGATACGTACTGCGCTGAGAGGACCGGAACGGCAGTCCGGCGACCACGGAGACGATCTCAAGACCGGCCCTGTTCCGTCCCTGTTCCGTGAGACGCGGAGTGGGGCCGGAACAGCCGCTCATCGATGGCCTGCCGGGCACGGTCGTGAGAGCCCGGCTGCATGTGCGCGTAAACCCGGAGCGTGAAGGCTGGATCCGAGTGCCCGAGGTACTCGGCGAGTTCCTTGATGGCCACACCTCCGCTGAGCATGACGCTGGCGTAGAAGTGCCGGAGCTGGTGAAGCCCTTCCTTCCGCGTGGTGACGAACCGCTTGCGCTGACGAGGATCCTTTGTCGGCGTGGGGATGACACCGGCCGCCACGAGCGCAGGCTTCCAGACGAGTTCGCTGAAGCTACGAGGCTTGATGAACTTGTCGCCGGTCCAGCGGAACAGCAGGTTGTGCGTGCGCAACTTGCCGTTCGGCTTCTCCCAGGGCAGCGAGCAGACAAGCGGCGGGTACTTGTCGACATGCACCCGGATCGCCTCAGCGGCCCAGGCCGGAAGCGGGACCACACGCTCACGGTCGTTCTTCGGCAAGGCGAACACGAACTCCGGCTCCAGCTTCTTGAGCTGACGTCGAACCTGAATCACCTGCCCCTCAAAGTCGATGTCCTCCAGAGCGAGCCCCAATAGTTCCCCCTGACGAAGACCGCAGGCAGCACCGACGATCGGAAGCGCACGGAACAAGTCAGGATGGGCATCGATCACCGCGTGTACCCGTTCATCCGCCCATGCCAGGATCTCCTCGGCCACACGCCTGGGAACCCGCACGATCGGCGACTTGGCCGGACTCCTCTTGATGGCCTCATCGGCCACGGCCAGGTCCAGCACACCTTGAAGCACAAGAAACGAGGTCCGCACAGTCGAGACTTCAAACCGGCCGCTCAGATCACTGATCCACGCTTGCACGTGAGACGGCTTGATGTTCCCAACCTGACGTCGCGCAAAGGCCGGCCCCACGTGCAACCGGTAAAGAGAGGAGTACCGGATCTGCGTGGAGGGGTCGACGATACGAGAGCCGAGCCACCGCTCTGCCAGATCACCAAAGAGCACCTTGCCAGCCCGCGGATCGATGTAGTCCCCGCGCGCAACATCGGACTCCATCGTTGATGCCTTTTTCTCGGCATCCACCTTGCGATCGTAAGCCGCTGATCGCTCGCGTCCCTCAGGATCAACCCAGACAGCGAGCCATCGCTTGCCCTTGCCGTACCGGGAAGTCTTGGCCTTCTCCGTTCGGCCATCGGGGTGTTTGACCGTCTTCATCCAGAGGTCTTTGACGAAGGCCATGGTCACACCTGCTCTCGGACCCAGGCCAGCACGTCTTCCGGCACGTAGCGCAGATAACGGCCGATCTTGTGGCTGGTTGGGCCGGTACGGCGATGCCGCCACTGGTAGAGCGTGGCCGGGGGAACCCTCAGGAATTTAGCCGTGCGGGCCACGTCCCACAGGTCATCGCTGTCAGTGGTGGTCATTGCGTTCCTCCTTCGGGACGTGGTCGATGAACGAGGCCGCAAGGGCGCTTTCGCCGGGGGTGTAGCCCTGGCCGGCAAACCGCCAGTGGCCGAGAACGAGCGTGGCGTCAGGATCGGGAAGCCCGTCGGCGGCGAGTTGGGCTTGCCGGTAGTCAGTGCGGGCCTGCCGCAGGGCGCCCATGGTGGTGGAGTAAGCGCGGGAACGGGTGGAGAAGTGGCCGCGAAAGCCAAGCATGTGCGCCCATTTGCGCAGCCGCAGGTGAAGCAGGCCGGGGTGGGTGTGGGGGTTGCCGAGTTCCCAGGCGGTGCGGATCAGCCGGGCGGCGTGCTCGGTAGCGCCCTGCTCGACCAGCCGGGACAGATCGGCAGCGCGGATCCGGCGGTCCAGGGTGCCGGAGGATTCGGCGGCCTTGGTGGCGTACTTGGCGATGTAACCGGCTACCTTCTGCTCGGTCAGTTCGTCGCCGTCGAGTTCGCCGGGGGCGATGTGCTGAACGTCTACCTGCTCACCCCATGCCAGGTCGCGGTTGGACTGGCCGACGTCGGGAGCCTGCACCCGCACGGCCGCCGTAGCCGAGCGGATCGCACCGTCCAGGAGTTCGGTGGTGGCCCAGCCGGGGGGCGGGAGGGTGGCGCCGTCCGGGTCACGGCCATCCAGGCGGATCACGCCGTGAAAGTGCACGACGCCGCGGGCCTGGTACTCGGCGACCTTGGCAAACGACACCCGGATCTGCTCGTTGAACGCCGCATGGGTCAGACCGGCCGCTCCGGCGAGGTGGCGGCGCAGGTAGATGGTGAAGCGCCGCCACAGATCGGATGCATGGGCGTTCCACAGCACGTGCCCGGCGTAGTCGTAGCCGTCGGGGTCCAGCGGTTGGCCGATGCGAGGGTCATCGGAGGGGTGGCGGGCGAAGCAAGCCGGACCGGTGCGGCGGGGGTGACACGGCTGGAGGGTGCCGCGCTTGTCCGGTCCGCGATGGACGGGGCCGAAGCTGGGGGCGGTCAGGGTGGCCAGCACACGGGGATGGGTGCGCACGGTGGCCGGAACGCCTTTGGACCCGCCGAGCAGACCGGCGCGGATCAGGTGAAAGGTGTCGCGGCGGTAGGTCTCGGCGCAGGCCGCACAGCGCGAGGCGCGCCGGTTACCGCACCGCACCAGCAGTTGCCCGTGAGGTTCGGCGGCGGTGGTGTAGGTGTGCAGGACCTGACCGGAGGAGGCATCGACCGTGACGGTTTCGCCGGTCAGCCGGACCGGTTCGGCGCAGCCGCGAAGCCGGGCGGTCTGGGTCAACCACCGGGTGAGGTCATGACCGGAGCGGCGGGCCAGGTCACGGATGACCGGCCCGACCAACTCGGCGAGCGGCGCGGGGCTGCTCAAGCGGTGATCCTCCTTACCTCGGTGACGACGATGCGCGGGGCGCAGTTGCGGCACTGCCTGTCCAGGGGGAGCCGGCGACCGCAGGCGATCCGGGCGTGTCGGCCGGCCATGCGGATGAGGACCGGGGCCAGGCAGGGCGCGGACTCGACCGCGATGACGTGCCGCAGGGTGAGCCAGGGATGGTCGGCGGCGCGGGCGTAGATCTCGGTCACCCGCACGTGATGGACGCTCATGACACCGCCAATAGATCGGGTAGTTCGAGCTGAACGGGTCCGGCGCCGTCGAGGGCGGTGACCAGGTGGCGGCCAAGGAATCGTGTGTAGGCCGGGGGGAGTGCCTCTCGAAGCGCCAGGTGTTCATCTGTCCAGCCGATGCCCTTGGCGTCCTTCATCTCCTGAACGGTCGCCTTTCCGCCTCCTTCGCCGTAGGCGGCCACATAGGGGCCGTCGTGGTAAATCCCGTGCCGCCACCCGCGTACGCGGCCCCGGTGCGGCTTGTGCTCCGGCTGTGGGACGTGGAGCCCTCCGCCGAACTCGACATAGCGATGCATGAGGACGCCGAGGCCGAACATCTCCCCGCACAGCATGAGGTCCTTGCGGATCTTGGATCCGGCTACGTTCTCGATGCCGTAGGGGAGGCCCAGGCGTTCAAGCGCGGCCCGAGTCGGGTCGATCAGGCGGGGATGAGGGTTCCCACGGGCCTTGTTCGTCCCCTTGGCGCACGTGCCCTCCCCTTGGCACGGCGGGGAGGCGTGGACGAACACGAACCGGGAACGGATCTCCGTCAGGTTGTCCAGGACGAAGGCGATCGCGTCGGCCTGGTGGAACTCCTGCCCGGGGTATTCCGGGCGGGCCACGGCATCCACGCCTGTGACACGGAATCCCGCTTCCTGGTAGCTGCGGGTCGCACCGCCGGCGCAACAGAACAGGTCGAGGATCTCGGGCGTAGTCATTGGCCGCACTTTCCGCAGGTGGTGACGGTGCGGGGGTTGACCGCGCCGCAACGGCAGATCCAGGTGGAGGCGGTCCCCGGCGGCAGCCATGTCGATGACCGTCCAGTACCCGAGCAGGTCAGGCACGCGGCGAACTGCTCTACGGTCCGGCGGCGCAGACCACAGCCGATCACCTGCGCGATCAGGGCTCGACCCTCACCACCGCAGTCCGGGCACAGGGGGGACATGAGCAGATCGGCCAGTATGGCCCGGTGAGCGGCGAACACCTCACCGCCTGCGAGGTCGGCGAGCAACGCGGAGTAACTGTCCGCTGCGATCCAGGCGGCCTGCTTGGCGTCGTCGGCACCGGTCACCGGCGGAAGGTCGGGAAGGAAGCCCAGGTCGGTGATGGCGGGCACGGTCACCATCCATGCCTCATCGCTGGCACGGGGATCGGGCACGTATCGCGCGGGCAGCGTCCGCCAGGCCGCCCCGGGGATGACCAGGCCGGTTTCCTCTTCCAACTCGCGGACGGCAGCATGCCCGGGGTCTTCTCCGAGGTCGACGTGGCCGCCGGGAAGCGCCCATCCGTGCCCGTCCCTGCGGGCGACCATCACCAACCGGCGACGGCCCGCAACCGTGGCCATCACGATCGCGTCAGCGCACAGGGCTTCGCCCCAGTGGCCCAACTCGTTCCGGCCGCGCTCGATACCGGTCGGGGCAAACGGGTTCATCGGGCGGCCGTCGATCACCTCGAACGGGATCACCGCAGTGGCCTGCCTCGCGGCCCAATCGATCCGGGAGGGGTCGGTTACGGGATCGGCCCATCCAGCGCGTACGCCGATGGTCAGTACGTCGGGGTGCGTGTACTCGACGGTCATCGGTCACTTCCCCTTCCGCAGCTCGGTGGCGCGTCCGGTGCCGTCATAGTTGCCGCCAGTGCTTGGGGTAGAAGGTGTGAGTCCGGCCCCGGCGCAGGCCGGGCAGGGGTTGGGCATAATGAAGGTCTCCTTTGCAGGTCGCAGGGGGGAGACGCCCTCACGGAGCGGCGAACAAAGCTGGCAGGCTGTGGGCCGCCCCGTGGAGGCGTCGTGAAAGTCGGGGATCAGTCCTCGTTGGGGATCTCTCTGTCCTCGTAGCACCAGAAGCAGACGAAGATGCCGCCGTAGGGGTCCATCTCGCGACCGCAATCCGGGCAACGGTTCATGGGCTTGCCTCTCATTTCTTGTGGTGGTTGGGGTCCGTATTGAGCGATGATCAGAGGTAGTTGTCGATGCCGGTGCCGTCGCAGTCGCAGCAGCGGTCGTCATCGGGAGCAGCGCCGGTGCCGTCGCAGTCGGGGCAGCCGTGCCCGTCGCACCAGCCGCACGGCTCCATGTGTTCACTGACACCGGTGCCATTGCAGGCGCCGCACATGTCCTTCATGGATTCACCTCCTTTCGATCAGCGAGCCGGGTTATTCACGGGCTGTCTGGGGCGCCGCTACCGCAGCCACCAGGGGACGGCCTTCTCCGCACGCAGCACCCGCCGGTTGGCCTCCCAGTACTCCGCGTCCTCCGCGGGCCGGGTCTCCAAGCCGTGGATTGCCTCACGCGCCGCCAGCAGCTCAGCGCGGGCCGCCTGTATCTCGGCCTTGCTCTTGCTCATCTCTTCTCGCCTCCTGGTGTGATGCCGGGGACAGACAGAGGCGCCCAGGGGGGCCATCACTGCACCTCCAGGCAGATCGAGTAGGTGCCGCTGCTCTTGTCTTTGTGCAGGTAGACGACCCGAGCCGGGCCGTACATCACGCGGATCTCCAGCAGATCGCGGGCGAGGTCCTTGGCATTGCCGTCGCGGTAGATCAGCCGGCACACGAGGTGCCTCCGGCATGACCGATGTCGTCGCAGGTCAGCCGCAAGCCGTATGTCTCGACCGTGCGGCGGTGAAGACCGCGGCTCACGACCTGAGTGGTCGGAACCCGTCCCTGTTGACAGCCGGGGCGCTGGGACGGCCGACGCCGAGTGCGGGGGGCCATCACAGGTCCGCCTGGGGGCGGCAGGTGGGGCAGGGACGGCGGGTCTCGACGATGACGGTGCCACCGGCTTGCCGGACGGACTTCAGCACGTAGACGGTGCCGTAGCCCCGGCAGGTGCGGCAGAGGTCGGACTGAGCCATGAGATGTGCTCCTTTCAGGTCAGGTGAGATCAGATGTGGTGTTCAGGTGGTGCAGCAGGTCGGCCGCCACCTCCGGCGCCACCCGCAGGCGACGTTGAAGGTCATCGGCGCTGATGGGGGTGCCGTGCAGCCGGGTGTGCTCATCGGCGAGATAGCGCGCGTCCTCCAGCAGGACGGCACTGACGGCCGGACGTCCCAGCACAGGCGAAACAGGAGAGACGGGCAGGACAGGCGGAACGGGTGCCAGTTCGGCCGGGCACTGCTCGGGGACGGCCGGATGCGGGTACGGCCGGGCAGGACCGGACACCGAGCCAGCGGTGTGCGAAGGCCGGTCGGCGACGAGTTCGGCCTCGACGACCGTTTTCCGGCAGGGATGACCGGCGCGGCGCTCCAGCATCGACATCGCGATCAGGAACGCCCCCGCCGGAGTCGCCGCGACGATCCACCCCCACGCGGAGGGGTCGGCTTCGGCGAGGTTGGCCGCCAAAGTCAGCACGATCCCGCCGGCCAGCACCAGCGACGGCCAGGAAACCCACCCACGCCGGGGACGGCCAGTGCGCTTATCGCGCTGGATCTCCCGCGCGGCCATCACACACATCAAGTCGATGCACACCGCCACCGCCCAGGACTGCCAGCCCATTTGCCCGTACCGGGCGGCCAGCTTGCTGATGTGGGTGAACGAGCCCACCGCGGCGATAGTGGCGAGCACCATCACCGGGCCGGAATCGGCCAGCACCGAACGCAGGCGGGTTCTCATCGGCCCTGGCCCTACTTCTTCTTGCCGGTACGGCGAGCGGCCAGATCAACCACCGGCGCCGAGGGCAGCCGCAGACGGGTGTTCTCCTCGCGAAGCTCCACCACCTCCGCCAGCAGCTCCTCGATCAACGCCTCCTCAGGGGTGCGCCGGTCGGGCTTTCGCGCCATTGAAATCTCCTTCCAGGGGTTCGGGGGATGAGGGGGTCAGGTACGGGCGGGACAGTCACAGCCGGGCATCCGGCACCAACCCGAGGCGTTCACCCAGGTCGGCTCATAAATCGCCCAGCCACCGGATTTCGCGCCGCCGGTGTGAACCGCGCACTGATGGCCACACCGTCGACACGGTTGTTTCAGGACGTGCATCTCGGTGAGATCGAGACAGCGCGCCATCACGCACCTCCCGCAGGGGCGGGTTTCGGCATGAGCGGGGTAAGGACCTGGCGTGATGTAAGGGCTCACACCGGCCCAAAGGGCAGCGGGAAACGATCAGACGGGAAGATCGTCCAGATCGGGAACGGTGAACTCACCGAGATCTACGGCATCCACATCAGCCGAAGCGGCGACACCGCGGGTCAGGTCGGCCCACCGGGGAGCCAGATGCGCATACGTAGCGGCAGCGGCCTCCGCCTGCTCCTCGCTGACATGCACCGACCGCATCCGATGCCAGCTGCCCTCAGTACCGGCCACCACCGCCGTGCCGGGCATCGCCGAAGAGATCCGCCGAGCCGCGGCCAACGCACCGGCGTCCATGTCGCCCAACGCCATCTTGGCCGTCTCATCGTCGTTGACCATGTGACAGATCCGCCCCGTGAGCTGCGCACGCAGCGCCGTCACACCGGGACCCAGATCGGAGCCGACCCGCTGACCGCACACCATCAGATAGATACCGAACGCCCGCCCGAGCTGAGCCAGCCGCAACAGCCGAGTGGCGACCGCGGCGACCTCCTCCTTCTCCGACTTCGGATCGGCCATCAAGAACAACTCGGCGACCTCGTCGACCAGCACCACGATCGGCACCGGCCGCTCAGCCTCCGGCAGCCGCTCATGCCAGATGTTCTTCACCCGATACCGCCGGCATAAGGCCATCCGAGCCTTGATGACGCCGATCAGATCGGCCAGCAGATCCGCGCACTCGGCGCGTTCGGTGGCCAGCGCCGACATTCGCGCCTTATACGGGGTGAACTCCACCCCGCCCTTGAGATCGAAGCCGACCAAGGCGACCGGTTCCGGCGCCAGACCGACAATCAGCGCGTTGGCCAGGTTCGACTTACCCGACTGGGTCGCACCCACGTTCAGCCAGTGCGGCACGGCGCGGAAATCGATGACGAACGGCGCTCCGGTCTCCAGTAGGCCGACCCGCACCCGCAACAGCCCATCGGCCAGCACCGGAATCGTCACCCGCTCTAGCGGATCCACCAAGGTCGCGACCAGCACGACCCGGCCCGGCTTCCATGACGCCAGCCGCACACTGTGGACCTTCCAGGCGTGGGCGAGCTTATCCAGCACCCGCGCATAGTCCTCCGGCGTCTGCCCGTCATGCAGCCGCACCGACAGCCGAAACCCCAACCGGGTAGGACGGATCAGCCCCAGCCGCGGAGCGCGCTCCACCTCCACCCGCCGCACCTTCCGACGCTGCGAGACCACGGTCACGACTCAGCCCCCCGGATGCCCTTCAGCGCTTCCTGGAAGGCGGACGGGTCATAGCCGGACAGATAGGTCAGAGCATCCTGCATCTGGTCGGAAGTCAACGACTCCAACACCAGGTGCCGCTCAGCGGGCGTCAGCTCACGAGAAGCCATGGCTCAGCCCCCCAGTCCGGGAAAACCCGGGAAGGTGAACCGCCACCGCCGACGCTTACGGGCCAGACCACAGCCCGAGGCCACCGCCCGCCACGTGCCGTACACCGTGATCGTTTTGATCGGGAAGCCCAGCAGCCACCAGAACGACACCGGGTGCAGCCTGCGCCAGGCCGGCAGGCCCGCCCCAGCGACAGCCACAACGACCGCGCCCCAGATCAGAAAATCAGTCATACTGAGAGTCCTCCTTTCCTCTTCTGTGGATGAACGGGAGGCCCCGAAGCGGGGAAGCTGCCAGGCATAAGCCGCTTCGGGGACCACCGCTTAAAACAGCGGATCCGTGATGCCGGGAGCGGGAAGACGGCGCAGCCCCCGAAAGGGACGCACCACCTCCTGTCCGCTCTCGCGGCGGACCAGTACATTCCGGGGACCCCGCCCGTTCCAGGCGATGAGGACCGTCACCGGCCGTCCCCGCTCCAGATAGGTGCGCCCGACCATGACCGTCAGGCCGACTTCTCGGTAGCCGGACGGATCGCCTCACAGCGGAAACCCATCCCCGACCGGCCGTTCATCTGCCAGTAGAAGGCCGACAGGCCCACCGGCCGGACCTGGATACCCTGCGGGATCTGCGGAAAGTCGACTGAGGGGAACGTGACCACGATCACCGGGTTACGCCGGTCGTCGTTCGGCTTGGGCAGCAGCGGGATCGTGTAGAGGTCCCGCCCCTCCTTGTCCTGCTTCACCTCACCCGTCGCGCGGTCCACGATCTTCGGCTCAGCCTCACCCGCGACCATGAACGCCATGGCCGAGACGTCCACCGGGATGTTACGCATGGAATCTCCTAACTCTTGATGCTTCAGCCCTGACAGGAGTTGCCCATCGAGACTCTTGATTAGATCCAGATCTATCGAACAGATCTAGATCTAATCAGAGTGTGCCTCTACCTCTCCTCGTTGTCAATAGACCCAGATCTATTGCTTAAAACTGGGGGAGTAAGATGACCCCTGGGAGGTAGTTAGATGATTGCCCGATATCGTGAGTTGGCGTCTGACCTGCGGCGAGCCATCGAGGATGACACGTATCCTCCGGGAGCCGTCCTGCCTAAGATCACCGAGCTGGCGAAGAAGTACGGCATGGCCAATGAAACCGTTCGCCTTGCGATCGGCGTTCTCGAATCCGAGGGTCTGGTCCGCGCTATCCGAAAGCGGGGGACTGTAGTCCTTGATCGAACGCCGGTTCGAGTGCGGTTTAGTCGTTATCGCGCTGTCTTGACACCAAACGGTGATCGAGGTCCATGGGAAACGGCATGTCGCGAGCAAGGAGTCAACGGAGAGATGCAGACAGTCGAAGTGGAGCGAGAGCCCGCTCCTCCCGAGGTCGCCTCTGCGCTTCATCTTGCTGCCGGGACTGCCGTACTTAGAAGATCACGCCGCGCGTTGATCGACGGCGAGCCCGCCCAACTTCAAACCGCGTGGTACCCATACGAGCTGATCCGAGGTACACCCATCGCTCGTTCAAGCAAGGTGGTTGGAGGAATCTACCGTGCGTTACTCCAAGCAGGCTTGACGCCGGCTAGTGCCGGAGAAGAGATCCGCTCACGGCCTCCAGTGGCAGACGAGGCTGCCGAACTTCGGCTACGCGGCGGAGGGTGGATCCTCGAAGTGCGCCGAACAACTTTCGATGCTGCCAAGACACCCATTGAGTATCAGGTGATCGTTGCTGATCCTGCGCGAACCATCATCGTTTATGACGATTTGCCGTTACAGCAGGAGACGCCGCCGGCAGGCGGGTAAGGCACTGACCTCCTGTTACGACTTTCCATACGTGTTCAAGCCACCGCTGACGCGGTGGAGGCGCCGCCTCTGGCCAGACCAGGGGAGAGAGGAAGGCGGGGGGAGGGGAGGCTCTTGCGGACGCTGGTCGAACAAGCAGACGGAGGTTCGCGGGAGCGGAACCCCGCCGAGAGTGGGGGAAAGCCATGGCGAGGTGGTGAGCGGCCGTGAAGGTGTCGATCCCTGGATGCCCGGAGGGTCGAGTGGTGGGGGTGGGCACAGCGCAGCCCTGGATGTCGTTCACGGCCCTGCATGTAAGACCTGCCCGATGTTCCCGATGGGGTTCGGGGGGCCGCGCTCGCCCGCCGGCGGCTGCGGCTCTTCGGCCGGTCCGCCGGCAGCGGCGCGCCCCCGCGCCGCAAGC
>NZ_JBEXUG010000035.1:0-62015 GCF_040614315.1 Streptosporangium sp. NPDC006007 | reverse complement strand
AGATGGAGGTGAGTTCGACCCCGGACCGCGCGGCACCGTGCCGCGTTTCCTCCCCTGCCTGAAGGCAGGAGTCTCCACGCTGAAAAACCAGATGACCATCACATTCCGGCGATTAGTTTGTCCACCCTCTCGTCGACGCTGCGGAAGGGGTCCTTACAGAGCACGGTGCGCTGCGCCTGATCGTTGAGCTTCAGGTGCACCCAGTCGACGGTGAAGTCGCGCCGCTTCTCCTGCGCCCTGCGGATGAACTCCCCGCGCAGCCGCGCCCGGGTGGTCTGCGGCGGGACCGACTTGGCCTCGAAGATCTTCAGGTCGGAGGCCACCCGCTCCACCGCGCCGCGCTTCTGCAGCAGATAGAACAGGCCCCGGCGGCGGTGCACGTCGTGATAGGCGAGGTCGAGCTGGGCGACCCGGGGGCTGGACAGGGGAAGGTCGTACTTCCTGCGGTAGCGCTCGATCAGCTGGTACTTGGTGACCCAGTCGATCTCCCGGGCGACCAGGTCGAGGTTGCCGGTCTCCACTGCGCCGAGCGTCCGCTCCCACAGCTCCAGCACCCGGTGGCTGATCTCGTCGCCGCCGCGGCGCTCGATGAAGTCGCGCGCCTTGGAGAGGTACTCCTGCTGTATCTCCAGCGAGGACGCCTCCCGGCCGTTGGCCAGGCGCACCCGGCGCCGCCCGGTCATGTCGTGGGAGACCTCGCGGATGGCCCGGATCGGGTTCTCCAGCGACAGATCGCGCATCACGGTGCCCGCCTCGATCATGCGCAGGACCAGGTCGGTCGCGCCGACCTTGAGCAGCATGGTCGTCTCGCTCATGTTGGAGTCGCCCACGATGACGTGCAGACGGCGGAAACGCTCGGCGTCGGCGTGCGGCTCGTCGCGGGTGTTGATGATCGGCCGTGACCGGGTGGTGGCGCTGGAGACGCCCTCCCAGATGTGCTCGGCCCGCTGGGAGACACAGTAGACCGCGCCGCGCGGGGTCTGCAGCACCTTGCCGGCCCCGCAGATGATCTGCCGGGTGACCAGGAAGGGAATGAGCACGTCGGCCAGGCGCCCGAACTCGCCGTGCCTGCCCACCAGGTAGTTCTCGTGACAGCCGTAGGAGTTGCCGGCCGAGTCGGTGTTGTTCTTGAACAGGTAGATGTCCCCGGCGATGCCCTCCTCGCGGAGCCGTTTCTCGGCGTCGACGAGCAGGCCCTCCAGGATGCGCTCGCCCGCCTTGTCGTGGGTGACGAGCTCCACGACGTTGTCACACTCGGGGGTGGCGTACTCGGGGTGACTGCCGACGTCCAGATAGAGACGCGCGCCGTTGCGCAGGAACACGTTACTCGACCGGCCCCAGGAGACGACCCGGCGGAATAGATAACGCGCTACCTCGTCGGGCGACAGCCGCCGCTGCCCCCTGAACGTGCAGGTGACGCCGTACTCGTTCTCAAGCCCGAAGATGCGACGATCCATTGCCTCACACTATTCGCCGAACCCCTCTTGCGGGAGGGATCAGTGGGGGTTTTCGGTCCTACGGCTTATGCCCCCGGGGATCGGCGGCTAAGCGTGAGGAGGGCTCACACGGAGTGACCGTCGGCATGTCCGGACCGGCGGGAGGCGGATTCGGGTGGCCGGAAAAAAGTGACCTTGGTCACTCCGCGGGACGTCACACCCGGTGGGGCACGGCGGAGGAGGTGTTCCCCGCACAGCACCGGGCGCCGCGCACCCCGCGGGGTGTGCGGCGCCCGGCACCGATGTGATCAGCCGTTGGAGCCGGTGTCGATCTCACCCTCGGGCGCGGTCGGCGGCAGGTCGGAGGTCTCCGGCGCCTTGGGGGTCTTGGGCTCCGGGGTCTCCCGGAGAGGCGTTCCGGCGCCCCCCGCCAGCAGACGCTCCAGCTTGGGCCCGTGGAGCCGCATGAACTTGCGGTGCGGCCGGTTGCGGTCGAGCACCGCCACCTCAAGCTGGTCGGCCGGGGAGCGCTCGCCGCCGGGCTCGGTGAGCGCGAACAGCGCCGCCTCCAGCGCCTCGGCCAGCGGCAGGCCGTCGCGGTAGCGCTCCTTGAGCCGGCCGGCGACCGCCTCGGCCTGACCGCCCATCGCCACCAGGCCGGTCTCGTCGAAGACGGAGCCGTCGAAGGTGAGACGGTAGATGTGGTCCTCGTCGGCGGAGTCGCCGACCTCCGCGACCACGATCTCGACCTCGAACGGCTTCGGCGACTCGGTGAAGATCTGACCGAGGTTCTGCGCGTAGAGGTTGGCCAGGCCGCGCGCGGTGACATCGTCCCTGGCGTAGTTGTAGCCGTTGATGTCGGCGTAGCGTATGCCACCGAGGCGCAGCGCCTCGAACTCGTTGTAGCGGCCGACCGCGGCGAACCCGATCCGGTCGTAGATCTCGCTGATCTTGTGCAGTGCCCGCGAGGGGTTGGGGGCGACGAACAGGATGCCGTGCTCGTACTGCAGAACGACGACGCTACGGCCCCGCGCGATCCCCTTACGCGCGTAGTCCGCCTTGTCCCGCATCTGCTGCTCGGGCGAGACATATCCAAAAGGCATGGACACCTGGGGTGATCCTCTCGTGTTAGCGCAGCGGGGCGACGGGACCGTCGGGGGAGCTCATCCGCTCGTCGAGGACGGTCTGGACGTGGGCGCCCACCTCCTCGTCGGACAGACGGTGGAAGCCGTCGGCGGTGATCTGCGCTACGACGGGCCAGATCTTGCGGGTGATGTCGGGGCCGCCGGTCGCCGAGTCGTCGTCGGCGGCGTCGTAGAGCGCGTGAATGAGTGTCAGCACGATCTCCTCCGGCGAGGCGTTCTCCCGGTAGAGCTTCTTCAGGGAGCCTCGCGCGAACAGCGAGCCGGAGCCGATCGAGTGGTAGTTGGACTGCTCGTAGGGACCGCCTCCGACGTCGTAGCCGAAGATCCGGCCGCCGTCGATCGCCGGGTCGTAGGCTGCGAAGATCGGGACCACGACCAGTCCCTGCATCGCCATGCCGAGGTTGCCGCGGATCATGGTGGCCAGCCGGTTGGCCTTGCCGACCACCGAGAGCGTACGGCCCTCCATCTTCTCGTAGTGTTCGAGCTCCACCCGGTAGAGCCGGGCCATCTCGATGCCGGTGCTCGCCGCTCCGGCGATGCCCATGGCCGAGTGGTCGTCGGTGCGGAACACCTTCTCCATGTCTCGCTGCGAGATGATGTTGCCCGAGGTCGCCCTGCGGTCACCGGCTATCACCACGCCGCCCGCGCAGGTCGCCGCGACGATCGTGGTGGCGTGTGGAATCCGGTCACCGACCGGGGCTGCCAGGGTCTCGTTCCGGCCGGGCAGCAAGTCCGGCGCGTAGGAGCCGACGAACTCGGTGAACGAGGAGACGCCGCTGTTCGTGAAGATGTGATTCACCATGCCGGCGGGCAGGTCCCTGTGCGATCCCACGCGACTCCCTCCAAAGGTGCGGTCCTTTATAGGCCCGACCTTACTCATCTTGCCGTGCTGCTTGCACTTCCCTGGATCAGCTCAGCGCGAACCCCCTCCGCCGGGCTCATCGAATCTTTACACCGGGCCCCGTCGCCGCGCCAAGCGCGCGGCGCACCCCGGCACCGGCCCCGAGGACGGACGCGGGCGCCGTCACATCCTCCGGCCGTGACCTCGGGGCCGAGATCGTCCCCCGTCCGGGCGGACCGGGTCGCGGCGGGTGTCCGATCCGCCGAGCGGCGCTCCCGTTCACCGCCGGACTCGGCGGCCGTCCACCCGGGGAGCCCGGCCCGGCGGGCCCGGTCGGCCGTGATCGACCGCGGCCGGGAGAGACGCTCGGATCCGCCGCCGGATCCGGTCTGCCCCGACAGTGAATTCGGGCGTATGCCCTACTGTCCGCCCTTTTGCACGTACGACCTGACGAATTCCTCCGCGTTCTCCTCAAGAACCTCGTCGATCTCATCGAGAATCGCGTCGACGTCGTCGGAGAGCTTCTCCTGACGGTCCTGGACGTCGGTGGAGTCCGCGGGAGCGGTCTCCTCCACCTCCCTGTCGGTCCGGCCGGTCTGCCTCTGTCCGCCGGTGTCCTTACTAGCCATCTGGCACCTCCACGTGGGGGACGTCTCCTGCCCCATATCTTCCCCGAACCGGCAGACATTTCGCGTGGATCGTCCTGCGATCTTTGCGGGAGCCCGCCAGGGCCACTCCGGGACCTTCCCACAGACAACCCGTCCGCGCCCTCCGGAGGCAAATCCGGGCGCGCCCGGCAGTCCGATCCGGGCGCCGGCCGTCGCGATGTGCCCCGGGGGCCGGGCCTTGACGTCGAGCGCCGGATGTCGTCTGATCCTTTTACCGGACAGATATGGACTTATCGGCTCCGCCGGGCAAGTCGGAACCACTTCGAGTAAGCCATCCGGGCGCGAAACTGCGATCATTGACGGGTGAGCACCATCGTCGCCAGCCGCTACAAGCTTCTCTCCCCCGTCGGCCGGGGGGCGACGGGCGTGGTCTGGCGCGCCTACGATCTGTTACTGGAGCGAGAGGTGGCGCTCAAGGAGATCGCCCTGCCACCGGGCCCGGCCGCCACCGAGCAGCGGCGGCGGGTGGTCCGCGAGGCGCAGATGGCGGCACGGCTGAGCCACCGGGGCATCGTCACGGTGCACAACCTGGCCGAGGAGTCCGAGCGGCTCTGGATCGTCATGGAGTTCCTGGAGGCGCTGACCCTGCACGACACGCTCATGCAGGCGGGCCCGCTCCCGGTGGACCTGGTCGCGGCGATGGGACGCCGCCTGCTGGACGCGCTGCGGCACGCGCACGACGGCGGAGTGATCCACCGGGACATCAAGCCCGCCAACATCATGCTCACCGGCGACCGGGTGGTGCTGGCCGACTTCGGCTTCGCCGCACCCGAGGGGACTGCGGGCACCTCGATGCGCGGGACGCCGGCCTTCATCGCACCGGAGACCCTGCACGGCCGGGGCGGGACACGCGAGGCGGACATGTGGTCGTTCGGCGCGACGCTCTACATGGCGGTGGAGGGCAGGACGCCGTTCCGGGTGGTGAACTCGATGTCCGCCCTGGTGGAGGCGTTGCGGGAACCGGCACGCCCGCCGAAACGGGCCGGCGCGCTGGAGCCGGTGCTGCGCGGGCTGCTCCGCAAGGATCCCAGGACCCGGCTGAGCGCCGAGCAGACCTCGGTCATGCTGGCCGAGTTGCGCTGCTTCACCTCCGTCTGATCGCCACCACGGGGCCCCTCGCGACGCAATCGTTATGCGCGACTACCCAATGTCGCGACATGGCGCACCGTGCCGGTGAAAGCATGAATCCGCCGAGGGCCCGGCTTCTGACGCGCAACGGGTGGTCCATGGAAACGGGAACGGAGACGCCCCGCCTGCTCGGGGGGCGCTATCAGCTGATCTCACCCACCGGGCGAGACAGGGTCGGCACCGTGTGGCGGGCCCACGACTCCCGGCTCCGCCGGAACGTGGCCGTCAGGGAGATCCTGCCGCGGTTCCACGAACACGGCACCGCCCCGGAGGAGGCGCGCCACCGCGCGTTGCGCGAGGTGCGCTCGACCGGGCGGCTGAGCCATCCGGCGGTGGTCTCGGTGCACGACCTGCTGGAGGAGGACGGGCGGCTCTGGATCGTGATGGAGCTGCTGGAGGCCCTGACCCTGCTGGAGACGGTGGGGCACCTGGGACACCTGCCGGTCCACTGGACGGCGTGGATCGGGTTCCAGCTGCTGGCGGGGGTGCGCCACGCGCACGAGGCCGGCGTGCTGCATCGGGACATCAACCCGGGCAACATCCTGCTGACCGGTGACCGGGTGGTGCTGGCCGACTTCGGCATCGCGGCCCTGTACGGCGCGGCGAGCGCGGCGACGGCCGTGCCGCTCGGCTGCGCACCGGGTTACCTGGCGCCGGAGCGCCTGCGGGGCATGGCCGCGGCCCCGGCGGCCGACCTGTGGTCGTTCGGGGCGAGCCTGTACTTCGCGGCGGAGGGACGGCCCCCCTACCCGGACTCGAATCCGCTGACGGTCCTGAGCACGGCGTCGGCCGGGAGTCCCGACGCCCCGGCGAAGTCGGGGTCGCTGCTCCCGGTCCTGGAGGGGCTGCTGCGGAGCGATCCGGCGGCCCGTCTCACCGCCGATCAGGCCGCGCGCATGCTGCTGGAGGTGCTCAGGATGGAGGGGGTGACGGTGGCGCCGTCCATGCGGCCACCGGCCGCGCCCTTTACGTTGTAGATCAATATTGTTCTCCGTGCGCACGGCACCGTCGCGGGCCGGACTCCGTATGAGATCCGGCGTCGAGGGCAGTCGCCCGAGATCCATCGGGGCCGCGTGCGGAGCACGGGATCAACCGTTCTCCGCTAGCCCTCGGACCGGCCGGCGGCAGGCCGCCACGAACCGGGTGGCCAGCTGAGGACTGCCGGCCCAGTGCAGGTGCAGGTAGGAGGCGACCACCCGGTCGCCGGCGAACCCGTCCGCGCCGCCGCGCCAGCGGAACAGGGGCCGGTCCGGCACGGGCTCGACGGCCGTGCGGTGGAACTCATGGCCTCGATACCGCTCACCGTTCCTGGTCAGCACCGAGTCGCGGACCGCCACCGCGTCGCGGTAGCCGAGGGTGAGCGCGCCGGTCATCCGCGCGTCGGCGTCCAGGATCCCGCACATCGGCCTGCCGTCCAGCCGCCTGGCGAGATAGAGCAGGCCGGCGCACTCGGCCGAGATCGGCCCGCCGAACGCGGCGACCTCCTTGCGCAGCGGCTCGTTGGCGGACAGCTCCCCCGCGTAGACCTCGGGGAAGCCGCCACCGACCACCACTCCCCGCGTCCCCTCGGGCAGGGACTCGTCGGCGAGGGGGTCGAAGGTGACCACCTCCGCTCCGGCGGCGGCCAGGAGCTCGGTCTGCTCGGTGTAGCCGAAGGTGAACGCCTGCCCTCCGGCGACCGCGACCCTCGCCGTGACGGGCGCTGCCGGACCCGGCGACCACGGAACGGCGGGCGGCGGCGGGGCGGTGCGGGCGAGCCGCATGAGCCCCTCCAGGTCGCAGGAGGCGTCGACCAGCGCCGCGACGGCGTCCATGGCCCGGACGGCCTGTGTCCGGCGTTCGGCCGCGGGGACGAGCCCGAGATGCCGGGAGGGGGTGGCGACGGCGTCGCTGCGGTGGATCGCGCCCAGCACCGGGACGCCGCTCTCGGCGAGGGCCTCGCGGCAGATGTCCTCGTGCCGGGCGGAGCCGATCCGGTTGAGGATCACCCCGCCGAACCTGAGCCGGGTGTCGTAGGAGGCGAACCCGTGCACCAGCGCGGCCACCGACCGGCTCTGCTTCGCCGCGTCCACGACCAGGACCACCGGGGCGTCCAGCAGCCTGGCGACGTGCGCGGTGGAGGCGAACTCGCTCGCCGCGGCCCCGTCGTAGAGGCCCATCACCCCCTCGACCACGGCGAGGTCGGCCCCCGCGGCGCCGTGCAGGAAGAGCGGGGCGACGAGCTCCTCCCCCACGAGCCACGGGTCGAGGTTGCGCCCCGGACGGCCGGTGGCCAGGGCGTGGTAGCCCGGGTCGATGTAGTCGGGGCCCACCTTGTGCGGCGAGACCGCCAGGCCCCGCCTGGTGAGCGCGGCCATCAGCCCGGTGGCGACGGTGGTCTTCCCCGCCCCGGAGGCGGGGGCCGCGATCACCAGGCGGGCTACCATTCGATGCCCTTCTGGCCTTTCTGCCCGGCGTCCATCGGGTGCTTGACCTTGCCCATCTCGGTGACCAGGTCGGCGGCGGCGAGCAGCCGGGGGTCCGCGTCGCGGCCGGTGACGACGACGTGCTGGCTGCCCGGCCGGCCGGTCAGGGTGGCGACCACCTCGTCGACGTCGATCCAGCCCCACTTCATCGGGTAGGTGAACTCGTCGAGCACGTACAGGCGGAACGTCTCGGCCGCGAGGTCGCGTTTGATCTGCTCCCAGCCCTCGCGGGCGTCGGCGGCGTGGTCCTCGGCGCTGCCGGGGCGCTGAATCCAGGACCAGCCCTCCCCCATCTTGTGCCAGCTGACCCGGCCGCCCTCTCCGGAGTCGCCGAGCACGCGCAGGGCGCGCTCCTCACCGATGCGCCACTTGGCGGACTTGACGAACTGGAACACGCCGATCGGCCAGCCCTGGTTCCAGGCGCGCAGGGCCAGGCCGAAGGCCGCGGTGGACTTGCCCTTGCCCGGGCCGGTGTGCACGATCAGCAGCGGCCGGGTACGGCGCTGCCGGGTGGTCAGGCCGTCCTCGGGCACGCTGACCGGTTTTCCCTGCGGCATCCTTGTCAGCCTCTCGCTGTCATGCGGCGGTCCGCCGCTCACGGATCATCCCGGCGAGGCCGGTGAGGTCGTCGAGGCGGACGCTCTCGGCGCCCATCCGCCGTGCCAGGGACCCGGCCAGGCCGAGGCGGACGTGACCGCCCTCACAGTCCACCACCACCGTGGCCACCCCCGTCAGCAGGCCCGCGGCCCGGTGGGCCTCCTCGACGGTTCCCGAGGTGGCCCGCCCGTCGGTGACCAGGACCAGCAGTGGACGGCGGCCCGGATCGCGCAGGCGCTCGACCCGCAGCACCTCCGCGGCGCGGAGCAGCCCGGCGGCCAGCGGGGTGCGTCCGCCGGTGGGCAGTTCGCGCAGCCTGGCCGCGCCCGCCTCGACGGAGGAGGTGGGCGGCAGGATCAGGTCGGCGCGGGTACCGCGGAAGGTGATCAGCCCGACCTTGTCACGGCGCTGGTAGGCGTCCATGAGCAGGCCGAGCACCGCGCCCTTGACGGCGCGCATGCGCCGCCGGGCGGCCATGGACCCGCTCGCGTCCACCACGAACAGCACCAGGTTGCCCTCCCGGCCCTCCCTGGCCGCCTCCCGGATGTCCTCGCGCCGCAGCAGCAGCCCCGGGCCGCTCCTGCCGCGTCCGGCCTGGTACGGCGCGGCGGCGGCGACGGTCGCCGGCAGATGGAGGGAGGCGGGCCGCCCCGGGGGGATCCGGGCTCCGGTGGTACGGCCGAGAGGCGTCGCGGCCCTTGACCGGCGCCCGGGGGCTCCGGCGCCGACGCCGGGGACGGTGAACAGCCTGGCCCGTCGGGCCGGGTCGGCGTCGAAGGTCCGCTCGCGCCGGGCGGTTCCCGGCTCGGCGCCCGGATCCGCGGAGGATCGGCCGACGGGGGCGGGCTCGCCGGAGCCGGGGTCTGGACCGGGGCCGGGATCGACGCCCGGGCCGAGGCAGGGGTCGGCGTCGGCGTCGGCGGACGGGTCGCAGGGGCCGGGCGGGGCGCCGGACGCGGGGTCCGGGGAGCCGGGGCCGTCGCCTCCGGCCCCCTTGCCGTCACCGGCCTCGCCGCCGGGGCCGTCGTTCTCCGAGCCGCCGGGCCCCCCGGGGTCCTCGGGGCCGCCGGAGTCGTCGGGGTCGTCGGAGTCGTCGGGGTCGTCGGGGTCGTCGGGGTCGTCGGGGACCTGGTTGAGGAGGTCCTCCAGCTTGGACTCGTCCAGGCCGGGGGCGTCGAAGGGGTCGCGGCGGCGACGGTGCGGAAGCGCGAGCCTGGCGGCCTCGCGGACGTCGTCGGCGGTGACGGCGGCGCGGCCGTGCCAGGCCGCGTGGGCGATCGCCGCCCGCGCGGTGACCAGGTCGGCCCGGAGCCCGTCCACCTCGAACGCCGCGCAGACCGTGGCGATCCGTCGCAGCGCGGAGTCGGGCAGGACCACGTCCGCCACCCGGGCCCGGGCCTCGGCCACGCGCGCCGCCAGGGCCCGCTCCCGGCCGGCCCACCGGGCGGCGAACTCCACGGGATCGGCCTCGAACGCCAGGCGTCGCCGTACCACCTCCGCCCGCTGGGACGGCTCCCGCGAGGCCCGGACCTCCACGGTCAGCCCGAACCGGTCGAGCAGCTGCGGCCGGAGCTCCCCCTCCTCCGGATTCATGGTTCCCACCAGCAGGAAGCGGGCGGCGTGCCGCACCGACACGCCCTCCCGCTCGACGTAGCAGGTGCCGAGCGCGGCGGCGTCGAGCAGCAGGTCCACCAGATGGTCGTGGAGCAGGTTGACCTCGTCCACGTACAGCACGCCCCGGTGGGCACCGGCCAGGAGGCCGGGCTCGAACGCCTTGACCCCCTCGGTGAGCGCCCGTTCGAGGTCGAGCGAACCGGCCAGGCGGTCCTCCGAGGCCCCCACCGGCAGCTCGACCAGCCGGGCGGGCCGTACGATGCCGCCCTGGGCCCCCGGGTCCGGGGACACCGCGGGCGTCCCGTGCGGCCCGTCGGGGCACTCGGGGTCCGGCGTGGCGGGGTCACAGGAGAAGCGGCAGCCGCGCACCACCTCGACGGGCGGCAGCAGCGCCGCCAGGGCCCGCACGATCGTGGACTTGGCGGTCCCCTTCTCGCCCCGGACCAGAACCCCGCCGACGCCGGGGGACACGGCGTTCAGGACCAGGGCGAGCTTGAGGTCCTCCGATCCCACGATCGCGGTGAAGGGGTAACGCGGATCACGCACCTTGGAGATCTCCTTGGGTGTCGTCATACGGAACAGCTCAGCCGCCAGCGGCCGCCCCGCCCGGTGAGCGTGACCCGGGCCAGCGGCGCGACGTCGACCCGCCAGAAGGCGGGGGCGGGTGCCCCGAGGGCGTGGACGATCGCGGCACGGATGATCGGGGGGTGTGTGACGGCCACGATCCGGCCCGGCGCTCGGCCGGAGAGCCAGCCGGCGACCCGGCCCAGGAGGTCGACGATCGACTCCCCGCCGTGGGGCGCGGCGGCGGGCTCGGTGAGCCAGGCCGCGAGCGCCTCGGGTTCGGCCGCCTCGACCTCGGCGAGTGTCCGGCCACTCCACCGGCCGTAGTCGCAGTCGGCGAGCAGCGGATCGGGCGGGGCCCGCAGTCCGAGGGCCTCGGCCGTCTGGACGCAGCGCAGCTCGGCGGCGCGAACCGCCGCGGCGCCCAGCCCGATCGGCGGGGTCAGCCCGGCGGCCCGGCGCAGGCCGGGGCCGTCGAGCGGTTCGTCGCCGGGGAACGCGGCCCGTGCCGTCGCCGCCGTCGACCCGTGGGAGACGAGCAGCAGGCGGGTGACCCCCACCGGGGCCGTCACACCGGGCTGCGTCGGCGCGCGGCGAAGGCGAAGAGCGCGCCGACGCCAAGCCAGAACACCGCCTGGGTACCGAGGGAGGCGATACGGAAGTCCCACAGGAGGTCGGCGGGGAAGCCCGGGGGCACCTCGTCGATCTCCGGCAGGAGGATCCAGGCGGCCGCCACCGGCACCAGCAGGGACGCGCCGCCGGCCAGCCAGCGCAGCCACGGCTCGCTCCGGGAGGCGTACCGGTAGGCGGCGGTGCCCGCGCCGACGGCGAGGATCCCGACGACCACCGCGGTCAGGTAGAGCACCGTCCGCTGGTCGATCGTCTCGGGGTCTCCGACGGCAGGCGGGTTGGCGGGATATTTCAGGAAGGGCACCAGGACGATCGCGAGGAACGCCGCCGCCGCGAGGGTGACCGCGAGCACCGGTTCCGATCGGGGGCCGACCCTGCCGCGCACCGCCGCGTAGACGAGGGCGAACAGGCCGCCGACGGCCACGCCGTACAGGCCGAGGGCGAGGAAGAGTCCGAGGCGCTGGCCGTTCCTGCTGACGGGCGCCTCGTCCTCGTCGTGGGAGTGGGCGGGCTGGGCCGCCTCGTGGGAGTGGGCACCGGCGGGGGAGGCCGCCGCGGCCGCCTCCTCCAGCGCGATGGCCCGATCGATGCGCGGCTCGCCCGCGGTGTAGGCGAAGACGGCCGCGAACAGGCCGGCGAGCAGTCCGACGAGCATGCCCCGGACGATGAGTTTGACGATCACGTGCGGCTCAGTGACACGGGACGCCGAGCAGATGGCGCCCGTCGTGCATGAGTTCGTGCAGGTAGTTACCGGCCTGCGAGACGGCTCCCTGGTCGAAGGCGACCAGGTAGGCGACCAGCAGCAGCACCGGTACGGCGAGCAGCCAGCGGGTGAGTGCCTGCCATGGGATGGGCTGGGCCTGCGGAACCGAGATCTGGCTCACGGCCACCTCCTCCGGGATTGACGCGTCCCTTTTCGTAGGTCGGTGGCGGCCGAGTGACCTGGCTCCCGGTCCCGAAGGGCCCGGTTACAGTGGCGCGACCGCACCGGAATCTCACCGGATTTCCCTCGCACCGCCACAAAACACCCGGAACGTACCTCGGTTTGCCGTCATCCGTCAATCCACACGGCATCGGACGCGTCCCTGGCGGAGACACCTCCGCCTCGCCGGGGCGTCCGGACGTCGCCTTTGGGGGAGGCGCCCGTCCGGGCGCCTCCCCCAAAGGCGACGATCACTGCTCACCGGTGAGGGCGGTCACCAGGTCGGCGGCGGAGCGGCAGCGGTCGAACAGCTCGCCCACATGGGCCTTGGTGCCGCGGAGCGGCTCCATGGTCGGGACGCGCTGCAGCGACTCGCGGCCGGGGATGTCGAAGATGACCGAGTCCCAGGAGGCGGCGGCCACCGACTCGCTGAACTGGCTCAGGCAGCGGCCCCGGAAGTAGGCCCGGGTGTCGCTGGGCGGGGCCTCGATGGCCCGCTGGACCTCGTCCTCGGTCACCAGGCGCTGCATCCGGCCGCGGGCCACCAGCCGGTTGTACAGGCCGCGGTCGGGGCGGATGTCGGAGTACTGGAGGTCGACGAGCTGCAGGCGGGGATGGGACCAGGGCAGGCCGTCGCGGGTGCGGTAACCCTCCAGCAACTCCAGCTTGGCCACCCAGTCGAGCTCCCGTGACAGCTGCATCGGGTCCTCCGCCAGGCGGGTGAGGACCGACTCCCAGCGGTCCAGGACGTCCTTGGTCGGCTCGTCCACGCCGTTGCCGCTGCGTTCCTCGGCGTACTTGCGCGCCAGCTCCAGGTATTCCATCTGGAGCTGGACCGCGGTGAGCCTGCGGCCGTCGCGCATGGAGATCTCGTACTTCAGCGTCGGGTCGTGGGAGACCGCGCGCAGCGCCTGGACGGGGTTGTCCACCACGAGGTCGCGGGTGAAGTAACCGTCCTCGATCATGGCCAGGACCAGCGCCGTCGAGCCCAGCTTCAGGTAGGTCGAGATCTCCGACATGTTGGCGTCGCCGATGATGACGTGCAGCCTGCGGTACTTCTCCGGGTCGGCGTGCGGCTCGTCGCGGGTGTTGATGATCGGCCGCTTGAGCGTGGTCTCCAGCCCCACCTCGACCTCGAAGAAGTCGGCCCGCTGGCTGAGCTGGAAGCCCTCGCCGCGCGAGTCCTGGCCGATGCCGACCTTGCCGGCGCCGGTGACGACCTGCCGGGAGACGAAGAACGGCGTCAGGTGCCTGACGATGTCGGCGAACGGCGTGGCCCGCCTCATCAGGTAGTTCTCGTGGCAGCCGTAGGAGGCGCCCTTGTTGTCGGTGTTGTTCTTGTAGAGCTGGATCGGAGCGTTGGCCGGGATCGCCGAGGCGCGGACCGCGGCGTCGTGCATGACCCGCTCCCCCGCCTTGTCCCAGATCACCGCGGCCCGCGGATTGGTGCACTCGGGCGTGGAGTATTCGGGATGGGCATGATCCACATACAGCCGGGCCCCGTTGGTGAGGATCACGTTGGCCAGCCCCAGGTCCTCGTCCGTGAGCTGGCTCTGATCGGCCAGCTCCCTGGACAGATCGAACCCCCGGGCGTCGCGCAGCGGGTTCTCCTCCTCGAAGTCCCAGCGCGCCCGCCGTGTTCTGGCGGCCGAGGCCGCCAGATAGGCGTTCACAACCTGGGAGGAGGTCACCATCGCGTTGGCCCCCGGCTGTCCGGGCACGGAGATCCCGTATTCGGTCTCGATGCCCATCACCCGCCGTACCGTCATGCGCACCCTCTGTTCGTTCGGACTGGTTTCTCCATCGTCTGTATCCCCGACCCTAGACCCTTCACTATGCCCGGTGGCCGGACAGTTATGGCACATAGGCCTTTTCGCCTGCCGCGGAGATCTCGGGCGGAGACGGCGGCCCCGAGGCGGCCCCGAACCCGGAAACAGGCGCGGGGCCGGGCATGTCGGCGGGCGCGGCGGGGGCCGGGGAACCGGACGGGGCGGCCGGTACGGCCCGCCGGCGCCGCCGGGATTTGACGAACTCCTGGACCGGCCGCTCGACCACCCGGTACACCAGGTAGGAGAGCGCCATCGCCGCCAGCGTGGTGATCAGTCCGGTGAGCCAGGGTGGCAGGGCGTCTCGCAGGGCGGGCACGAGCACGGCCGCGACCGTCGGGTGGAAGAGGTAGAGGGGGTAGGTGAGCGCGCCCAGGACGACCAGGGCACGCCCGCGCAGCCGGTGCAGCCGGCCCAGCGCCACCAGCGCCAGGAGCGCGTAGAAACCGGCCACGGTGACCACCACCGCCCAGCCGGGCACCGGCATCGCCTGGTAGCCCACCGCCTCGATCCGGCCGGCCACCCGCTCCAGGGCCGAGTTGACCGCCAGCCCGCCGCTGACCCCGGCCACGCACCACAGAACCAGCCGGGGCCCGTAGCGGGTCATCAGGTAGAAGGCCATGCCCGCCACGAAGTACGGCGCGTACCTGGGCATCACGATCAGCTGCGCCCACTCGTTCTCGCTCGCGGCGAAGAACCCGGCCGCCAGCAGCCAGCAGCCCATGAAGACCAGGCAGCGCCCGAACGTCACCCCGATGACCACCAGAACCGAGATCAGCAGGTAGAAGCGGAGCTCGGCCCAGAGAGACCAGTAGACGCCGTTCGCGTCCAGGACGCCCACCGCGCGCTGGAGCATGGTCAGGTTGACCAGGTAGTCCCGCGGGCTCAGCCTGGGGTCGAGAGCGGTGACCGAGGTCAGCCCGTAGACCGCCGCGACCACGCCCACGCTGAGCCAGTAGGCGGGGAAGAGCCGCACCAGGCGCGAGAGCGCGAACGCGCCCAGCCCCCTGCCCCAGACGCTCATCAGGATCACGAAACCGCTGATCATGAAGAACAGTTCGACACCGAGGACGCCCAGACCGGACAGCGGGGCTATCGCCGGAAACAGCCTCGCCGGACGATCCCCCCAGACGGAGGCGAAGGCGATGAAGTAGTGGAAGGCCACGACCGCCATGGCCGCGACGAACCGCAGCAGGTCGAGCTCACCGAGCCGGCCGTTCCCCCGGACCGCCGTGCCGGTCATGGAGCGACCGGACCGAGATGTTCACGCACGCACCTTTGACGGCAGTTCGATCATCCGGGTTCCGTCCTCCGGGATCTCGTTTTCGCGGCGGATCGCCGCGAGCGAGGCGGTCAGCGCGGTTCTCAGCCGTCCCATGGCCCACGGCTCGAACCACCGGCTCACGGTATGGGCGACCAGCAGGGCCGCCGTGACGGCGACGGCGAGCACCACCCCCTTGGGCAGGAGCGGGGCGAGCGGGGCGACCAGGAGGGCGCCGACCGGGTGGTGCAGGAGGTACAGGGGGTAGGTGAGCGCGCCCAGGGTGGCCAACGCCGGCCGGCGGCGCAGCCAGGCCAGCCTGCCCAGGGCCAGCAGGCCCATCGTCACGAAGATCGCCGTCAGCACCCCGATGATCAGGTACGGCCCGGCGGCCTGCCCCACGTACTCCCGCACCCGCACCCCGCCCTCGGTGACCGCGCGGACCACCGCGAGGATCCAGCAGAACCCGACGAGTGCCCAGGGGACGGCCGAGGACCCGAACCGGTGGACGAGATACAGGGCCATGCCGGCGATGAAGTAGTGGGCGCACCAGGGCATGAACAGGAACTCCAGCAGCGCGCTCTTGGTCGCCGTCGCGGTGAGCGCCAGGAACAGCCAGGCGGAGAGGAAGATCACACAGCGCCGGTAGGTGACGCCCACCAGCGCGAACAGCCCGATCAGGAGGTAGAACCGCAGCTCGGCCCAGAGCGTCCAGTAGACGACGCCCAGGTCGGGGATCCGCAGGCCCTGCTGGACCATGGTGAGGTTGGCCAGGATCTCCCAGGGCTTGAGACCCGGGCCGTACAGACCGGTCAGGGCCGGCACGCCGAGGACGCCCACGCTGAGCCAGTAGGCCGGGTAGAGGCGGGCCACCCTGGAGACCGCGAACTCCCCCGCCGTCCGCCCCCAGACGCTCATCAGGATCACGAAACCGCTGATCATGAAGAAGAGCTGCACGCCGTAGACCCCGAGGACACTGACCTTCCTCAGCCCCGCGAACTCGACGCCGCCCCACGCCTTCAACTCCACGAAGTGGAAGGCGAGCACGGCGGCGGCCGCGACGAAGCGCAGCAGGTCGATCTCGGTGAGGCGCGCGGCGCGGGAAGTGGGCAAGAATCTGCCAATCGGTACATAAGAGGTCTTAGTGACATCCAGCCTGCCATACTCCGCCCGGCCGTCCGGCGCGTTCTCCCCACACACGACGGAGGCGGCGCCTCCCCTCGGGCCGAGGGGAGGCGCCGCCTCCGTGTGCCGCTCTCCGTGGTGCCGCTCTTCGCAGGCGCCGGCGGGTGCCGGTGGCCCAGGGGCCACCGGCGGGGGCTAGAGGTACTGGCCGGTGTTGGCCACCGTGTCGATGGACCGGCCGGCCTCGGTGCCCTGCTTGCCGGTCACCAGGGTGCGGATGTAGACGATCCGCTCGCCCTTCTTGCCGGAGATGCGGGCCCAGTCGTCGGGGTTGGTGGTGTTGGGCAGGTCCTCGTTCTCGGAGAACTCGTCCACGCAGGCCGCCAGCAGATGCTGGATCCGCAGGCCCTTCTGCCCGGACTCAAGGAACTGCTTGATCGCCATCTTCTTGCCCCGGTCCACGATGTTCTGGATCATGGCACCGGAGTTGAAGTCCTTGAAGTACAGGACCTCCTTGTCGCCGTTGGCGTAGGTCACCTCAAGGAAACGGTTCTCCTCGCTCTCGGTGTACATACGCTCGACCACCCGCTGGATCATGCCGGAGATGGTCCCCCCGCGGTTGCCGCCGTGCTCGGAGAGGTCCTCGGGGTGGAGCGGGAGATCCTCCACGAGGTACTTCGAGAAGATGTCCTTGGCCGCCTCGGCGTCCGGCCGCTCGATCTTGATCTTGACGTCCAGGCGGCCGGGCCGCAGGATCGCCGGGTCGATCATGTCCTCGCGGTTGGAGGCGCCGATCACGATCACGTTCTCCAGGCCCTCGACGCCGTCGATCTCCGACAGGAGCTGGGGAACGATGGTGTTCTCGACGTCGGAGGAGACACCCGAGCCGCGGGTCCGGAAGATCGAGTCCATCTCGTCGAAGAACACGATCACCGGGGTGCCCTCGGAGGCCTTCTCCCTGGCACGCTGGAAGACCAGGCGGATGTGCCGCTCGGTCTCGCCGACGTACTTGTTGAGCAGCTCGGGACCCTTGATGTTGAGGAAGAAACTCTTGCCGGACTGGCCGGTCTTCTCCGCGACCTGCTTGGCCAGGGAGTTGGCGACGGCCTTGGCGATCAGCGTCTTTCCGCAACCGGGCGGGCCGTACAGCAGCACGCCCTTGGGCGGGCGGAGCTTGTGCTCGCGGAAGAGGTCGGCGTGCAGGTAGGGAAGCTCGATCGCGTCCCGGATCTGCTCGATCTGCCGCATGAGCCCGCCGATCTCCTCATAGGAGATGTCGGGCACCTCCTCCAGGACGAGCTCCTCGACCTCGGACTTGGGAATGCGCTCGTAGACGTAGCCCGAGCGCGGCTCCAGCAGCAGCGAGTCACCGGCCCTGATCGGCTGGTCGAGCAGCGACTCGGCCAGTCTCACCACCCGCTCCTCGTCGGCGTGTGAGATCACCAGCGCGCGCTGGCCGTCCTCCAGGAGCTCCTTGAGCATCACGATCTCGCCGAGTTCCTCGTAGCCGAGGGCCTCGACCACGTTGAGCGCCTCGTTGAGCATGACCTCCTGGCCGCGCCGGAGCGTCTCGGCCTCCACCGCCGGACTGACGTTCACTCGAAGCTTGCGGCCACCGGTGAAGACCTCCACCGTGCCGTCTTCCCTGGACTCAAGGAACACGCCGAACCCGGACGGCGGCTGCGCCAACCGGTCGACCTCCTCCTTGAGCGCGACGATCTGGTCTCTGGCCTCCTTGAGGGTGGCCACCAGGCGCTCGTTCTGGCCGGTGACGGCCGTGAGATTCGCCTGCATTTCATGGAGACGCTCTTCGAGGACCCTGGCCTGCCGAGGAGACTCCGTCAGCTTCCGACGTAGCACGGTGATCTCCTCCTGCAGGAAGGAGACCTGTGTTGTGAGGTCAGCGACCTCCCGTTCGCGCTGCGCGGCTCGAGCCTCAGCGTCGTCGCGAGCTGCCACGGCGTCACCTCCTTCCCAGTCGAGACCGACTACTCAAAACCCTACCCATCTGGGGGCTGTCCCTTACCTGACCGAGCGGTGTTCGTATGGCTACATTAAGTAGGCACTGAATAATCCCTTATGGCGGGTTTAGTCCATGGAGCATAGGAACACGGAAATCTGTTCCCGTGTCACGCCCCGACCCACTCTCGTGGCTGAATCGTCATCAAGTAGTGGAGGTCGCGGACTCTTCGCCATATGCCCCCTTTGCCGGACGCCTGCGACGGGGTGGCGGCGCCACCCCGTCCGCCATGCGGCGGGCGGTGACGAGAAACCCTGTGTGGCCGACCATCCGATGATCGGGCCGTACGGCGAGGCCCTCGACATGCCAGTCGCGAATCAGGGTCTCCCACGCATGGGGCTCGGTGAAACTCCCGTGTTCGCGCAGAGTTTCCACCGTGCGGGACAACTGGGTCGTAGTCGCCACATAACAGCAGATGACACCACCCGGCGTGAGAGCCTTGGCCGCCGCGTCGACACACTCCCACGGGGCGAGCATGTCGAGAATGATCCGGTCGACGTCGCTCTCGTCGAGCGCGTCCACGAAGTCTCCGACGACCAGGCGCCACTGCTCCATCGGGCCGCCGTAGAACTTCTCCACGTTCCTGGTCGCGACCTCGGCGAAGTCCTCGCGCCGCTCGTAGGAGGTGACCGTGCCCTCCCGGCCGACGGCCCGGAGCAGGAAGCAGGTGAGCGCGCCGGAGCCGACCCCGGCCTCGACGACGCGCGCGCCGGGGAAGATGTCGGCCATGCCGACGATCTGCGCCGAGTCCTTCGGATAGATGACCGCGGCACCGCGCGGCATGGACAGCGTGTAGTCCTGCAGGAGGTGCCTGAACGCGAGATACTGGGTCCCGCCGGAGGAGCGCACCACCGACCCCTCGGGCTGCCCGATCAGGTCGCTGTGCGGAATCGCACCCTTGTGCGTGTGAAAGACCCCGTCTTCCTTAAGCGTCACCGTGTGACGCTTGTTCTTGGGATCGGTGAGCTGCACCTGATCCCCGGCCAGAAACGGCCCATGCCTGCGAAAACCCATGTCCGCAAGGTTATCGGCGTACGGCGGCGGCCCGTCCCGTCCCGGAGGCCGCGCCCCTCACGGGGAGCCGGGAACCAACTGGTCCGCGTACGCCGCAACTGATAGCAGTTGGGAATGTTTCCCCGAGATGTGATCCCGGCCGGCCCCGTCGTCCTGCGCGCCCCCGCAGGCGCCGACGCCGAGCCGATCACCCGCGCCTGCGCCGACCCCCTGGTCTCCCGCTTCCTGCCGTCCGTGCCGGTGCCGTACACCCACGCCGACGCGCTCGACCGGCTGAGCGCCGCCGAGCGGACGTGGAGATCCGGTGGCGCCTCGTTCGCCGTCGCCCACGCCGCAACGGGCGAGTGGGCGGGCGCCGTCGAGCTCGGGACGCCCGACCTCAGGGGCAACGGCGAGATCGGCTTCCTGGTGGCGCCGTGGGCGCGGGGACGCGGGGTGGCGACGGCGGCCGTCAGGGCGCTCACCGGGTGGGCCTTCGCCCACGGGGTGCGGCGGGTGGAGACGCTGGCCGACGTGGAGAACCTGACCGCCCATCGGGTCGCGATGGCCTCGGGCTTCCACCACGAGGGCGTGCGCCGTTCGGCCGAGACACGGAGGGACGGGACCCGCGGCGATCTGGTGGCCTTCGCCAGGCCGTACGGCGACGGCGGTGACCCGGTTCGGCCGTTCCTGCCCGGTTTCCCCGGCGGCTCGCTGTCCGACGGGGTGGTACGGCTGGCGCCGCTGGCGGCGGCCGACTCCGGCGACTACCACGCCATGCGGAACCTGCCCGACGTCATGCACTACAGCGTCCCCCCTGAGGCCCCCGACCCGGTGGAGAGCGAGACCCGCTGCCGCGAGGCGGGCATGCGCCGGTTGACGGGCGACCGGCTGGAGCTGGCCGTCCGGGACGCCGTGACGGACGCCTTCGCCGGGCACATCCAGCTCAGCATGATCATCCCACCGCTGGGCCAGGCCATGACGGGCTACAGCATGCTGCCGGAGTTCCGTGGCAGGGGGTTCGCCACCCGGGCGGTGACCCTGCTGGTGGAGTGGGCCTTCGAGCACACCTCCCTGGACAGGATCGTGGCGGGTACCGCACCGGAGAACGTCGCCTCGCAACGGGTGCTGGAACGCGCGGGCTTCACCCGGGAGGCCCTCCTGCGCGGCCTGCTGCCCGGCCCGGACGGCACGCGCCTGGACGATCTGCAGTGGTGCCGGCTCCGCCCTCGGCGGTAGTAGCTCCAAGATCGGCTCCACGGGCCGGGCGAGCACGTCCGCGGTGCGGGCCGAGGCCGGCGGCGGACGCGACGAGCCCTCCTCACGTTTTGCGCGAATAATGGCCGGGCGTCCGCATACCGTGCCGGCGAGCGGGATCCGGGAAGGGATCGAGATGTCGAAGATCGTGGATCATGCGGGCCGCCGCGAGGAGATCGTCCAGGCGGCCCGCCGCATCATTCTGAGAGAGGGGATCGAGGCGGCGACGATCAGGGCGATCGCCAGGGAGGCCGGTTACTCCAACGGCGTGCTCACCCACTACTTCGCCGACAAGGACGACATCATGCTGTCGGCGCTGCGCTCCTCGCACCGCCGCGTCACAGACCGGTTCCGCGGCCGGCCGGCCGGTCGCGGCGGAATGGCCGCGCTACACGAGCTGCTCATGGACAACCTGCCGCTGGACGACGAGCGCGCCGGGGAGAGCGGGCTGAAGATCGGGTTCTGGAGCCGGAGCCTGACCAGCCCGGCGACGCTGCGGGCGCAGCGCGCCCGCGCCGAGGAGCTGCGCCGCCTGGTGCGCGGCCTGCTCGGTGCGGCGGCGGAGGCCGGGGAGATCCGCACCTCGGAGGAGCTCGGCGACGTCACCGAGCGGCTGCTGGCCCTGGTGGACGGGCTGAGCGTGCACCGGCTGCTCTACCCCGACAGGCTCGGCGCCGACCGCCTGGAGCGGCTGCTCGGCACCGAACTGGACCGGCTCCGGACCGGCGGGGCGTAGCGGAGCGTCACCGGCCCCCGGGCAGAACCCCTGCTTCCCGGATGGAACCCCTAACGGTTGCGGTGCGACTCGTAGCGCATCGTGCGGGAGACGCCGACCCGCACGGTGGTGCCCGGCAGGATCACCACCGGCTCGTTCGGCGGGATGTCGTAGAAGTTGGGGTCGCCCGGCGGCTGGATCTGGGTGCCGTTGACCGACCCCAGGTCCACCAGGCTGACGTCCCAGCCGTCCAGCGCCACCCGGAGGTGACGGCGGGAGACCGAACCGTCGGGACTGGTGACCTTGGCCGGGTGAACCGAGCCGTCGGCGACCTCGGGGGCCCGCTCGGGGTCGCGGCCCACCAGGTGGTCGCTGTCGAGGCGGAGCGTCGTGCCGTCGTCCAGCAGCAGCACGCCCAGCGCCGGGCGCGGCCCCTTGTAGGGGACGAGCGTGCGCTGCACCAGGGCGATGCCGCAGACCGCGCAGTACGGCACGCGCGGGTCGTTGAAGTGGTCGTTCTTGCAGTCCACCCCGTAGACCAGCGGCCGTGACTCGGGCTGGGGCTCCGGCTGCGCCGGCGGTTGCGGCTCGGGGGCGCCCTGCGGGCCGCCCGATGCCGGCGGTTCGTACTCGAACGGCTGGTCGCGGGCGTCGCCGCCACCACCGTTCTCCCCGTCCCCGTGCTGGATCACGGCCGGGACGTGGCCGGGAACCGGCCCCTGGAGCCCCGCGGACTCGGCGTGCCACGCCTGCGGCACGGCGGGCTCCGGCGGCGCGGGCGGGGCGGTGGCGTAGCGCTCCGGGGGGCCCATCGGATAGGGGGCGGGCGGGACGGACTCCACCGGGGGCGCCGGCCACTCCGGCTGCCCGGGGGCGGGCGCGGGCCACTCGGCGGATCCGGCGGCGGACGAGGGGGACGGGAGAGACGGGGAGGAGGGGGAAGGAGACGACAAGGACGAAGCAGACAAAGCAGGCGAGGAGGACGGGGAGGCGGGCTGAGGCTCGGCCGGCGGGGCGGACTCCACCGGCGGCGCCGGTCGCCCGGTGGCCCGCGGGGGCCGCTCCCTCCCGGACTCCACCGGAGACTCCTTGGAGGACTCCCGCCGCGGAGCGGCCTCGGGTGCCGCCCCGGCCTCGGCGAGGTCGCACCGGACACCGCCGCCGGTGATCACACCACTGTCCAGCCGGGCGAGCGGGTGCGCCTCCCCCGCCTCGGGAAGACGCAGCTCCACCTGGGTCACCGGACCGGGTACCAGCCGGTCGGACCAGGTGAGCGCGTCACGCCCGGCCAGCCGGACCTCGCCGCCGGAACCGGTGACCGACGCGGACGCCGGGCCGCTGACCAGCACGGCCACCCCGTCGGACACGGAGCCGGCGACGGCGCACGCCACCGGTTCACCCATCACCACGGCCAGCACCTGGGCGACGCGGCGGGCCAGCGCGCGGCCGTCCCCGCCGGACGCCGCGGTCTCCCGCAGGGCCGCCAGCAGGTCCGCCTCGACGGCCTCGGCCGCGTCACACACCAGCAGCAGGCCACTCACATGGGCGACCAGCCCGTTGCCCGGAAGCGGACGCACCACTCCGAAGCCCTCGTCGGTCACAGAACTCTCCCTCCCCGAAAACGCCATCGAATGAACGGCACTCGCATCGGCCCGTAGCAAAAAGTACAGCAGAAGCCCTTCAGGAACGAGCGTCAGCAAACCGAACAGGGTAGACCGGTCCTTCCAGGTGGCGGACCGGCCCCCCGCCGCCCCCCGGAGCGGCCACCGTGAGCGGGGCCGGCGGCCGGTCGCCGTGACCGGACGGCCCGGAGCCCGGTGCCGGCGGCGACGGCCGGCGACGCGCCGATCACGGCCGCGGCGGCGGACCGGAGGAGGGGTGTCCGAGCGCGTCCCGGCGAATCGCTCCGTCCGGCCGGGCCGGACGGCTCCGGAGTGAGGGCACCGGCCGGGACCGGCATGTTGGGGGGTGCCGATTGTGCGTCCCTTGAGCTCCGTCGCCGACCGGTTCGGTTGGCCAGAACACTAGTCCTGACGCAGGCTGAAAACGAGTGCGACAAAAGGGTTAATTTCCACCGAACCACCCGACCGTATCGGTCCGCGTCCGGCTGGAGGCCGGAAGGTCCCCCAGGTTCGCTCAGACCCCGGTGAACACCCGGTTCACATCCGAGGTGGCCAGCACACCGAAGATCTCACCGCCCCGCTCCACCAGGAGGTACTCCCCCGCGGGCGCCTCCCGCATGGCCTCGATCAGGGACTCCCCCGACAGGTCGGCGGCCAGCACCATCGACGGTTCGAGGCTGCGCGCCAGCGAGCCGGCCGTCACCCAGGGGCGGCGGTTCTCCGGGGTGGCCTCCACCGCGACCTCGTTGACGATCCCGGTCGGGCGGCCCTCGTGGTCGACCACCACCATCGCCCCCGCCTGGGCCTCCGCGGCCCGGCGCAGCGCCTCGGCCAGCGGCACGTCACCGGTCACCGGGATGGCCCGCCGGGCCAGGACCCGGGCGTTCACCTGCGGAATACGGGCCCGCACCCGGGCACCGCGCAGCGCCTGCGAGGCGCCGAACCAGATGAAGGAGGCCAGCAGCATCGACCAGACGAGCATGCTCAGGCTGGGCGCCTGCCCGCTGACCAGGGCCAGGCCGACCGGGACCGCGATCAGGGTGACGGCCAGCCCCCGGCCCACCCAGGCGGCGGCGACGGTGCCGGAACCGGGGTTCCTGGTGGCCTTCCAGACCCCGGCGCGCAACATGCGCCCGCCGTCGAGCGGCAGTCCCGGCAGCAGGTTGAACACCCCGACGATCAGGTTGGCCACCCACAGCTGCAGGATGAGGACGCCGAGGACGCCGGACAGGTCGAAGAGGCCGTAGGCGGCGAACCCGATCGCGGCCAGCCCGAGCGAGAGCAGCGGCCCGGCGAAGGCCACCATGAACTCCCTGCCAGGGGTGTCCGGCTCACGCTCGATCTCCGAGACGCCGCCGAGCAGATAGAGGGTGATGCGGCGGACCGGCAGGCCGTACATCCTGGCGACCACGCAGTGGGCCAGCTCGTGCAGGAGCACCGACACGTACAGCAGCACCGCGAAGACGAACGAGACGACATAGGTGATCGGGACGCTCAGCTCGGGCAGCATGGAGCTCACCGGCTGCTGGAAGGTGTAGGTGATGAACGCGGCCACGATGAACCAGGTCGGCGAGACGTACACCGGAATGCCGAACGGCCGCCCCATCCGCAGTCCTGGGCTGTCCTCGCGCGGGCTCTCACTGCTCACCGCTGACTCACCGTTCCTCGCTCACGTGGTCTTCAAGCCTCGATGCTACGCGCCATCGCGCCACTCGCAGACGCCACGAGGCCACCTCGGGTCCAAACTGTCGTCACCGTGACCTACAGTGCGGACATGTCACTGACCGAGCCCACGATCATCGGAGCGCTGTCGCCGTCCCGCGCCGGTGACTTCATGACGTGCCCGTTGCTCTACCGGTTCCGGGTGATCGACCGGCTGCCCGAGCCGCCGTCGCCCGCCGCGGTGCGCGGCACGATGGTCCACTCGGTGCTGGAGCGTCTCTACGATCTGCCGGCCCCGGCGCGTACGGTGGCCGCCGCGCTGGAGCTGCTGGAGCCGCAGTGGCACCGGCTGCTGACCGAGGAGCCCGCCTACGGTGACATGTTCGCGGACGACCGGGAGCGGGCCGAGTGGCTGGCCCAGGCCCGCGCCATGCTGGAGCGCTACTTCACCCTGGAGGATCCCACCTGCCTGGAGCCCGCCGAGCGGGAGCTGTACGTGGAGGCGGCGCTCGACAACGGCCTGGTGCTGCGCGGCTACATCGACCGGCTGGACGTCGCGGCCACCGGCGAGGTCCGGGTGGTCGACTACAAGACCGGCAGCGCGCCGGGGCCCGCCTTCGAGGCCAGGGCGCTGTTCCAGATGAGGTTCTACGCGCTGACACTGTGGCGGCTGCGCGGTTCGGTGCCCCGCCTGCTCCAGCTGATGTATCTGGGCGGCGACGGCGAGGTGCTGCGCTACGCCCCCGACGAGGCTGATCTGCGCGCCACCGAGCGCAAGGTGCGCGCCCTCTGGTCGGCCATCGAGCGGGCCCTGGAGACCGGCGAGTGGCGCCCCAGGCCCAGCCGGCTGTGCGGCTGGTGCCACTACCAGGAGCTGTGCCCGGAGTTCGGCGGCACCCCTCCGCCGCTGCCCGAACGGCAGCCGGGCGACACCGTGCGCAGCACCCGCCGCACGCCCAGGGCCGCCACCGACGAGCTCTGAGCGCCGGCGCACCGCCCGTGGGCGGCCCTGCCACGAGGGCGCGGATCCAGCCCCGTCGTGCCCGGTGACGCGGCCACGGTCCCGTCCGCCACGCGGGCGCGGATCCGGCCGGCCCCTGGCGGACCCGGCGCGGGCGTCCCCGGGGACCCACTCCGGATCGCCGCGTCATCCGCGGGGATGAGGGAGGATATCCGCCTGCAGCAGGGTGGTCCCGGGAACGGGACGCCTACATTGATTGTGTGCGCAACCCCCCTGGCCGGCTGCGGGCCTGGCTCCACGACCGCCCGCTGCTCCCCGACACCGTCCTGGCCGCGGCACTGGCGGTCACCGCGGTGCTCTGCGCATACCTTCCCGTCCTCCTCGACGCCCCGGACGGCCGCCTGGGGGGCCCGGGAGGGGCGGCCCTCGTCCTGCTCGCGACCGGCTCCCTGACCGTGGTGCTGCGCCGCCGACGGCCGTTCCTGATGCTGTCGCTGGCCGGGCTGGGCTGCGTCACGCTGGCGGCACTGGGGCAGAGCGGCACCCTGCTCTGGCCCGCGGTTCTGGTGCTGGTCTACACGGCCGCCGCCCGCCGCGGCCTGGCGCTCAGCCTGTGCGGGCTGGTGTGGAGCTTCACCTGCCATGTCGTCTCCGCGTCGCTGACCGGCGCGCTCGGCGACTGGAGCACCCACCTGCTGGTGGCCGTCGTCACCATGACCCTGTGGATCGTCGGCCGGAGCGCCCGGCTGCGGCGGGCCTACCTCGCCGAGCTGCGCGACCGGGCCGAGCGTGTGGAGAGCGCCAGGGAGGCCGACACGCGGGCGGCCAGGGCCGAGGAGCGCTCCCGCATCGCCCGCGAGCTGCACGACGTGGTCGCCCACCACGTGAGTGTGATGACCGTCCAGGCGTCCGCGGCGCGCCGGGTGCTGTCCACCAACCCCGACGGGGCCGGGGAGGCGCTGTCGGCGATCGAGGAGATGGGCCGGACCGCGATGGCGGAGATGCGCAACCTCGTGGGCGTGCTCAGAACCGACGCCGCACCCGCCGAGCGGAACCCGCAGCCCGGCGTGGGGGAGATCCCCGCGCTGGTCGCCCAGATGCGCGAGGCGGGCCTGTCGACCCAGCTGTGGATCGAGGGCGAGCGGAGCCCCCTGCCCCCCGGTGTCGACCTGGCCGCCTATCGACTGGTCCAGGAGGCGCTGACCAACAGCCTGCGGCACGCCGGTCCCCGGGCCCGGGCCCGGGTCACGGTGCGGCACGAGGCCGGCCAGCTGGCCGTACGGGTCGAGGACGACGGCCGGGGTGCCGGGGCCGCCCCCGTGGCCGGTGGGCGGGCCGGTCACGGACTGGTGGGCATTCGCGAGCGTGTCGCCCTCTATGGTGGAGTTCTGAGGATCGGCCCACGTCCAGAGGGCGGGTTCGAGGTCCATGCCCGATTTCCCCTCAAGGACGTGCGATGACGATCCGAGTGCTGCTGGTGGACGACCAGCCACTGCTGCGCACCGGTTTCCGGCTGATCCTGGAGGCCGAATCAGACATCACCGTGGTCGGCGAGGCCGGGGACGGCAAGGCCGCCCAGGACCAGTCGCGGGCGCTGCTGCCCGACGTGGTGCTGATGGACATCCGGATGCCGGGCGTGGACGGCATCGAGGCGACCCGCAGGATCGTCAGGGAGGCGGCGGCCGGCGCGTACGTGCCCAGGGTGCTGGTGCTGACCACCTTCGACCTGGACGAGTACATCGTGGAGGCGCTGCGCGCCGGAGCCAGTGGCTTCCTGCTGAAGGACGTGCCGCCGGACGACCTGGTGCAGGCCATCCGGGTGGTCGCGGCGGGAGAGGCCATCGTCGCGCCGAGCGTCACCCGGCGGCTGCTGGACAGGTTCGGGGCCCGCCTGCCCTCGGCCCACCAGCAGTCCACCCCGGCCCGGCTGGACCGGCTGACCGAACGGGAGCTGGAGGTGACCCGGCTGATCGCCCGGGGCATGTCCAACGCGGAGATCGCCGCCGAACTGGTGGTGAGCGAGACGACGGTCAAGACCCACGTCGGCAACGTGCTCACCAAACTCGGCCTCCGCGACCGGGTCCAGGCCGTGGTCCTCGCCTACGAGACCGGTCTGATCACCCCCGGGGCCATCCCCTAGGCCCATCGGAGGCCGCCTTGGGAGGGCGTGCGGAAAATCCGGCCTGGCGCCGGCGCGGCAAGGATGAAATCCTCAGACGCCCGCCCCCGTACGGCCGGCGCGAGCCATACGGGGGCGGACGTGGACCGGGGGTCAGGCGGAGACGGTCCCCGCGGGCACGGACTCGCTCGCGCCCGGGGCGTTCTCCGGGAAGTGACAGGCGACCTGGTGACCGGAGACCAGCTCGGCGAGGGGCGGCTCCACCGTCTTGCAGACCGCCTGGGCCTTCCAGCACCTCGTGTGGAAGCGGCAGGCGGGCGGCGGGTTGAGCGGGCTGGGCACGTCGCCCTGGAGCCGGATGCGCTCGCGGTCCTTGCGGCGGGCCGGGTCGGGCACCGGAACCGCCGACATCAGGGCGGTGGTGTACGGGTGCATGGGTGAGTCGTACAGGGACCTGCGGCCGGCCAGCTCGACGATCTTGCCGAGGTACATGACCGCGACCCGGTCGCTGATGTGCCGGATGACCGACAGGTCGTGCGCGACGATGACGTAGGTCAGGTCGAGCTCGTTCTGCAGGTCCTCCAGGAGGTTGACCACCTGGGCCTGGATCGACACGTCCAGCGCGGAGACCGGCTCGTCGGCGATGATGAGCTTGGGTTTGAGCGCGAGCGTGCGGGCGATGCCGATGCGCTGGCGCTGGCCGCCGGAGAACTCGTGCGGGTAGCGGTTGTAGTGTTCGGGGCTGAGCCCGACCAGCTCCAGGATCTCCTGGACCGCCTTCTTCGTGCCCTGCTCGGTCTTGATGCCCTGGATGCGGTAGGGCGCGCCGACGATGGCACCGACCGTGTGGCGGGGGTTGAGCGAGGAGTAGGGGTCCTGGAAGATCATCTGCACGTCGCGGCGGAGCGGGCGGATCCTCGACGGGGACATGTGGGTGATGTCGTGCCCGTCGAAGACGATCCGGCCGGCCGTCGGCTCCAGCAGACGCGTGATCAGCCGGCCGGTGGTGCTCTTGCCGCAGCCGGACTCGCCGACCAGGCCGAGCGTCTCCCCCCTGCGGACGTCGAAGCTGACCCCGTCGACGGCCTTGACGGCGCCGACCTGCCGGCGGAGCAGGCCCTTGGTCACCGGGAAGTACTTCTGGAGGCCCTGAACGGACAGCAGCACGTCGGGACCGGCCGCGGCGGCGGCCTCCCTGTTCTCGGCCGAGGTCACGCGTCCTCCTCCGTCGATCGAGGGCATCCCGTGCGCCCGTCGGCTCGCTGGCTACGCTCGCTCACGTGCTCTCCAACATCGGCTTGATCTCGTTGTCCCAGATGGACCGCCGCTGCGCGCGGGGCAGGTGGCAGCGGACCAGGTGGCCGCCCTCGGTCTCCAGAAGCTCGGGCACCTGCGAGGTGGACCTGCCCTCGGTACGGTCGGCGAAGGCGCACCTGGGGTTGAAGGCGCAGCCGGACGGCACGTTGATCAGAGAGGGCGGGGTGCCCTTGATCGGGAGCAGGCGCTCGGTGGGCTCGCGGTCCAGCCGGGGCATCGATCCCAGCAGACCCCACGAGTAGGGGTGCTCGGGCCGGTAGAAGATGTCCTCGGCGGAACCGTACTCGACGCACCTGC
Organism: Streptosporangium sp. NPDC006007; assembly: GCF_040614315.1. Classification (NCBI taxonomy): domain Bacteria; kingdom Bacillati; phylum Actinomycetota; class Actinomycetes; order Streptosporangiales; family Streptosporangiaceae; genus Streptosporangium; species Streptosporangium sp. NPDC006007. The sequence continues at coordinate 32,830 of NZ_JBEXUG010000035.1, read as the reverse complement.
CGCCGTACATCACCAGGATGTCGTCCGACAGCTCGGCCACCACGCCGAGGTCGTGGGTGATGATGATCAGCGCGGAGTTGAACTCGCGCTGCAGGTCCGTCATGAGGTCCAGGATCTGGGCCTGGACGGTCACGTCGAGAGCCGTGGTGGGCTCGTCGGCGATCAGGAGCTCGGGGTCGCAGGAGAGCGCCATGGCGATCATCGCGCGCTGGCGCATGCCGCCCGAGAACTGGTGGGGGAAGTCGTCCACCCGCTTGTCGGGCTGCGGAATGCCCACCCGGCCGAGCAGGTCGACCGCGTGCTTGCGGGCCACCGCCTTGCTGACGTCGTGGTGGATCCGGTAGGCCTCGATGATCTGGGCGCCCACCGAGTAGTAGGGGTGCATCGCCGACAGCGGATCCTGGAAGATCATCGCCATCTTCTTGCCGCGCAGCGACCGCACGTGGTCCTGGCTCGCGGTGACGAGCTCCTCGCCGTCCAGCCAGATCTCGCCCGAGATCCTGGCCCGGCCGCCCTTGTGCAGGCCCAGGATGCCCAGGCTGGTCACGCTCTTGCCCGAGCCGGACTCGCCCACGATGCCCAGGGTCCTGCCCCGGTCGAGCTTGAACGACAGACCGTCGACGGACTTGACCAGGCCGTCCTCGGTGGGGAAGTGGATGCGCAGGTCGCGCAGTTCCAGGAAGGAGCCGGGTGGAGTCGTCATGAGAGCCTCACCCTCGGGTCGACCACCGCGTACAGGACGTCCACGATGAGATTGGCCAGCACGATGAAGAACGCCGCGAACAGGGTGACGCCCAGCACCACGGGCAGGTCGTTGCCCCGGATCGCGTCGATGACCAGCTTGCCTACGCCCTGGATGGAGAAGGTGCTCTCGGTGAGCACCGCGCCGCCCAGCAGCAGGCCGAGGTCCAGGCCGAAGATGGTGAGGATCGGGGTCAGCGTGGCGCGCAGGGCGTGCTTGGTGACGACCGTGCGCTCCTTGAGACCCTTGGCGCGGGCCGTGCGGATGTAGTCCTCGCCCATGGTCTCCAGCATGCCCGCCCTGGTGAGCCGGGCGTACAGGGCCGCGTAGAGAAATGCCAGGGTGATCCAGGGCAGCACGAGGGACTGGAACCACATGACCGGGTTCTCGGTGACGGGGGTGTAGCTGCCTCCGCCGGGGAAGATGCCCAGCGTGTAGGCGAACACCGACAGGGAGACCAGTCCGGTGAAGTAGATCGGCAGCGACACGCCGGCCAGCGCCACCGTCATGGCCGCCCGGTCGAGCGCGCTGCCGCGTTTCAGCGCGGAGACGACACCGATGCCGACCCCGGTGACGAGCCAGATGACGGCGGCGCCCAGGGCGAGCGAGAGCGTCGCCGGGAGACGGTCGAGGAGCGTCGGCCAGACCGGCTGGTTGTTGTTGAACGAGAAGCCGAAGCAGGGCGCGGGGCACTCGGCCTTCTTGGGGCCGAGGGAGTAATCCTGACCGGCGACGATGCCCTTGGCGAACCGCCCGTACTGCACGATGAGCGGATCGTCCAGATGCAGCCGCTTGACTGCCCCCTGGATCGCCTCGGGTGTGGCGTCCCGGCCCACGTAACGCGACGCCATGCCCTCGGGGGTCTGCCCCAGGGCGCGCGGGATGAGGAAGAAGATCGCGAAGGTGGCCATGCTGACGACGGCGAGCATCAGTACGGCGGCGATCACGCGGCGGACGATGAAAGCGACCACGATCGTTCGGCCGGAGTGCCCGGGAGGGTCGCTCCCGGGCACCGTCAGGCCTTCACCTGCCTTTGGCTAGCTAGAGAAGGACTACTGCTTGACGCCGAGCCACGTGTAGTCGTACATGCCGTAGGCCGGGTGCACGTACACGTTGGTGAGGTTCGAGGGCCGGAAGATCAGGGTCTTCTCGTAGACGAACGACATGAACGCCGCCGACTCCATGACCTTCTTGTCGACCTCGGCCCAGATCTCGTTGCGGGCCGCGGCGTCGGTGGTCTGGATGCCCTTGTCGAGCAGCTCGTTCACCGCCTTGTCGTTGAGCTCCATCATGTTGTAGTTGCCGGAGGCCTTGATGAACCGGCCGTCGACGATCTGCGACAGGAACCCGAAGCCGGACGGCCAGTCGGCGCCCCAGCCCGCGATCATGATGCCCAGGTTGTTCTTGTGCACGAAGTCCGGCTTGCCGGCGTACTGCGCGCTCCAGTCACCCGAGGGGTACTTCTTGATGGTGGCCTTGATGCCGACCCGGTCCAGCGAGGCCTGCAGGGCCTCGGCGACCTGGACCTCCTTGGTACGGTCGCCGCGGACCGCGATGTTGGTCTCGAAGCCGTTCGGCTGGCCGCAGGCCGCCAGGTGCTCCTTGGCCTTGGCCACGTCGCCCTTGTGGTCGGCGCCGTTCGGGTAGAGGTCGAACTGCTTGTAGCCGACCGTGGTCGGGGTCATCGCGGTGGTGCCGATCTCGCCGCCGAGCGGGCCGCCCCACGGCGCCTGGGTCGCGACCTTGTCGGTGGCGTACTGCACGGCCTTGCGGCAGTCGATGTTGTCGAACGGCTTCACCGCGGTGGAGAGCATCGCGTAGCGGTTGAACGGCGTGAAGGGGTTGTCCGTGGAGTCCTTCTTGGCGGCATCCTGAACGACCTTCGCCCTGCCCGCGGACTGCAGGCCGGTACCGGCCAGGTCGACCTGGATCTGCCCGGCCATCAGGCGGTTGTCGATGTCCTCGGCGTTCTGCTTGAACTGCACCTCGATGCGGTCGGGCAGCTGCTTGCGGGTGGTGTCGGTGGCCTGGTCCCAGTTCTCGTTCTTGACGAGGTTGAGCTGCTTGCCGACCTCGTGGCTCTCGAACTTGTAGGGGCCGGTCGAGGCGACGGTCTTCTCGTAGTCGACACCGGTGTCCTTGGCCTGCGGGACCGGCGCGGACTGCGGGTTGGCGACCAGGAAGTCGAACTCCGAGAACGGGGCCTTGAGCTTGAAGACGACGGTGTGGTCGTCCGGGGTCTCGACACCCTTGAAGTCGTTGAGGTCCTTGTCCTTGTAGGGACCCTTGTAACCGCCGGCGTCGAGGTACTGCGCGAAGTACTTCGGACCGTCGGTGAGCTCGTCGGTGAAGTTGCTGCGGGCGATGGCGTACTTGACGTCGGTGGCCTTGACCTCGGTGCCGTCGTCGTACTTGATGCCCTTCTTGAGCTTGTAGGTCCAGCTCTTTCCGTCGGCGCTGACCTCGCCGGGCCCCTCCGCGAGGTCCGGGACCAGCTTCAGGCCGGCGTCGCCGGGCTGGGCGGTGTAGGTCATCAGCGGGCGGGCGTACAGCCGCGAGAAGTTCCAGTTCCAGGCGTAGTAGGTGTTGCCCGGGTCCATCGAGTCGGGCTCGTCCGACAGCGCGAACTTCAGTGTCCCGCCCTTGGCCTCGGACGGGTTGACGACCTTGGTGTACGCGTCGTTGTGCTTGGCCGTGGAGGCCGCGCCGCCGGTGGCGTTGTTCCCGGAGGACGTGTTGCCACCGCCACCGGCCGAGCCGCCACAAGCGGCGAGACCCATGGTCAGCGCGGTACCCAGCGCGGCGAGCGCGAGGGCGTTGGTCTTCCTCATCGTGGTGGTACACCCCTTGTCATGAGTGATGGTGATATGGAGAGACAGTCGGGTTTTCGCTACCGGGCGCGCGGATCGAGGGCGTCCCGAAGCCCGTCGCCCAGCAGGTTGAAGGCCATCACGGTGATAAAGATCGCAAGACCCGGAACAATCATGAAATGCGGAGCGATCTGGTAGTAGTCCACCGCCCGGGTGAGCATGCCTCCCCAGGAGGCCTGGGGTTCGTTCACGCCCACGCCGAGGAACGACAGCGCGGCCTCGAACAGGATGTTGGTGGGGATGAGGAGCGTCGCGTAGACGAGGATCGGCGCCACCAGATTCGGGAGCATCTCGCGGAAGATGATGGAGGAGTTCCCCGCGCCGAGCGACCGTGCCGCGTCGACGAACTCGCGTTCGCGCAGCGACAGGGTCTGGCCGCGCACGATGCGCGCGATGTAGGGCCAGCTGAAGAAGCCGATGATGAACACGATCACCGCGATCCTCAGGCCGTTGCCCTTGAGCCCGAGGGCCTGGTCGGGCAGCGCGCCCACGATGGCGATCGCGAACAGCAGCAGCGGAAACGCCAGGAAGACGTCCATCAGCCGGCTGATGACCGTGTCGACCCATCCGCCGAAGAAGCCGGCGAACACCCCCAGCAGCGCGCCGATCACCACGGAGAGCAGGGTGGACAGGAAGGCCACCAGCAGCGAGATCTGGGCGCCGGAGAGGATCCGGGCGAACAGGTCGCGGCCGTTGACCGGCTCCAGGCCGAACGGATGCTCCAGGCTGATCCCGCCCCAGGAGGCGATCGGGGCACTGGTCAGCGGGTCGATGAGGTCGTTGTTGGGCATGCTCGGCGAGTCACCGAACAGCGCGACCAGGCCGCCGAAGGGGCGCTCGGCGAAGACCGCTATCAAGGTCAGGAAGACCACGATGAAGGCGCCGAGAATCGCCGCCTTGTCACGCTTGAGCCGTATCCACGCGATCCGACCGAGCGAACGGCCTTCGATGGCCTTTCCGCCCGCCCCTTGGAGAACGGCCTCGGGCTGGGCCTCCATGGCCTGGCCGGAGACATCGAGCGGTGCGGTCATACAGTAGCCCCCTGGATCCCAGACGACGTTGTCCGAAAACGCGCCCCGGGTCGGGCAGCGCGTAATGAAGTCTATGGACTGTTTTCACGGTCCCGTGACGCAGAATCTATGGGCTGATCTGCGCTGACTAGTCCCCGGCGGCGCTATGTGGCTCAACTGTGATTCACGCGAAATTCATTTGTTCTGATCTTGAGGAGAATGTCTGGGAGCCGTTGGGCTTGTGTCTCGGGTTCGTGACACTGCACCGGAAGGTGACGGAGCGTCACCCGATTCCGCGCCGCTTGAGGATGTCCTCGATATCGGAGAAGTCGTCGTCGGCGGCCGGCTTCGCGGCGGGCGCGGCCTTGCGCGGCTGCGACCGGGCCGGCTGGGGCGCGGTCTGAGGCCGGGTCTGAGGCCGGGTCTGGGCGACGGCGCCCGGCGCGGCGGGAACGCCGGGCCCGGCGCCGCCGCCGGTCACCGGCGCGGCCTGCGGTCCGGCGGTGCGGCGGCGGCGCAGCACCCCGGAGACCAGGAACAACAGCGCCGACAGCCCGGTCACGGCCACCCCTGCCCACACCGTGGGGCTGAGGACCAGTCCCGCGAAGAACCCGGTGACCGCCGTACCGACCTGCCACAGGGCGGGCAGCGCGCCGGTCAGATAGGCCGCCAGCGGCAGCAGCGACCAGGCCACACCGCGCACCCCTGCCACGGCCCCCCTGCGGCGCATCAGCAGGAAACTCAGCACCAGCCCCACCCCGGTCGTCCCGGCGCAGAGCGGCAACCAGGCGATCTGGTCGAACGTCATAGTGGACCGTCCCTCGTGTCGGCTTACCCGATCCATCCTGGCACGCCGGGGCGGAGCCGTTCCTCCTCCCCCAGGAGGGGCCCGTCCCCTAGGGGTCGCCGTCCTCGGCGAGGGGGTCCCCCTCAGGGTGCCGGTCCGCCCTATCCCGGGGCCGGCTCCCCTCAGGGGCCCGGCGGGCCGCGGGGCGTCCCCGGCCTGGCCGGTCACAGGCCGGTGGCCGACAGCCTCCGGAGCACCTGGACGTCGACCTCCCGCAGCGACCGCACGACGAGGCGCCCGGGGGCGGCCGGGATCGGCAGCACGCTCGGCACCGCCACCACCCGGCAGCCCGCGGCGGTGGCCGAGGCCACCCCGTTCGGGGAGTCCTCCAGCGCGACGCAGCGGGCCGTGGCCACGCCCAGCAGCCGGGCGGCCCTCCGGTAGGGCTCGGGGCTGGGTTTGGCCCTCGTTACGTCGTCGCCGGTCACCACGTGGTCGAAGTGGTGCCTGCCCATGCCGTCCAGGCACGCCTCGGCGATCGGGCGCGCCGAGGAGGTGACCAGCGCGGTGGGCAGGCTCGCCCGCCGTACGGCGGTGAGCAGCTCGGCGGCGCCTGGCATCAGCTCCACGCCGCCGGCGAGCCTGCGGGTCATGCCCTCCAGCATCCAGGCCGCCACACGCTCCGGATCGGCGCCTGAGCCGGAGAGCCCGAGCATGTAGGCCACCGTGGACCTCATGGAACCGCCGACCAGGCGCGCCTGGTCGGCGGGGCCCCACTCGCCGCCGAGCCGCCCCATCACCTCGGTCTCGACCTGGAACCAGATCTTCTCGCTGTCCACGAGAAGCCCGTCCATGTCGAAGAGCACCGCGTCCATGTCCCGGAAAGTCCCCCGAGGTCCCCCCGTGGTCAGACGTTGAAGTAACTGGCCTCGGGATGGTGGACGATCAGCGCGGAGGTCGACTGCTCCGGGTGGAGCTGGAACTCCTCCGACAGGTTCACGCCGATCCTGGTGGGGTCGATCAGCCCCATGAGCTGAACCTGGTCCTCCAGGTGCGGGCAGGCGGGATAGCCGAAGGAGTAACGGCAGCCGTTGACGTTGACCTTCAGCATGTCCTCCAGCGACTCGTCGCCGCCGATCCCGAGCTCGGAGCGGACCCGCGCGTGCCAGTACTCGGCCAGCGCCTCGGTGAGCTGCACCGACAGGCCGTGCAGCTCCAGGTAGTCGCGGTAGGCGTCCTTGGCGAACAGCTCGGCGGTGGCCTCGGAGATCTTGTTGCCCATCGTCGCGACCTGGAAGGCGACCACGTCGACCTCGCCGGAGTCCTTCGGGCGGAAGAAGTCGGACAGGCACAGGTGCCGGTCGCGCCGCTGACGCGGGAAGGTGAACCGGGTCCGCTCGTTGCCCGCGTCGTCCAGGATGATCAGCGAGTCGCCGTCGCTGACGCACGGGAAGTAGCCGTAAGCGACGGCCGCCTCCAGCAGGCCCTCGGTCTGCATCCGCTCCAGCCACATCCGCAGGCGTGGCCGCCCCTCGGTCTCGACCAGCTCCTCGTAGGAGGGCCCGGCGCCGCCCCGCGCCGCCTTGAGACCCCACTGGCCCATGAAGGTGGCCCGCTCGTCCAGGAACGCGGCGTAGTCGGCGAGTGGAATGCCCTTGACGAGGCGGTCTCCATGGAAGGGCGCCTTCGGGACCGGATTGTCGACGGCCACGTCGGAGCGGGCCGGCAGGTCCTCGATCGGGGTCCTGGCCAGCTTGGCGCCGGTCTTGACGCGCCGCTCGCGCAGCGCGGGCAGGGTCGCGCCCTCCTCGCCGCGCTTGACCGCCATGAAGGCGTCCATCAGGCGCAGCCCCTCGAAGGCGTCGCGGGCGTAGCGGACCTCGCCCCGGAAGATCTCGGCGAGGTCCTGTTCGACGTAGGCACGGGTCAGCGCGGCACCGCCGAGCAGCACGGGGTACTTCTCCGAGATGCCCCGGGAGTTCATCTCCTCCAGGTTCTCCCGCATGACGACCGTGGACTTCACCAGCAGCCCGGACATGCCGATGACGTCGGCCTTCCTCTCCTCGGCCGCCTCCAGGATCGCCGACACCGGCTGCTTGATGCCGAGGTTGACGACCTCGTAGCCGTTGTTGGACAGGATGATGTCCACCAGGTTCTTGCCGATGTCGTGCACGTCGCCCTTGACCGTGGCCAGCACGATGCGCCCCTTGGTCTCACCGTCGACCCGCTCCATGTGGGGTTCGAGGTAGGCCACGGAGATCTTCATCACCTCGGCCGACTGCAGCACGAACGGCAGCTGCATCTGACCGGAGCCGAACAGCTCGCCGACGGTCTTCATGCCGTCCAGCAGCACGTCGTTGACGATCTCCAGCGCCGGGCGCCGGGCGAGGGCCTCCTCAAGGTCGGCCTCCAGGCCCTTGCGCTCGCCGTCGACGATGCGGCGCTTGAGCCGCTCCCACAGCGGCAGGCCGAGCAGTTCGGCGGCCCTGTCGGCCTTGACCGAGGCGGCGTCCACGCCCTCGAACAGCTCCATGAACCGCTGCAGCGGGTCGTAGCCCTCACGGCGCCGGTCGTAGACCATGTCCAGGGCGACCTGGCGCTGCTCTTCGGGGATGCGCGACATCGGCAGGATCTTGGAGGCGTGCACGATGGCCGAGTCGAGGCCGGCGTTCACGCACTCGTTGAGGAAGACGCTGTTCAAGACGATGCGCGCGGCCGGGTTGAGGCCGAAGGAGATGTTGGACAGGCCGAGGACGGTCTGCACGCCGGGGTAGCGGCGCTTCATCTCCTTGATCGCCTCGATGGTCTCCAGGCCGTCGCGGCGTGTCTCCTCCTGACCGGTGGCGATGGGGAAGGTGAGGGTGTCGACCATGATGTCCTCGACCCTCATCCCCCAGTCGCGCTTGAGGTCCTCGATGGTCCGGACGGCGATCCTGACCTTGTCCTCGGCGGTGCGGGCCTGCCCCTGCTCGTCGATGGCCATGACGGTCACGGCGGCGCCGTGCTCGCGGACCAGCTTCATGATCTTGTAGAACCGCGACTCGGGGCCGGCGCCGTCCTCGTAGTTGACCGAGTTGACGACCGCGCGCCCGCCGAGCATCTCCAGGCCGGCCTCCAGCACGGCGGGCTCGGTGGAGTCGAGCACGATCGGCAGCGTGGAGGCGGTGGCGAAGCGGAAGGCCAGCTCCCTCATGTCGCCGGCGCCGTCGCGGCCGACGTAGTCGACGCACAGGTCCAGCATGTGCGCGCCCTCGCGGGCCTGCGTCCGGGCGATCTCCACGCACTCCTCCCAGTTCGCGGAGAGCATCGCCTCGCGGAACGCCTTGGAGCCGTTGGCGTTGGTGCGCTCACCGATGGCCAGGTAGGAGGTGTCCTGGCGGAAGGGGACGCTCTGGTAGAGCGAGGCCGCCCCGGCCTCGGGGCGCGGACGGCGCGCCACCACCTCCCTGCCGCGCACCCGCTCGACCACCTGGCGCATGTGCTCCGGCGTGGTGCCGCAGCAGCCGCCGACGAGCGACAGACCGTAGTCGCGGGCGAAGGTCTCGTGGGCGGAGGCCAGCTCCTGCGGGCTGAGCGGGTAGTAGGCGCCGTCGGAGGTGAGCACGGGCAGACCGGCGTTGGGCATGCAGGAAAGGCGCACGCGCGCGTGGTGGGCGAGGTAGCGCAGGTGCTCGCTCATCTCGGCGGGGCCGGTGGCGCAGTTGAGCCCGATGACGTCGACGCCGAGCGGCTCGATCGCGGTGAGCGCCGCGCCGATCTCCGAGCCGAGCAGCATCGCGCCGTTGGTCTCGATGGTCACCTGGGCGATGATCGGCACATCCCGGCCGGCGTCGGCGACGGCCCGCCTGGACCCGATCACGGCGGCCTTGACCTGGAGCAGGTCCTGGGCGGTCTCGATGATCAGCGCGTCGGCGCCACCGGAGATCAGACCGGCCGCGTTGTCGTGGTAGGCGTCGCGCAGCACGGCGTACGGCTTGTGCCCGAGGGTGGGCAGCTTGGTGCCCGGGCCGATCGAGCCGAGCACGTAACGCGGCCGGTCGGGGGTCGTCCAGCGGTCGGCGGCCTCCCTGGCGATGCGGGCCCCGGCCTCGGAGTAGGCGAAGACACGCTCGGGGATGTCGTACTCCCCCAGGGCGGCCAGGTTGGCCCCGAAGGTGTTGGTCTCGACGCAGTCGACGCCGACCTCGAAGTAGGCGTCGTGCACGGCACGGACGATGTCGGGCCGGGTCACGTTGAGAACCTCGTTGCAGCCCTCGTGACCCTCGAAGTCGTCGAGGGTCACGTCGTGGGCCTGAAGCATCGTCCCCATGGCCCCGTCGGCGACCATCACTCGCTCGGCCAGGACTTCACGGAAAGACGGGGTGCTTGTCATGGGGACAAGAGTACTGGGAAGCTCCACGCCGTTACCGTTCATGGCACCAATTGACCATTTAGTCCAGTACTTCAGGCGAAATGCCGCACGACGCCCTCCTGTGGCGGCCCGGCGGGCACCGGCCTCCCTCCGCCCCCCGGGCGTGTCACGACAGGCCGGCCGGAACACCCCGCCCGGTCACACCACCTGAGGAAGGTGACGTAAAGCCCCCCCTCACCGCATAGGCTTAGCGGGATAGTACGGCGAGGCATAGAGGAGGCCGCGCGTGATCGAACTCGAAGGTCTACCCGAGCTCGTCGAGCCGGTGCTGATCGCCGCGTTCGAGGGGTGGAACGATGCGGGCGAGGCTTCGAGCGGAGTGATCGCACACCTCGAAAACGAGTGGAAGGCGACCCCGCTGGTCTCCTTCGACCCCGAGGAGTACTACGACTTTCAGGTGACGCGTCCCGTCGTGGAGATGGGCGAGGGCCTGACCCGGTCCATCACCTGGCCGACCACCAGGCTGTCCGTGGCCCGGCCGCCGGGCGCCGACCGCGATGTGGTGCTGCTGCACGGCATCGAGCCCAACATGCGGTGGCGCGCGTTCTGCGAGGAGATCGTGACGGCCTGCCGCGAGCTCGGGGTGGAGCTGGCGGTGCTGCTCGGCGCGCTGCTCAACGACTCCCCGCACACCCGTCCGGTGCCGATCGTGGGCTCGGCGACCGACGAGGGCCTGGCCCGGGCGATCAACCTGGAGCTGAGCCGCTACGAGGGCCCCACCGGCATCGTCGGCGTGCTCCAGCACGCCCTGGGGAGCGCGGGGGTGCACGCGGTCTCGCTCTGGGCGTCGGTGCCGCACTACGTCGCCCAGCCACCCAACCCCAAGGCCACCATGGCGCTGCTGAGCCGCATGGAGGACCTGCTGGACATCCCGATGCCGCTGGGCGGGCTGGCGGAGGAGTCACGCGCTTGGGAGCACGGCGTGGACGAGCTGGCGTCCCAGGACACCGAGGTGGCCGAGTATGTCAAGGAGCTTGAGGAGCGCAAGGACGCCGCCGAGTTGCCGGAGGCGAGCGGCGACGCCATCGCCGCGGAGTTCGAGCGTTATCTCCGCCGCCGTGACCGTGATCGTGACGGCGACGGCTGAGTACAGCGCGCCGGCCATGACCGAAACACACAGAACATAGTTATAGTTATTTACTCCTTTTTTAACTGGTCTAGAGTGATAATCGGTGCCCATCCGGGTCCGCCTGGACTGCACCGGACCGGTAGTCGGCAGGCCGGTCCGCGACGACCGCGCCTCCGGAAGAAACACACCCTCTGTAAAACCGGTGAACGGCCCCGTCACCGCGCCGAACACTGTCCGCGTGACAGCGCACGTTAGGGCGACCATGGCCACTCCACAGCTCGACCCGCACCAGAAAGCACAGGAAACGCGCCGCCGCGTTCTTGAGATGGCCGTATTCATGAAACGTGAGGACGGCGAGAACGCCCCCTCCTATCCGCGTCTGCCGGGCACCTCCCCCGGGCAGGCGGTCGACATGTTCCTCGCCCTGCTCCAGGACCGCCTGCCCGTCTGGCTCCGCATTCTCGACGATCTGATGTATCTCGTCGGCAAGGGGCGGGTGAACGACAACCTGCTGCCCATCACACGGGCCGGCATCGACTACTACTCCGAGGTCCAGAGCGCGGCGCTGCCCGCCTTCACCTCGCCCTCGGTCACCGTCCGCTTCCGCGAGGCGATGCGCGACAGCGACATCGGCTTCATGTCGGAGGTGGTGCCGCTGGCCGAGTACCTGACGGCCGAGCGGCGGGCGGGCCGGATCTCCCCCGAGGTCGACCCGCTCGCCAGCGCCCGGCTGCTGCTGGCCGGGTGTTTCCGGCACGCCTACTACGAGACGTTCATCGGCGCCGACTGCCTGCCCTCGCGGGACGACAGCGCCGAGGAGATCGTCCGGGAGCTGAGGCTGGAACGCGTCCGCGGGGAAGGCGAGGCGCCACTCGCCCCCGGGTGATCGCGTCGGCCGCGATTGAGGCGATGCGACAATGGGAACCTTGTTCGTGTCATCTCGTCGCCTCGGGGAGTGCGCGTGGCCGTTCAGCCGATCCGACTTTTCGCCGATCCGGTGCTGAGGACCGTGGCGGAGCCGGTGACCACCTTCGACCGCGAGCTGCGCGGGCTGGTCAAGTCCCTGCAGGCCACCGTGCGGGCCGGCGCCGGCCGCGCGGGCCTGGCCGCCCCGCAGATCGGCGTCCCGCTCCGGGTCGTCGTCTACGAGCTGGACGGCAGGTCCGGCCACCTGGTCAACCCGCGTCTTGAGCTGTCCGAGCGGAAGATCACGGCCGACGAGGCGTGCCTGTCGGCCCCCGGCCTCTGGTGGCCCCTGGAGCGCTCTTACATGACCACCGTCCGGGCCCGCGACATGTTCGGCAAGTCCGTCACCCTCCGGGCGCTGGGCACGTTCGCCCGGGTCCTTCAGCACGAGGCCGACCATCTCGACGGCGTCCTCTTCGTCGACCGGCTCCCGGAGGACGAGCGGGAGCGCTTCCTCGCCGCCATCCCGTGACTTGCGTCTCGGAGTCCACTTCGATAGACTTCCTTGGTTGCAGTCGTAGTTCTCAGTCCAGCCTTATCATCTCAAGTGCTTAATGAGGTCCGCCGACAGCGGGCATTCCAGCTTTCTCCGGATGGTTTCCGCGGGTGCATGGTAGGGTCCGCAACGCAGCCCCGAGCCGCCGACCTGGCGGTTCGGTGAGGCTCCCAATGAGGAGAAGTAGTTTTGTCTGAGGGCACCGTTAAGTGGTTCAATGCCGAAAAGGGCTTCGGATTCATCGCGCCGGACGACGGCACCGCCGATGTCTTCGTGCACTACTCGGCCATCAACTCCGGCGGCTACCGCAGCCTGGAGGAGAACCAGCGTGTCAGCTTCGTCACCACGCAGGGCCAGAAGGGTCCGCAGGCCGACCAGGTTCAGGTTCTCTGATCTGAACTCAGGAGATCAGGTCAGCTGACCTGATCTGCACGCTTCAGTCTGGGCCCGCACCGCTTCGGCGGTGCGGGCCCAGATGCTTTCCCCGGCGTTCTCCCCCTCGGAGACGTCCACCGCCGCACCCCCTTCACGGACCCCTGCCGCCCTCCCCGGGCGGATCAGGAGCCCGCTCGGGCGCGTTCTCGGGGCGCCCGCCGCCGAAACCTCGCTCTCAGGGCCCGACCCCGGGAGCCCCTCTCAGAGCTCGACGCCCAGCAGGGCGTCCGCGACGTCCCCGACGAGTGCGGGCGCCCCCGGGTCGGTGCCGCCCCCGGCCAGCGCCCGCTCGGCCCAGCCGTCGATGACCGCGAGCGCTCCGGGGGCGTCCAGGTCGTCGGCCAGCCGGGCACGGACCTCCTCAAGCACGCTCCCCGCCTCGGGGCCGGTCCGCAGTCCGGCGGCCGAGCGCCAGCGCGCGAGCCGTGCCTCGGCGGAGGCCGACTGGTCCGCGGTCCACTCCCAGTCGGCGCGGTAGTGATGCGCCAGCAGGGCCAGCCGGACGGCCATCGGGTCGATCTGCCCGCGGAGCCTGGAGACGAAGACCAGGTTGCCCTTGGACTTGGACATCTTCTCACCGTCCAGGGCCACCATGCCCGCGTGCACGTAGGCCCTGGCGAAGGGCCACTCGCCGGAGGCGACGTGACCCTCGTGGGCGCCGCACTCGTGGTGCGGGAAGATCAGGTCGGAGCCACCGCCCGCCACGTCGAAACCGCCGCCGAGGTTGGCCAGGGCGATCGCGGTGCACTCGACGTGCCAGCCCGGCCTGCCCCGGCCGAGGCGCGAAGGCCAGGACGGCTCTCCAGGCCGTTCGGCACGCCAGAGCAGCCAGTCGAGCGGGTGCTTCTTGCCGGGCCTGCCGGGGTCGCCGCCACGCTCGCCGGACAGGGTGAGCATCAGACCCTCGGAGTATCCGGAGACGGCGCCGAACTTGGGCGCCGCGGCGACGTCGAAGTAGACGTCCCCGTCCAGGTCGTAGGTGGCGCCCTTGTCGCGCAGGCGCTCGACGAGCTCGGCGACCTGGTCGACCACCTCGGTCACCGCGACGTACTCACGCGGCGGGAGGATCCGCAGCGCCTCCATGTCGGTCCGGAACAGCTCGATCTCACGCTCGGCCAGCTCGCGCCAGTCGAGCCCGGTCTGCTCGGCCCGCTCCAGGAGCGGATCGTCCACGTCGGTGGCGTTCTGGGTGAAGTGGACCTGGTGGCCGGCGTCTCGCCAGACGCGGTTGACCAGGTCGAAGGCGAGGTAGGTGTTGGCGTGCCCCAGATGGGTGGCGTCGTAGGGCGTGATGCCGCAGACGTACATCCGCGCCGTGGGCCCCGGCCGGGTGGGGACGATCTCTCCCGCCGCGGTGTCGAACAGCCGCGGCGGGACACCGGCACCGGGAAGCGGAGGGACCTTCGGCACAGACCACGATCGCATATGTTGAGCCTATCCAGCAGACAGACCACCCCGATCGGACCGGGGCGGTGGGTGGTAAGGGGTACTTTCTCAACCACCGGGACGCGCCCGGTCATTCCGGCAGGACTCGGCGGAAGGCCGCCGGATCACGGGGGTCGCCGGCCGGCCGGGTGCCGCCCGCCCTGAGGTCGCGGCCGCCGATCGGGCCCGGCGGCCGGTGCGGGCCCGGGGGACTCCACGGCCGGTCGGTGAGCCCGTCACGCGCACCGACCAGGATCAGTGGGACCTCGGCGTCCGGATCGATGCTGACGACAACCGTGCACATGCCCGGCAGGGTATCGCCCCCGCCTGGAACGCTCTTAGATCGGGGGCCAGGGAATGGCGGGCCAGTCCCGCGACGGCAGGGGGTGCAGGCCGGTGTCCAGGAGCCTGCGGACCCGGGACCAGGTCGCCTCCACCTCGGCGCGGGTGAGGAGCTCACGGAGGCGGTGGCCCAGGCGCCCCTGGTCGAGGTCGCGCTCCAGGCGGGCGAGGACGTTCACGGCCTCACGGGACAGGGGTTTGCCACGCCACTGCCACAGGACGGTGCGGAGTTTGTCCTCGGCGGCGAAGGAGACGCCGTGGTCGACGCCGTAGACGTGCCCGTCGACGAGCGGCAGCAGGTGGCCGCCCTTCCGGTCGGCGTTGTTGACGACGGCGTCGAAGACCGTCATCCGCCGCAGGGCGGGCTGGCGGCTGCGGATCAGCACCATCAGGTCGGCCTCGGGGTCGGCGTCGATCCAGAGCTGGCACATCCCGGGGCCGAAGGGGCCGTCACGGTAGACGGTGGGTGGAACGATCCGCCAGCCGGTCACCGCCGAGACCTCGAAGGCGGCCACCTCGCGGGCGGCGAGGGTGCCGTCGGGGAAGTCCCAGAGCGGGCGCTCCCCGCGCACGGGCTTGTACACGCAGGCCGCCGTGAGGTCGCCGAGCCGGACCGAACAGTAGAGCGTCATGTTGGTCGCCTCGACCAGACGGCCGGCGACCTCCAGCCGTCCGTCACGGAGCAGACGCAGAGCGGTCTCGTCGTCCAACCCCGCCGCGGGAACCGCACTCAGCGTGAACTCACTCTCGGCGCTCATTCGCCTCCTTCACCCGGTGAAGCGCTACTACCCCGGTAACCGTTGAGCCGCACACAAATATGTCCCTCCGCGTCGAGCGGCCGGCCGCAGAGCGGGCAGGGCGGCCGGCCGGCCGCCACAAGCGCCAGGGCGCGCTTGGTGAACGCCCTGGCCGCACCGGCGCTGATGCGCACGCGCAGCAGCGAGGACCCGGCGAGCGGGGACGGCTCGAACGCCTCGTCCTCCGCGGCGACCTCCTGAGCCTCGATCACCACCTGCGAGGTGTCGGAGTCCCAGGTCAGGGCCATGGTTCCCACCTTGAAGTCCTCAGTGATCGGCAGGTCGAGCGGACCGTTGTCGGTGAGCGCGGCGGGAGCGGTGGCCGGCACCCCGGCGCTGCCGCCGCTCCGCCTCAGCACCTCGTCGAGCAACTCGTCCAGCCGGTCGGCCAGCGCGGCGACCTGAAACTTCTCCAGCCCGACGGTGGTCAGGCGACCCCGGTCCCGGGCCTGGAGGAAGAACGCCCGTGACCCCGGTTGCCCCACGGCACCGGCCACGAATCTCTCGGGTGGGTCGTAGTCGAAGACCGGCATAGCCCCGACCTTACGTGGTCCCGGCTCCACCGCCGACTGCGGCGTCGCTCCCGGTGAGGTTTTCTCCCCCGTCCCCGTCCTCCGAACCCTCCGGAGGCCGGAGACCGGCAACATCTCCCCCTAAATCGTTCAGCCTGAGCACAAAGGGACGCAAGGGGGTGTAGCGAATCGCAGTGAGCGACGCAGGATCGGCAGTTATGCGCTGAAACTGGTCTAAATGCAAGCCCATCGCGTCGGCCACGATGGCCTTGATCACGTCTCCGTGGCTACAGACCAGATAGACGGCGTCCGGCCCCAGTCGCTCGTTCCACTCCCTGACGGCGCTCACCGCCCGGTGCTGCACGGCGGACAGGGATTCTCCACCGGGGAACGTCACGGCGCTCGGATGGGTCTGCACCACCTTCCAGAGCGGATCCCCGGCGAGCTCGCCGATCGGACGCCCCGTCCAGTCGCCGTACCGGCACTCCCCGAACCGGTCGTCGGTCAGCACCCGCGCCCGCCGTCCCCCGGCGACGGCCTGGGCGGTCTCCTGGCAGCGCTCCAGCGGGCTGGAGACGATCGCGTCCAGCTCCAGCGGTGCCAGCCGTACGGCCAGCGCCTCCGCCTGAGCCCGCCCGGCCTCGCTGAGGTGAACGCCGGGGGTCCAGCCGGCCAGAACCGGGCCGGTGAGGTGGGTCAGGCCGTGTCTGGCCAGCAGCAAGGTCGTCACACGGGCAAGTCTTGCAGCCCTCACTCCACTACTTTTAACCGGCCGGGCGGTACCCTGGCCGGATCATGGAGCAGCGCTATGTGGGCCGGAGCGGCCTGTCGGTATCCCGCCTCGGGCTGGGAACGATGACATGGGGACGTGACACCGGCGCGGAGGAGGCCGCGGCGCAGCTCCGGGCGTTCACCGAGGCCGGCGGTACCCTCATCGACACCGCCGACGTCTACACGGGCGGCGAGGCCGAGCGGCTGCTCGGACGGCTTATCCGCGACACGGTGCCGCGCTCGGAACTGGTGCTGTCCACCAAGGCCGTGCTCACCCCCGCCGGCCGCCGGCCGCGCGACGCCTCCAGGAAGCACCTGATCGCCGCCATCGACGCCTCGCTGACCCGGCTCGGGGTCAACGAGGTGGACCTGTGGCAGCTACACGCCTTCGACCCGGACGTGCCCCTGGAGGAGACCCTGGCCACGGTGGACGCCGTCGTCTCCTCCGGCCGGGCCGCCTACGCCGGGGTGTGCGACTACACCGGCTGGCAGCTCGCCGCGGCGGCCGTCGGCCAGCGGACGGTTCCCGGCCGGGTGCCGATCGTGGCCGCCCAGGTCGAGTACTCGCTGCTGGCCCGGGAGGCCGAACGCGAGCTGATCGCGGCGGCCGAGTACATCGGCGCCGGGGTGCTGGCCTGGTCGCCGCTCGGCAGGGGGGTGCTCACCGGAAAGTACCGGACCGGGATCCCCGCCGACTCCCGGGCCGCGACCCCGCACTTCGCCGACTTCGTCACCCCCTATCTGGACGAGAGGTGCCGCCGGGTCGTGGAGTCGGTGACGACCGCGGCCGAGGGGCTCGGCGTCTCACCGCTCTCGGTCGCCCTGTCCTGGGTCCGCGACCAGCCGGGGGTGACCTCCGCCATCGTCGGCGCCCGCACCCACGCGCAGCTGGCCGGCGTGCTCCAGGCCGAGGACCTGACTCTGCCGGTGGAGATCAGGGAGGCGCTGGACGACGTCTCGGCCGACTGAGGCCGGGCCGCCGGCACCAGAACAAGAATCTATCTCGCGTATCACTACTCAATACCGAATCGCAACTTTACCTGGAAAACCGCGACCTTCCCACAAAACTGTCAATGGTGACGGGAGGGGCACCTGGGTGTCGGCGAGGTTCCGTCGTCAATGTGCATGTGCAAGGGGGACAATTGCGAATTGCGATCTCTGCCGGCGCGCTGGCGCTGACGCTGGGGGGCGCGCTCCTCACCGTCGTGGCCGGGCCCGCGAGCGCCGCCACCCTGATGGACGAGTGCGGTGGGGGTGGCCTGCTGGGAGGGGTGACCGGCGGGCTCTGCAGGGCCGTGGGCACCGTCAACAACGTGGTGAACGGGCTCACCGGGGGCGGCCCGCCTCCGCCGGCCGACATCGGATCCACCACGGAAACAGCCGGGACCGACCTGGACGGCACCCTGCCGACCACGGCCCCGACGCCGGATGCCAAGACTCCCGCCCTGGAGGTCAAGGACGGCGATCTGACGCCCAAAAGCCTCGACGAGGTCTGCGCGCCGATGGTGGACTCCCCCACGTGCCCGGGGGAGTCGGCGACCTCCGCCCCCGGGGAGACGGACGTCCCCGGGAAGGCGGCCGTACCCCAGGAGACCGCGCGGCCGTCGGCGTCACCGCGCCCCAGCCCCTCACGGAGGACCAGGCAGCGGCCCCACCGCGACGGCGGGCCGGTGCCGCCGCAGGAGCACCCGCGCCCGCCGCGGCCCCTTCCCCGCACGGACACCGCGGACGAGGACGGGCCGGCGGTCCCCGACGGCCCGCCGGTGATCGACGCCGAGGCACCCCGGCTGGAGCTGCTCTGGCCGGCGGGCCCGGTCGTGCAGAGGTTGCGGGGAGCCGTCACGCCCACCCGGTCACCCGACCCCCTGGGCACCGCGCTGACCGCGGGACTGCTGGTCGCGGCGATCCTCGCCGTCCGCCTGCTGTACAGCAGGCGGGCCGGCGAGAAGTCGATACCGCTTGAGCCGCTCCGGGCGAGACGGCACCGGACGGCCTGAGCCCTCCCGGGCGCGGGCCGCTCAGCCGCCGATCGCGTGCACGCCGCCGTCGACGTGCACGATCTCACCGGTGGTGGCCGGGAACCAGTCCGACATCAGCGCCAGGCACGCCCTGGCAGCCGGCACGGTGTCACCCAGGTCCCAGCCGAGCGGCGCCTTCTCCGGCCAGCTGTCCTCGAACTCCTTGAAACCCGGGATGCTCTTGGCGGCCATGGTGCGCAGCGGCCCGGCCGCCACCAGGTTGACCCGGATCCCGTGCTTGCCGAGGTCGCGGGCCAGGTAGCGGGAGCAGGACTCCAGACCGGCCTTGGCCACGCCCATCCAGTCGTACACCGGCCACGCCCTGCTGGCGTCGAAGTCGAGCCCGACGACCGCGCCGCCCTCCTTCATCAGCGGCAGGCAGGCGACGGCCAGCGACTTGAACGAGTAGGTCGAGACGTGCAGCGCGGTCGCCACGTCCTCCCACGAGGTGTTCAGGAAGTTTCCGCCGAGACAGCTCTGCGGGGCGAAGCCGATGGAGTGCACCACGCCGTCGAGCCCGTCCAGGTGCTCGCCGACCCGGTCGGCCAGCGAGTCGAGGTGCTCGGTGCTCTGCACGTCCAGCTCGATCACCGGCGGCGGCTCGGGCAGCCGCCTGGCGATGCGCTCGACCAGGCTGAGCCGGCCGAACCCGGTCAGCACCACCCGCGCGCCCTCCTCCTGTGCCAGCTTGGCGACGGAGAACGCGATGGAGGCGTCGGTCAGCACACCGGTGACCAGGATGCGCTTGCCTTCGAGGATTCCCATGCTCAGTGCCCCATTCCCAGGCCGCCGTCGACCGGGATCACGGCCCCGGTGATGTAGGCGGCGTCCTCGCCGGTCAGGAATCTGACCACGCGTGCGATCTCCTCGGCGGACGCGTAGCGGCCCAGCGGGATGCTCTTGCGGATCTGCTCCTGGCGCGCGGCGTCGAGCTCGGCCGTCATGTCGGTCTCCACGAAACCCGGCGAGACCACGTTGACCGTGATGCCCCGCGAGCCCAGCTCCCGGGCCACGGACCGGGCGAAGCCGATCATCCCGGCCTTGGAGGCGGCGTAGTTGCTCTGCCCGGCCGAGCCGAGCATGGCCACCACCGAGGAGATCAGCACGATCCGGCCGCGCTTGAGCCGGAGCATGCCACGCGTGGCGCGCTTGGCCACCCGGTAGGCGCCGGTCAGGTTGGCGTCGATGACGTCGGTGAAGGTCTCCTCCTTCATCATCGGCAGCAGCGTGTCCCTGGTGATGCCCGCGTTGGCGACGAGCACCTCGACCGGGCCGTGCTCGGCCTCGACCTTCTCGAACGCCGCATCGACATCGGCCGTGCTGGTCACATCGCATCGCACGCCGAACAGACCCTCCGGGGGCTGTCCTGAGCGGTAGGTCACGGCGACGGCGTCACCGGTCCTGGCGAGTTCGCGGGCGATCGCGAGGCCGATGCCGCGATTGCCGCCGGTTACGAGAACAGATCGAGCCATGTCTTTGACGGTATCGGCTACCCGGGGGTAAACCACTTGTCCGTGAGGAACAAGATCACAGGGTTAGGATCGTTGACATGCGCCAGATCGATCCCGATTTCCTCGCCCTGCCCATGCGGCGGCTGGCGGACGCAGCCCTGCAACGCGCACGTGACCTCGGCGCCGAGCACGCGGATTTCCGGCTGGAACGGATCCGCGCGGAGACCCTGCGCCTGTCCGACGCCCGGCTCGAAGGCTCCAGCGACGCCGACGACCTCGGCTACGCCGTACGGGTCGTCAAGAACGGCACCTGGGGCTTCGCCGCCGGCATCGAGCTCACTCCCGAGGCCGCCGTGCGGGTCGCCGAACAGGCCGTGGAGGTGGCCGTCGTCTCCGCCGCCGTCAACCGCGAGCCCGTCGAGCTGGCCCCCGAGCCGGTCCACTCCAATGTCACCTGGGTCTCCGCGTACGACCTCGACCCGTTCGAGGTGCCGATGCGCGACAAGGTCGCCCTGCTCGCCGACTGGTCGGGCGGCCTGCTCGGCGACCCTCGCGTGGACCACGTCCAGGCGGCGCTGATGCAGGTCAAGGAGCAGAAGTTCTACGCCGACACGGCCGGAACCTCCACCACCCAGCAGCGGGTACGGCTGCACCCCCAGCTGGAGGCGATGCGGGTCGAGGACGGCCGCTTCGAGTCCATGCGCACGCTCGCCCCGCCGGTCGGCCGGGGGTATGAGTATCTCACCGGCACCGCCTGGGACTTCCCCGGCGAGCTGGCCCGCGTCCCCGAGCATTTGGCCGAGAAACTCAAGGCCCCCTCCGTCGAGGCCGGGCTGTACGACCTGGTCGTCGACCCGTCGAACCTGTGGCTGACCATCCACGAGTCGATCGGGCACGCCACCGAACTGGACCGGGCCCTCGGTTACGAGGCGGCCTACGCCGGGACCAGCTTCGCCACCTTCGACCAGCTCGGCACCCTGGTGTACGGCTCGCCGATGATGAACGTCGTCGGCGACCGCACGGTGGAGCACGGACTGTCGACGATCGGCTACGACGACGAGGGAGTGGCGACCCGGCGGTTCGACATCGTCTCCGGCGGCGTCCTCACCGGTTACCAGCTCGACCGGCGGATGGCGCGGCTGAAGGGCCTGGGCGCCTCCAACGGCTGCGCCTTCGCCGACTCCCCCGGTCACACGCCGATTCAGCGCATGGCCAACGTCTCGCTGCTGCCCGCCCCCGGTGGGCCGTCCACCGAGGAGCTCATCTCCGGGGTGAAGCGCGGCATCTACGTCGTGGGCGACAAGAGCTGGTCGATCGACATGCAGCGCTACAACTTCCAGTTCACCGGGCAGCGGTTCTACCGGATCGAGAACGGCAGGCTCGCCGGTCAGCTCCGTGACGTCGCCTACCAGGCCACGACCACCGACTTCTGGCGGTCGATGACCGCCGTCGGCGGGCCGCAGACCTACGTGCTGGGCGGCGCGTTCAACTGCGGCAAGGGCCAGCCCGGCCAGGTCGCCCCGGTCAGTCACGGCTGCCCGTCGGCCCTCTTCCACGATGTACGCATCCTCAACACCCTGCAGGAGAGTGGCAAGTGAGCGGGCGAGCCGAAGGGCACGGGGCAGGTGGCATGAGCCCCCAGGAGATGATCGAGAGGGCTCTGGACCTCTCCACGGCCGACGACACCGTCGTGATCGTGGACGAGGGCTCCAGCGCCAACCTGCGGTTCGCGGGCAACACGCTCACCACCAACGGCGTGGCCCGCTCCTCGCAGCTCACCGTGATCTCGATCGCGGGCCGAGGGGTGGGTGTGGTGTCGCGGGCGGCGGTGCGCCCCGAGCAGCTCGCCGACGTCGTCGCGGCGGCCGACCACGCGGCGGAGGACGCCCAGCCGTCCGAGGACGCCCGGCCCCTGATCGAGGGCACCCGCTGCGCCGACTGGGATCTGCCCGCCGCCCCCACCTCCGTCGGCGTGTTCGGCGCGTTCGCCCCGGCGCTCGGTGAGGCGTTCGCCGCGGCCGAGGCGGGGGGCCGCAAACTGTACGGCTTCGCCGAGCACATCGTCACCACCACCTTCGTGGGCACCTCGACGGGGACCCGGCTCCGTCACACCCAGCCCACCGGCCGGCTGGAGCTCAACGCCAAGTCGCCCGACATGAAGCGCTCGGCGTGGACGGGGGTGGCCACCCGCGACTTCTCCGACGTGGACGTGGCCGCGCTGGACGCCTCGCTGGCGCGGCGCCTGGAGTGGGCGAAGAACCGGATCGACCTGCCGGCGGGGCGGTACGAGACGTTGCTGCCGCCGACCGCGGTGGCCGACCTGATGATCTACCTGTACTGGACGGCCGGGGCCAGGGACGCGATGGAGGGCCGCACCGTCTTCTCCAGGCCGGGTGGTGGCACCCGCGTCGGGGAGACGCTGTCCTCCCTCCCGATCCGCCTGCACAGCGACCCGGTCGCGCCGGGCGTCGAGTGCGCGCCGTTCGTGGTGGCGCACGCCTCCAGCCGGCAGAGTTCGGTGTTCGACAACGGCCTGCCGCTGGCGCCCACGGACTGGATCACCGACGGCACGCTGGCCGGCCTGCTGCAGACCAGGTACTCCGCCGAGCTGACCGAACTGCCGGCGACCCCGGCGATCGACAACCTGATCATGACGGGTCCCGAGGGCGGCCGCTCGCTGGAGGAGATGATCGCCTCCACCGAGCGCGGCCTGCTGCTCACCTGCCTGTGGTACATCCGCGAGGTGGACCCGCAGAGTCTGCTGCTCACCGGGCTGACCCGGGACGGCGTGTACCTGGTGGAGAACGGGGAGGTGGTGGGCGAGGTGAACAACTTCCGCTTCAACGAGAGCCCGGTGGACCTGCTCCGCCGCCTCACCGAGATCGGGGCCACCGAGCAGACCCTGCCGCGTGAGTGGAACGACTACTTCACCCGCACCGTCATGCCCCCGATCCGGGTGCCCGACTTCAACATGTCGACGGTCAGCCAGGCCAACTAGTCCCGCGCTCCGCGGCCGGCCCCGATCGCCCCCGGGACGATCGGGGCCGGCCGGGCGCGTGGGCGCCCGCCAGGAACACGGGGCGGGCGCCCACGCGGGGGTCAGGTGTCCTCAAGGCGGAAGCCCACCTTCATGCCGACCTGGAAGTGGCCGACCTCACCGTCGACGATGTGCCCTCTGACCTCGGTGATCTCGAACCAGTCGAGATGGCGCAGGGTCTGCGCGGCCCGCCGGACACCGTTGCGGACGGCCGCCTCGACACTCTCCTCCGACGTGCCCACGATCTCGGTCACCCGGTACGTACGATCCGTCATCGCATCCTCCTTGCCGAAGGCCATGGTCGCATGCACTTTCACACCCGCCGGAGGCCAGGTCTAGGTTGGAGGGGTGAGGAGATGGCCCAGGCGGCAGGTGGTGCATCAGGTGACCGATGCCCAGCCGTCGCTGAGCGAGGACATCGGCAAGCGCGAGAAGAGCTATTTCATCAAGATGGGAATCCGGCTGATATGCCTGGTTCTGGCCTTCACCGTGCCCGCCCCGCTGCCCGTACGGCTGCTGCTTTTCGCGGGAGCGATCTTTTTGCCATACGTTGCCGTGATCGGGGCCAACGCCCCCCCACGCCAGGCTCCGCGTGCCTTCGACGTTACGGATGACAGTCAGAACGAGATACCACGCCACCGACGCGAGATCGGGTCGTGACTAACTCTTGACGCATCGCAGGGGTTGGAGGTGTACGCTTTAACCAAGTGCCCTGGTCCCCCGTCGGGGCACTGGTGCCGGCGTTCCGGGCCCCCGTCGGAACGCCGATGAAGCGACGCCGGGTGGTTTGCCCCCGTAACCACCCGGCGTCGCCCTTTTCCCAGACTTTTACTCCTCGCCCTCTTCGCGGGCCGCCGTCGCCCAGTCACGCGCCAGCGCGGTCAGCCGCTCCACCGCGTCCTGCGGCGCCGAGCCCGCCCCCTGGGCCAGTCCCAGGAGATACGCGGTCAGCGGCGCGGCCGGGCGGGTCACCCCGTGGGCGACCTCCTTGGTCAGGTCAAGCAGCTCGTCCCTGTCGATCCTGGCGGGGTCGACCCCCAGCTCCCGGCAGACCAGCTCGGTCCATTCGGCCAGCACGTTCAACTGTCACTCCTCGTCTCTCGCTCCTCGTCCGTGGTCACCCCTCACCTCCGGATCATCCTCCGCCCCCGGCGCCCACGTCTCCGCCGCCTCCCCCGACACCGGCCCCGGCTTCACCGCCCCGGGCACGCCGCAGATCGTCGGCTGTGTCGCAGTCGAACCACGGCCTGCCGGGAAGACGGAGCCCGGCGGGGGTCAGCGGGGCGAGCAGTCCGTGCAACGACCGCCCCTCGTAGCCGGTCAGGGCGCGGGCCAGCTCCGCCGTACGCCAGACACCGGCGAGCCACTGCTCCCGGCCGTCGTCGTCGACGAGCACCGCTCCGGCCCCCGGCGCCTCCGCGGCGGCCGCCAGCAGGGCCGACACGTGCCCGGCCGTCAGGAACGGCAGGTCCGCGGCGAGCAGCGCCACCCACGGCGCGGCCACCTCGGCCATCCCGGCCCGCAGCGCCGGAACGGGGCCGCCGCCGGGCGGATCCTCCCGCCGGAAGATCGCCCGGGGCAGGCCGGGGCGGCGCGCTCCGACGACGATCAGCCTCTCCGCCTCCGGTACGGCCGCCGCCACCGACTCGATCAGCGGACGCCCGCCGACGCGGAGGCCGGGCTTGTCACTCCCGCCGAGGCGTCTCGCGAGACCGCCCGCCAGGACGCACGCGTCGTGCCGCACGGTCATCCGCCGATGGCCGACATCGGGCGGGCCGGTTGCAGGAAGGACGGGTCGTCGATGCCGTGCCCGGCCTTCTTGGTCCGCACCGCGGCCAGCCAGCGCCCGGCGAGCTCGTCGTCGTCCGCGCCGGAGCGCATCGCGGCCCGCAGGTCGGAATCCTCGGTGGCGAACAGGCAGTTGCGGATCTGGCCGTCGGCGGTGAGCCGTACCCGATCACAGGTGCCGCAGAACGGGCGGGTCACAGAACCGATCACCCCGACCCTGGCCGGTCCGCCGCCGATCAGGAACAGCTCCGCCGGGGCGCTGCCACGCTCCACGGGGTCGTCGTCCGTCAGGTCGAAGGAGTCCCGCAACCTCGCGAGGATCTCGTCGGCCGTGACCATGTTCTCCCGGCGCCAGCCGTGCTGGGCGTCGAGCGGCATCTGCTCGATGAACCGGAGCTCATACCCCCGCTCCAGGCAGTAGTGGAGCAGGGGGACGGCCTCGTGGTCGTTGATCCCGCGCATCAGGACCGCGTTGACCTTGACCGGGCGCAGCCCCGCCGCGGCGGCCGAGGCCAGGCCGTCCAGCACGTCGGTCAACCGGTCGCGGTGGGCGAGCCTGGTGAACGTCTCCCGGTCGAGGGTGTCAAGGGAGACGTTCACCCGGTCCAGGCCCGCCTCGGCGAGCGGCGCGGCCAGCCGGGCGAGCCCGATGCCGTTGGTGGTCAGCGAGACCTGGGGGCCGGGACCCAGCGCGGCGGTGCGGGCCACGACGTCCACCAGCTCCCGGCGGAGCAGCGGCTCGCCACCGGTGTAGCGGACCTCGGTGATGCCCAGCCGTTCGACTCCGAGGGTGACCAGCCGGACGATCTCGTCGGCGGTCAGCAGTTCGGGCTTGGGCAACCAGTCGAGGCCCTCGGGCGGCATGCAGTAGGAGCACCGCAGGTTGCAGCGGTCCGTGAGGGACACCCGCAGATCAGTCGCCACCCGGCCGAACGAGTCCTGCAACACGGGGCGTCACCTCCTCCCATACATCCCGATCCGGCCGTATGTCCCGATTCGCACAAAAGGCCAGCCTAGAGGCCACACCCGCCTAGCCGACAAATCAGACTCCCTATGGGCGACAACATCATCGCCGGGCGGTTGATTCCCCGAAGGCGTCACCCACCCCACCGGGCACGGGCGTCCCACCCGCGGGCACGGGGGCCGGCCGTCCGGGCCGGCCGCGCCACGCCCCCCTTCCGGGGCCCCTGTTTCACCGGCCGCTTCACCGCCCCCATGAACGCATCCGCAATTAATCAGCAGCTATTCAGGCGATTCATGGATATATGTCTATTTATCGCGTAACACTTTGGTGTCAAGCGCCCACCGTGTCACGGAAAGCGCAGATGACACGCTCATAATCCGTAGCGACAACCTCCGCAGCGCGAAGGGAGCCGGACCGACGTGAGCTTGGTACCGGGCAGACTCATACGCGAGCTGATCCTCGCGGCCCCCATCCTCATGGCCGTTTCCTCCACGCCCGCCCACACCACCGATCTCCCGTCCGGCCCGATCAGCGAGGTGCCGTCAGCCGCGTACGGCGGCCGCGCCCGGAGCCCCCAGCACCGGCCCGCCCTCGCCGGAGGCACCGGAGGCGTCGAAGACACGGCACCGCGAATGAGCGCCGGAGAAACGTCTCCGAATTATCCCGGCAGATTCCCAGGGCCACTCAACACCCTTTCCCAGGAAAGGAAATCCACAAATATCATTTCAAGAAACCCGGAATCCACACCCCCCTCGGTGGTTTCCGCCGGGGCGGGAAGTGCGGGCGACGCGACGGCGACCTCCGGGACACGCCGAAACGCCCCGAGCCGGGTCCTCGATGTTCCCGCGCGGGACCCCGGAACCGGCGAGGACGCGCTCCAGACCGTCCCCTTCCTCGTCGGCTCGGGCCTGATCCTCCTCGTGGTCGCCGTGCTGTTCCGCCGCACCCTCGTCGCCGACCGGCGCCTGGAGAGGGCCAGAAGGTCCCGCCCGCAGCAGCCCGCGGGACACCCCGTGGAACCCCCCGGCGAGCCCGCGCCCGACCCGGCCCCCACCCCCGAGAACCATCCCCCCGGCAGACCCGTCCCACCTCGGGAATCGTCCTCCGGGCACCCCGGACCCGACTGAACGAACGGCTCCGGGACAGCGGCGTCGCCGACGGCCGACGCGCCGGGCCGGCCCTTTCAGCCCGCCCCCGAGCAGGACGCTCCGGTCCGCGAGGACGAGCGCGAACCGCCGCGTCGTCGCGCGCCGTACCCGACCGGACTCCGCCGCCGTCAAATGGCCGGGGCCGTTCGAATGAATTCGGCCGGTCGACAGCCGACGGCCAATAATCAGTGGGATCTCATCGTGAACATCGGCAGACTGATCTCACCCGATGAGGAGATTTATCATGCCGAACCAGCCCGCACCGAATCTGCTGTCATGGGCGAGTGACATCGATCGGGGTGCGATCGAGCAGGCCGCCCGTGCGGCCCGCCTGCCGTTCGTGGCGGGCCATGTCGCCCTCATGCCGGATGCGCACGTCGGCATCGGCGCCACGGTCGGATCGGTGATTCCCACCGAAGGGGCGATCATTCCGGCCGCGGTGGGTGTCGACATCGGCTGCGGCATGGTCGCGACCCGGACGACGCTCACCGCCGCCGACCTCCCCGACACCCTTGACGCCCTGATGCCGCTGGTGGAGAAGCGGATCCCCGCGGGTGTCGGCAAGGGCCACGACGACCGGGCCGTGGACCGCGCGCTGGACGACCTCGGCCTGCCGCACACCGACCTGACCTCCAAGCAGGAGAAGACGGTGTCGCTCCAGTTCGGCACGCTCGGGTCCGGCAACCACTTCGCCGAGGTCTGCCTCGACGAGAACGACCAGGTCTGGACGGTGCTGCACTCGGGGTCTCGCGGCATCGGCAACCAGCTGGCGACCAGGCACATCGCCGAGGCCAAGAGGCTGATGAGGCGCCACTTCATCGGGCTGGAGGACCCGGACCTGGCCTATCTGGCGCAGGGCATCCCGGAGTTCACCGCCTACATCGAGGACATGCTCTGGTCACAGCGATACGCCATGGCCTCGCGGGCCCGGATGGACAAGGTGCTGACCGACGCCCTGTTCCGCGTCGTCGGCCAAGGCTCCCGGGTCCGCACCGTCAACTGCCACCACAACTTCACGCAGCAGGAGAAGCACCGAGGCAAGAATCTGTGGATCACCCGTAAGGGGGCCATCAAGGCCGACACCGGCGACGAGGGCGTGATCCCGGGCTCGATGGGCACCCGCTCGTACATCGTGCGCGGTCTCGGCAACGCGTCGTCGTACCACTCCTGCTCCCACGGGGCGGGCCGCAGGATGTCGCGGAGCAGGGCGAAGCAGGAGCTGTCCGTCGAGTCCCTGACCGAGGCGATGCGCGGCCGTACCTGGAACGCGGACCGGGCCGCCGCCCTGGTGGACGAGCACCCCGAGGCGTACAAGGACGTGGACCGGGTGATGGAGGACCAGAAGGATCTGGTCGAGATCCGGCACACCCTCCACCAGGTCTTCAACTACAAGGGCTGATCGCCATACGTCCGGTGCCCTGGCCGTCACCGGTTCGCCGAATCGGCGTGAAACTCGGCACGAAGACCCCGGAAAGGACCATAAAAAGAGCACGGAACCACGGAAGGGGCGGTGCGGGCGGTGGCGGCCCTCAGGGGGCGGTGATCGCGGTGGCCCGGGTGAGCAGGAGGACGACGTCGGCCGCCGCCACGGCGACGGCCGCCGCGAAGGGGATCCGGGGTGCCCCTCCTCCGAGCAGGGCCCCCGCGGCGGCGAACGTCCCGGCCACGGTGAGCACCGCCCAGCCCGCCGTGCCGGGTGGTCCCGGCGGGCCGAAGACGAGCAGCCCGGTCGCCAGGAGCGGCGGCAGCGGGGTCAGCGCCCGGACCCGGGCGGCGCCGAGCCGCTGGGGCCAGCCCCGGACCCCGGCCGCGAGGTCGGCGGGGATGTCGGGGAGCACGTTGGCCAGGTGCGCCCCGCAGCCGAGCAGCGCCGCGGAGAGGACCGCCCACCAGGCGGCCCACGGGCTGCCCGGCAGGCCCAGGGTCACGAACGGCGGCAGCACGCCGAACCCCACCGCGTAGGGCAGCCACGACAGGGCGGTGGCCTTCAGCCCCAGGTCGTAGGCCCAGGCGGCGACGACACCGGTGAGATGAACGGCCCCGGCCGCCGGCCCGGAGGCCAGGGAGAGCGGCACGCAGAGCACCAGGGCGGCGACGGCCGCGGTCCACACCGCCCGCACGTTCACCGTGCCTTCTGCGACCGGCTTGCCGGTACGGCCGGCGGCGGCGTCCCGTCCGGCGTCCACCGCGTCGTTGCACCAGCCGATCGAGAGCTGACCGGCGAGCACGGCCGCGGCCACCAGGACGCATCCGGCCGTGTCACGGCCGCCCGCCACGGCCAGCGCGGTCACCAGGGTGGTGACCGCCGCGGTCGGCCCGGGGTGGCAGGCCCGTGCCAGCGCCACCGCGGCCGGGAGCCCGGTCCCCCGGCTTCGGCCGCGCGTCCCTTCCCGGCCCGCCTGCCCGCTCGTCACGAAATCACCTATCTGATCATAAAACTACTCGTTTGGTAATGGGTCCGTCCGTCTGCCCATCCGCCGTGGAACCGCTCACCCCACCACCCGACCATAGGGCCACCCGGCCGCCCGGCCGTCGTGGGAGCGACGGTAGGCGTGGTGGCGCTGTGACGCCGCCGGCCTGTTGAGGCATGCCGTACGCGCAGATGGGCACAAGGCAGGTGTCCGTACCGTCCGCCGCTCGGGGGTAATTCACCACATGACGCGAATCGCCGCTGTCCGCGGTGCGCTCCCGCCCAACCGCTACCCCCAGAGCGAGATCACCGACGCGTTCGCGCGGCTGTGCCTGCCCGAGGGGGCCGACCGGCGGCTGCTCGACCGGTTGCACGCCGGAGCGCGGGTGCGCTCCCGCCATCTGGCGCTTCCGCTCGACCAGTACGCCAAGCTGGACGGTTTCGGGACGGCCAACGCCGCCTTCGTCGAGTCCGCCGTCGAGCTGGGCGCCGAGGCGGTGGGCGGCGCGCTGGAGGCCGCCGGGCTCACCCCCCAGGACGTGGACATGATCCTGTTCACCTCCGTGACGGGCGTGGCCGCGCCGTCGGTGGACGCCAGGCTGGCCGGCCGGCTCGGGCTGCGTCCCGATGTGAAGCGGGTGCCGGTGTTCGGGCTCGGCTGCGTGGCGGGGGCGGCCGGGATCGCCCGCCTCCACGACTATCTGCGCGGCTGGCCGGACCACGTGGCCGTGCTGCTCTCCGTCGAGCTGTGTTCGCTGACCCTGCAGCGCGGTGACGCCTCCACCGCGAACCTGGTCGCCGGGGCGCTGTTCGGCGACGGCGCCGCGGCGGTCGTGGCCTGCGGCGACGGGCGGGAGCCGGGGAACGGGGCCGCCCACCCCGCCTCGCCGGACACCTGTGAGGGGCGAGAGGGAAGTGTGAACACCCCGGCACCGGACGGTCACGGCGGGCGGGGGGAGGCCGCGGGCGCCGTGCCGTACGGCCGCGGCGGGGGCCCGAGATGCCCGGGGCCGGTCGTGGTGGCCACCCAAAGCCACCTGTATCCCGGCTCCGAGCACGTGATGGGCTGGGACGTGGGCGACACCGGCTTCCGGGTGGTGCTCGACGCGAGCGTCCCGGACGTGGTGCGGACCCATCTGGCCGACGACGTGCACGGTTTCCTCTCCGGCCACGGGCTGCGGGCGGAGGACGTGACGGCCTGGGTGTGCCATCCCGGGGGCCCGAAGGTGCTGGAGGCCGTCGCCGAGACGCTCCGGCTGCCGGAGGGCGCGCTGGATCTGACCTGGTGCTCGCTGGCCGAGGTGGGCAACCTGTCCTCCTCCTCCGTGCTGCACGTCCTGCGGGACACCCTCGCCCTCCGGCCACCGCCGCCGGGCACGCCGGGGCTGCTGATCGCGATGGGCCCCGGTTTCTGTTCCGAACTCGTTCTGCTGCGCTGGTAGGGGATCAGGTGTCGTGGTATCTCCCGCTCGTCCTGCTGGTCGGGGTGGAGCGCCTTGCCGAGATGGTGATCGCCCGCCGTAACGCGCGCTGGAGTCTGGCTCGCGGCGGGGTGGTGTACGGGCGCGGCCACTATCCGTGGATGGTCGTCCTGCACACCGGCCTGCTGGCCGGGTGCGTGCTGGAGACGGCCCTGGCCGACCGGCCCTTCGTTCCGGCGCTCGGCTGGCCGATGCTGGCCCTGGTGGCCGCCGCGCAGGGGCTGCGCTGGTGGTGCGTCGCCGCGCTGGGGCGGCGCTGGAACACCGAGGTGATCGTGGTGCCGGGGCTGCCGCCGGTGACGCGCGGCCCCTACCGGCTGCGCCGGCTGCGACACCCCAACTACGTGGCGGTGGCCGTGGAGGGGGCGGCGCTGCCGCTGGTGCACGGCGCCTGGGTCACTGCGGTGGCCTTCACCGTGCTCAACGCCGCGCTCATGGTGGTGAGGGTCGGATGTGAGGAGGCGGCTCTGGCCACGCTCGTCCCGGACCCGGAGCCCGAGCCGGATCGGGAGCCCGAGCCGGACCAGGCATCGGCCTCGTCTCCGGGGCGGGCGCCGGCGTGATCGACGTCCTGATCTCCGGCGGAGGCCCCGCGGGCCTGGCCACCGCCATCCACGCGGCGCTGGCCGGCATGGAGGCGGTCGTGGTCGAGCCTCGGCCCGGCCCGGTGGACAAGGCGTGCGGCGAGGGGCTGATGCCCAGCGGGGCCGCCGCGCTGTGGTCGCTGGGCGTGCCGGTGCAGGGCCGGGCGCTGCGGGGGATCCGCTACCTGGACGGCAGGCGTCAGGCCCAGGCGCCGTTCCGCGCCGGTCACGGGCTGGGGGTGCGGCGCACCGCGTTGCACGCCGCGCTGTCCCGCCGCGCGGCCGAGGTGGGGGTGAAGGTGCTCTGCGGCCGGGTGGACGGGGTACGGCAGGACGATCACACCGTGGAGGCCGGGGGGCTGCGGGCCCGCTGGCTGGTGGCCGCGGACGGCCTGCACTCCCCGCTGCGGGCCCTGCTGGGGCTGGAACTACCCGATCGCCGGCCGCGCCGGTACGGCCTGCGGCAGCACTATCCCGTCGTGCCCTGGACGGACTTCGTCGAGGTGCACTGGGCCGCGGACGGCGAGGCGTATGTGACGCCGGTGGGTGAGAACCTGGTCGGCGTGGCCGTGCTGAGCTCGCGGCGGCGGGGCTACCGCGAGCATCTGACGGATTTCCCCGCCCTCACGGCCAGGCTGGAGGGGCCCGCGGCGACCCCGGTGCGGGGTGCGGGGCCGCTGCGCCGGAGGGTGCGTTCCCGGGTCGCCGGGCGGGTGCTGCTGGTCGGCGACGCGGCCGGTTACATCGACGCGCTCACCGGTGAGGGGGTGTCGCTGGCGCTGCTGTCGGCGGAGGCGCTGGTGCGCTGCCTGCGGGCCGACGCTCCGCATTCGTACGAGAGCGCCTGGCTCCGGCTGTCGCGCCGTCACCGGCTGCTCACCGGGGCGCTGCTGGAGGCCCGCCGGCACCGGACGTCTGCCAGGTTGATCGTCCCGGCGGCCCACCGGATGCCCGCCCTGTTCGGCGCGGCGGTGCACGCGCTGGCCTGACGACGGGGCGGCACGGCCCCGGGCACGCCGGGGCCGTAGCAGGAGGTGTAGACCGAAACGTCGGTGTGGAAACGCCCGTCACGACCGGTCTGGACCGTCTCGGCGTATTCCCATCCGCTTCCGCCGCCGACACGGAACAGCATCACGATCCTGTGCCGGTTTAGTGATTGAGAATGGCCTTGTGACTCCTCCGCCCCTTAAAGAGGGCGGCTTCTCGCTAAGCCGCTTGCGCAGCGTCGCGAAGGGCAAGCCCTGCCCTGAGGATGTTGATCGCCGCGTTGACGTCGGCGTGTGCCTCGTGGCGGCACGCCGTACATCGGAACTCGG
>NZ_JBEXUG010000034.1:0-67908 GCF_040614315.1 Streptosporangium sp. NPDC006007 | reverse complement strand
CCGCCAGGCGGTGCACTTCCATCTGCGCAACGCGCAGGCGTGGGCGAACAAGGCGGCCGGTGAGGATCTCACCGCCCAGATCGACCCGGACTTCGCCTTCGGGCCGGAGACCACCGTCACCCGCCACTCCGCCTGGCGTGCCCACCGGCGTCAGAGCTTCCTGCCCACTCCGCACACCATCAGGGCCTGCGACGGGTCGTCGTAGAACGCGAGGTCCCTGGGCCTCCACTCGGGCAGCCAGACGAGCCCCGGATCCACCAGCTCGAACCCGCCGAACAGTTCCAGGATCTCCCCGCGGGAGCGCAGGACGAGGGGCGAGCTGGCCCGCCGGTAGACCTGGGCGCCCCTCTGCGCGGCCTCGGCCCAGTGGTCGTGGGTTCCGTGGGAGAGGACCAGGCAACTGCCGGATGGTACGGCGTCCCGCAGCGTGGCGAGGATGCGCCGGGGGTCGTCGGCCTCGGTGATGAAGTGCATGACGGCCACGAGAAGCACCGCCACGGGCCTGGAGAAGTCGAGATGCCTGTTGATCTCCGGGGCGTTCAGGATCTCCTCGGGCCGTCGCAGATCGCCTGAGACGACTGTGACCTCGCCGCGTATGCCGCGCAGGAGCGCCCTGGCGTGGGCCAGGACGATGGGGTCGTTGTCGACGTAGGCGACCCGGGCGTCCGGGATGATCTGCTGCGCCACCTCGTGGACGTTGCCCTGGGTGGGCAGTCCGGTGCCTATGTCGAGGAACTGGTCGATCCCGGCCCGGGCCAGGAACCTGACGGCTCTGCGGAGAAAGGCCCGGTTCTCCCTGGCGGCGATCCGTACCTCGGGCACGATCGAGAGGATCTCCTCGGCGGCGACGCGATCGGACGAGAAGCTGTCTTTACCGCCGAGGTAGTAATCGTACATTCTGGCGACGCTTGGAGTGTTGACGTCGATCCCGCGTTGCGTCCACTCTTCGTCGGCCACGTTCACCCTCCGCCTGAACAATAGTGAAGATCTCTAGCCCGAGAGTAATGCCCCATGTGTCGGCATAGGCAATATTTTTGGTAGAAGGCATTACCGGTTGTTGTGCTGCGAACAGGCGGCGTGGGCCGTTCCCCTTCGTGCGGGCGGCGGAACCCCGGCGGGCCCCGAAGCCGGAGAACTCGGGGGATCCCGGCTCTCCGTGCCGTACGGGGCCTGCCGGGGGGTGGACGCCGTTCCCCATGGAGGGGGCCGCCGGTTCTTCGCGGAGGGTTATCGACGCCAGACCCGGACCCAGGCCGACCGGCTGGCGCTCTCGTCGAGTTCGTCGTTGCCCTCGAAGACCGCGCGGTACTCGCCGCTCCTCAGAGCGCGGGCCCTGGCGTTGAACCTGCCCTTCCGCTCGGTGTCGCCGGAGGCGACCCACTTCCAGGTGTTGGAGTCGTTGGAACGGAAGTAGATCGCCACCTCCTCGTCCTCCACGCCCTGCCAGCGCCGGTCGTCGTCGACCTGCAGGCGGCCGGTGAAGTAGACCCAGCGTCCCTTCCGGACCGGCTGCGGGCCGGCACGGAAGCTCGACAGGCGGGTCTCGGCCTTCTCCCGCTGCTCCTGCTTGACGGAGAAGTTGACCTGGTCGGTCACCTTCCTGCCGTCCTTGTCGTAGGCGTTGGCGATCGCAAGCCAGCGGCCTTCGAAGTCGTTCTCATCGAAGCTGGTGCTGAAACGCCACAGATCACCCTCGTGCATGATCTTCGGCTCGCGGACGTCCTGGGCGCGGAACCGGTCGGAGACCGGCTTGAGGCGGAGCTCGACCCGGGTCGCCTCCGTCGTGCGGACCTCGATCGTGACCCCCGTGTCCCGGCCGTTCTCAACCACGACCGGGTTGGGGTTCACGCTGTCGACGCGCACGCTCAGGGCGGTGCGCTCGGCGGAAGCCGTCCCGGCGGACAGGAGCAGCGAGCCCCCTACCGCCGCGGACAGCAGGCCGACGGCGATTCGGTTCATCAAGATGTTCCCTCTCCCCGTTGTCGAAAGCGGTCAGGAGTGATCGCTTTCACCTATATAAGACAGGTTTGTCGGGGCAAAGGTTGCTCCAAATCCCAAAAAAGTATGGACAAAGTTTCCATCAAGTAACGTTTCGCGGTAAAGGTGCAGGTCAGGGCCTGTCCGGGAAATCCCTCCAATTTTGGGGACTTAAAGTAAAATATGCCGGATTTGTCGGGAATGGGGTTGACTCTGCCGTCCGATGACCGGACACACGGGGCGGTCCGCCCGGCGGCGGGACCGGAGCGCGCCCGGGACCGCGGATCACAGGTAGCGTCTTCCCATGAGCGCCACCATCGTCGCCAAGGGGATCGCCGCGGGACACGGCGACCGCGCACTGTTCTCCTGCCTGGACCTGGTCGTCGCCCCCGGTGACGTGATCGGCCTGGTCGGCGTGAACGGGGCGGGCAAGTCCACCCTGATGAGGATCCTGGCCGGGCTGCTTCCCCCGGAGCAGGGCACCCTGCGGCTCAGCCCGCCCACGGCCTCGGTCGGCTACCTCCCCCAGGAGCGCGAGCGCCGGGCGGGGGAGACGGTCGCGGGCTTCCTCGCCAGGCGGACCGGGGTGGCCGGGGCCCAGCGCGCGCTGGACACCGCGACCGAGGGACTGGTCGAGGGCCGCCCGGGAGCCGACGACGACTACGCCGTGAGCCTGGAGAGATGGCTGGCCCTGGGCGGCGCCGACCTGGAGGAACGGGCCGAGGAGGTCGTCGCCGAACTCGGCCTGGCGGTGGAGCCGGACCGGCCGATGACGGCGCTCTCCGGAGGCCAGGCGGCCCGGGCCGGGATGGCCTCCCTGCTGCTCAGCCGCTACGACGTGTTCCTGCTGGACGAACCCACCAACGACCTCGACCTGGACGGGCTGGAGCGGCTGGAGCGCTTCGTCGCCGGGTTGCGCGCCGGGACGGTTCTGGTCAGTCACGACCGCGAGTTCCTGGCCAGGACCGTGAACCGGATCGTCGAGATCGACCTCGCCCAGCAGCGGGTCCGGGCCTACGGTGGCGGCTACGAGGCGTACCTCGCCGAGCGGGAGGTCGCCCGGCGGCACGCCCGCGCCGAGTACGAGGAGTTCGCCGGCACCGTCGCCGCGCTCAACCAGCGGGCGAGGACGCAGCGCGCCTGGATGGAGAAGGGCGTCAAGAACGCGCGGCGCAAGGCGCCCGACGGCGACAAGATCGGCCGGAACCTCCGCACCGAGACGAGCGAGAAGCAGGCGGCCAAGGCCCGGCAGACCGAGCGGATGATCGAGCGGCTGGAGGAGGTCGAGGAGCCGCGCAAGGAGTGGGAGCTCCGGATGGAGATCGCGGTCGCGCCCCGGGCCGGCGCGGTCGTCGCGACCCTGCGCGGCGCCGTGGTCCGGCGCGGCGCCTTCACCCTCGGCCCGGTGGACCTGCAGATCGGCTGGGCCGAGCGGGTGGCGATCACCGGGGCCAACGGCTCCGGCAAGTCCACGCTGCTGGCCGCGCTTCTCGGCCGGATCCCGCTGGAGGAGGGGAGCGCCTCACTCGGTCCCGGCGTGGTCGTCGGCGAGGTGGACCAGGCGCGGGGGCTGTTCCTCGGCGACGAGCCGCTGATGGACGCCTTCGGCGCCGCCGCGGGCGACATGCCCCCCGCCGAGATCCGTACGCTGCTCGCCAAATTCGGGCTGCGCGCGGCGCACGTGCTGCGCCCGGCCGCGACCCTCTCCCCGGGAGAGCGGACCCGGGCCGCGCTCGCGCTGCTCCAGGCGCGGGGGGTGAACCTGCTCGTTCTCGACGAGCCGACCAACCACCTGGACCTGGCCGCGATCGAACAGCTGGAGTCCGCCCTCGCCGCCTACCCCGGCACGCTGCTGCTGGTCACCCACGACCGCCGGATGCTCGACGCCGTGCACACCACCGGGCACATTCATCTCGCCGACGGCACGGTCACCGGCGGCTGAACCCACGACGGCCCCGGCGGGCGGCGAACCCGCGAGGGCGGTCGCGGACGGTCACCTGGACAGGTAGAGGATCTTCCAGCTCCCGGCGTAGAGGCAGTTGAGCGAGGGCTTGGCCGCCCTGCCCTCGGCGCAGACCTTGAGCTCGACCTGGTAGACGTCGTGGTAGGCGAAGGTGAAGGGCTTGGGCGTGCCGTAGGAGCAGTTGCGGACGCTGTGGTGCTTGAACGGCAGGTTTCCGTCCGGGCTCCGGTAGGTGACGCGGAAGACCGCCCAGCCGCAGGTCGAGCCCTTGCCGGTCAGGTCGTGGAGCCTGCCGGAGATCCGGGCGGTCGCGGCGGCGGGGATGTCCCGGTGGTCCTCGCCCGAGACCTTCAGGGAGCCGAGCGCCCTGGCCTTGTGACCGGGCGCGTCGTAGGGGCCCCACCGGGTCGCGGACGCGGCGGCGGTGGTGGCGGCGTCCGGCGCGCCGGTCGCGGCCTGTGCGGCCACCGGGGCGGCCAAGGCGATCAAGGCGGCCAGGGCGAGGCCGGCCAGGGGCCGAGTGATCGTCATCGGAGGGGTCCTTTCCTGTCGGGATATCCCGCAGTTTGTGACGGACCGCTTTCAGTTCGGTTGACCGCTCACTGCAGACGAGTATCAGCGGCCCATCAGGGGGAAGGAGCCCGGGACAGGAGGTGGGCGTCATGGAGACCCTGGGGATCGACATCGGCGGATCGGGGATCAAAGGTGCCCCGGTGGACACCGCCATGGGGGAGTTGACCCGGGAGCGGCTGCGGATCCCGACCCCCGCCCCGGCCAAGCCCAAGGCGGTCACCGAGGTGGTCGCGAGGATCGTCGAGCACTTCGACTGGGCCGGACCGGTCGGGGTGACCTTCCCCGGAGTCGTGATCGACGGTGTCACGAGGTCGGCGGCCAACGTGGACGAGTCGTGGATCGGCACGGACGCGCGGGCGATGTTCTCCAAGGCGACGGGCCTGCCCGTGGTGGTGCTCAACGACGCGGACGCGGCGGGCATCGCCGAGATGGCGGTGGGCTCGGCCCGCGACCAGCCCGGCGTGGTGCTCGTGCTGACCTTCGGCACGGGGATCGGCAGCGCCCTGTTCGTCGACGGGCACCTGGTGCCCAACACCGAGCTGGGGCACCTGGAGATCAGGGGCAAGGACGCCGAGAGGCGGGCCTCCGACCACGCGCGTACGGAGGGCGAGCTGAGCTGGGGCAAGTGGGCGGGGCGGGTCGAGGAGTATCTCCAGCGCGTCGAGGCGCTGTTCTCCCCCTCGCTGATCGTCATCGGCGGCGGGGTCAGCAGGAAATCCGACAGGTTCCTGCCCATGGTGAAGGTGCGCACACGTGTCGTCCCGGCCACCCTCCAGAACGAGGCCGGCATCGTGGGCGCCGCCATGGCCGCCGCGACACCGTAGTCGCCCTGTGCCATATGCCGGAAAGGCCGTTGAGATTTTGATCTTCCTTTGACGGACACGCCCTCTTACCTGGGTAGGTAGCGAGAGTTAGCAAGATCGCATCTGCTGGAAGCGGAGAGACGTGATGCACTCGACTGGCGTGCTGGCCCGCTGGATCGTGGTCACCGGGGCGGTGGTCCTCACGGCCGCCGGAGCGGCGGGGACGGCCGCGGCCTCGGGAGAGGGTGAGGAGGTGAGGCTCTCGCCGTACCGGGCGGGGCCGGGGGCCGACCTCAGGATCACGGCGTACGACTGCCGGGGACCGGCCTTCGCCCAGTCGGACGCCTTCCAGGATGAGCCCGAGCTGGAGGAGGACGACTCCGGCGTCGCCGTCGGCTGGGCCCAGGTGGACTACGGCGCGCGGAGCGGTTCGTACACCGTGGAGGTGGACTGCCGCGGTGACGGCGGGACCATCCACGGGGAGTTCTACGTGGTCGACGGCTACGGCCCCAACACCGGGGGCGGCGGTCTCGCCCTGGCCAGGGGCGCGGCGCGGGCGGCGGAGAACTGGAAGGCCGTCCCCCGGCAGACGTCCGGCACCCTGCCGGGCTCGATGCTCGGCTGGGAGACCGGCGGGGCCGCCGTACTCGCCGGTGCCGGCCTGCTCGCGCTGCTGAGGCGCCGCAGGGTGGTGAGGCGCGGCTGATCCTCGGGCGGTCCACTTCGACCGGCCCGCATCCCACCGGAGCGGCCCGTATCCCACCGGACAGGGCGGAGAATATTGAGGTGCGCAGGGTGCGGAACGTCGGGCACCATGGGCGGTTGGCTCCTGATCTGTGGGCCGAACGTATTCTGGTCGCAGTATGGGAACACCTTCGTTGACATCTCCCCTCGCCGAACTCCACGCGCGCCTGCCCGAGCTCACGCTGCGTGACCAGCGGCGGTTGCGGCGCCGGCTCGACGGCGCGCGCAGAATCAGAAACCGTGCCGCGCAGCAGAAGATCGCCGCGGAGATCACCTCCGACATCGAGAGGGCGGAGCGCCGGGTGGCCGAGCGCCGGGCCGGAGTGCCCGCGGTCACCTATCCGGACGCGCTGCCGGTCAGCCGGCGCAGAGACGACATCCTGGCGGCGATCCGCGATCACCAGGTCGTGATCGTCGCCGGTGAGACCGGTTCCGGCAAGACGACCCAGCTGCCGAAGATCTGCCTGGAGCTGGGCCGGGGGGTCCGGGGACTGATCGGGCACACCCAGCCGCGCCGGATCGCCGCCAGGACCGTGGCCGAACGCGTCGCCGAGGAGCTCGGCACCGAGCTCGGCGACGCCATCGGCTACAAGGTGCGCTTCACCGACCAGGTGAGCGACGGCACGCTCGTCAAGGTGATGACCGACGGCATCCTCCTGGCCGAGCTGCAGACCGACAGGGAACTCGCCCAGTACGACACGCTGATCATCGACGAGGCGCACGAACGCAGCCTCAACATCGACTTCATCCTCGGCTACCTCAAGCAGCTGCTGCCGAAACGGCCGGACCTCAAGGTCATCATCACCTCGGCCACCATCGACCCGGAGCGCTTCTCCAAGCACTTCGGCGGGGCGCCGATCGTGGAGGTCTCCGGCCGGACCTATCCGGTCGAGGTCCGCTACCGGCCGATCGGCGAGGAGGACGACCAGATCCAGGCGATCGGCAAGGCCGTGGACGAACTCTGCGCCGAGGGGCCGGGCGACATCCTGGTCTTCCTCAGCGGCGAACGTGAGATCCGCGACACCGCCGACGCGCTCTCCAGACGCGAGGACACCGAGATCCTCCCGCTGTACGCCCGGCTGTCGGCCGCCGAACAGCACAGGGTCTTCCAGCGCCACACCGGCCGCCGGGTCGTGCTGGCCACCAACGTGGCCGAGACCTCGCTGACCGTGCCCGGCATCAAGTACGTGGTCGATCCGGGATTCGCCCGCGTCTCCCGTTACAGCCACCGCACCAAGGTCCAGCGCCTGCCCATCGAGGCGATCTCCCAGGCTTCGGCCAACCAGCGCAAGGGACGCTGCGGCCGTGTCTCCGAGGGGGTCTGCATCCGGCTGTACGAGGAGGACGACTTCCTCACCCGCCCCGAGTTCACCGACCCGGAGATCCTGCGCACCAGCCTCGCCTCGGTCATCCTGCAGATGACCTCCATCGGCCTGGGCGACATCGGGGCCTTCCCGTTCGTCGAACCGCCGGACCAGCGCCAGGTCAAGGACGGCTACGACCTGCTCCAGGAGCTGGGCGCGTTCGACCAGGTCAAGCAGATGACCCCGCTCGGCCGGAAGCTGGCGGGCCTGCCGGTGGACCCGCGACTGGCCCGCATGGTGCTGGAGGCCGACCACAACGGCTGCGTCCGCGAGGTCATGGTCATCGCCGCCGCGCTGTCCATCCAGGACCCGCGCGAACGCCCGGCGGACAAGCAGCAGGCCGCGGACGAGAGACACCGCCGCTTCGCCGACAAGGAATCGGACTTCGTCTCCTACCTGAACCTGTGGAACCACCTCCAGGAGCAGCAGCGGGAGCTGTCCTCCAGCGCCTTCCGGCGGCTCTGCAGGGCCGATTTCCTGAACTACCTGCGCGTCCGCGAGTGGCAGGACGTCTACAGCCAGCTCCGCCAGATGTCGAAGTCCCTCGGTGTCACGCTGAACAGCACCCCCGGCGACGAGCAGAAGATCCACATGTCCCTGCTCTCCGGCCTGCTCTCCCACATCGGGGTCAAGGACATCGACAGGAAGACGCCGAACGACGGCCCACGCAGGCCGGCCGGCGAACCGCGCAGGCCGCTCACCGAGTACGTCGGTGCCCGCAACGCCCGTTTCGCCATCTTCCCCGGCTCCGCGCTCGCCAGGAAGCAGCCGCTGTGGGTGATGTCCGCCGAGCTGGTGGAGACCTCCAGGCTCTGGGCCCGGGTCAACGCCAAGATCGAGCCCGAGTGGGTCGAGCCGCTCGCCCAGCACCTGGTCAAGCACACCTACTCCGAGCCGCACTGGGAGAAGAACCAGGGCTCGGTGGTGGCCTATGAGAAGGTCACCCTGTACGGCGTGCCGATCGTGGCGCAGCGCAAGGTCAACTACGGCCGCATCGACCCCGAGCTGAGCCGGGAGCTGTTCATCCGGCACGCGCTGGTCGAGGGCGACTGGGAGACCCACCACGCCTTCTTCACCGAGAACCGCAGGCTCCTGGAGGAGGTGGAGGAGCTGGAGGAGCGGGCCCGCCGCCGTGACATCCTCGTCGACGACGAGACGCTGTTCGACTTCTACGACCAGCGTGTCCCCTCAGACGCCGTCTCCGGGCGCCACTTCGACTCCTGGTGGAAGAAGGCCAGGGCCGACCAGCCCGACCTGCTGAGCTTCGAGAAGTCGATGCTGATCAGCGAGTCGGCGGGCGACGTCAGCCGTCGCGACTACCCCGACGTGTGGCGCCAGGGCGGCCTGCGCTTCCCGCTGACCTACCAGTTCGAGCCCGGCACCGACGCCGACGGCGTCACCGCCCACATCCCGATCTCCCTGCTCAACCAGGTGAACGCCGACGGCTTCGACTGGCAGATCCCCGGCCTGCGTGAGGAACTGCTCATCGCGCTGATCCGGACCCTGCCCAAGAACATCCGGCGCAACTTCGTGCCCGCCCCGAACTACGCCGG
The DNA here is from genome assembly GCF_040614315.1 of Streptosporangium sp. NPDC006007. Lineage (NCBI taxonomy): Bacteria > Bacillati > Actinomycetota > Actinomycetes > Streptosporangiales > Streptosporangiaceae > Streptosporangium > Streptosporangium sp. NPDC006007. The sequence goes on along the minus strand of NZ_JBEXUG010000034.1, from coordinate 58,931 downwards.
ACAGGTGCTCCAGCGGGCCGAACCCACCCAGGAACCGCTACTCGCGGTGCTGGAGCGGGAACTGCTCAACCTGACCGGCGTCCAGGTGCCGAGGGACGCCTGGCAGCTCGACCTGGTCCCAGAACACCTGAAGATCACGTTCCGGATTGTCGACGGGCGCAAGCAGAGACTGGCCGAGAGCAAGGACCTGGCCGAACTGAAACGCCGGCTCGCGCCCAAACTCCGCCAGACCCTCTCCAAGGCGGCGGACGGTCTTGAGAGGTCCGGGCTGACCACGTGGACCGTGGGGGAGCTGCCCAAGACGTTCGAGCAGCGCAGGATGAAGGCCTATCCCGCGCTGGCCGACGAGGGCGCGACCGTGGCCGTGCGGATGTTCGAGACCGAGGCCGAGCAGCGCCGGGCCATGTGGGAGGGCACCCGCAGGATGCTGCTGCTCAACACCCCGTCCCCGGCCAAGTCGGTGCTCGGCCGCCTGGACAACCAGTCCAAGCTCGCCCTCAGCCGCAGCCCGCACGCCGGTGCCGCCGCGCTGTTCGACGACTGCGTCGCCTGCGCCGCCGACGAGCTCATGGGCCGGTACGGCGGCCCGGTCTGGGACGGCCCGGCCTTCACCGCCCTGCACGACAAGGTCCGCGCCGAACTGTTCGACACCACCGCCGAGGTGGTGACCAGGGTCGAGGCCGCCCTCAAGGTCTGGCACAAGGTCATCACCCTGCTGCCCGAGGCCCGCTCCACCCCCGCCGTCGAGGACATCCGCGACCAGGTGGCCGATCTGGTCTACCCCGGCTTCGTCACCGACACCGGTTTCAAGCGCCTGCCCGACCTGTTCCGCTACCTCAGGGCGGCCGAGCGGCGGCTGGAGAAGCTCCCGGACGACCGGTTCCGCGACGAGGAACGGATGCACAAGGTCCACGACATCGAGGACGAGTACCACGAACTGATCGAAAGGCTTCCCCCGGCCCGCCGCTCCGCCGACGACGTCCTGCAGATCCGCTGGATGATCCAGGAGCTCAGGGTCAGCTACTTCGCGCAGACCCTGGGCACGCCGTACTCGATCTCCGACAAACGCATCCGCAAGGCGATGGAGCAACTGTAGGCCCCACCTCCCCGGGAGCCGCGAACGCCGTTCCCGGCCCCCGCGAGAGCCGCGAACCCCACCCCCGGCCTTCCGCGAGTCGCGAACGCCGTTCCCCGGCTCCAGCGAAAATTCCCGGCTCCAGCGAAAGCCGCGAATGCCCTCCGGTGTCCCAGATGTCTTCGCCGGGGGTCTTTCACCACTCGCGCCGGTACGGCGAGTGGTGAAACCGGCCCGTCCGGCGCCGGTGCGCGACGCCCGACCGGCCACGGCAGGCCGGCCGGGCAGAGCGCCGTCAGAGGAAGATCGAGGTGTCGAGGTCGAAGCCGACGGGGGAGGGGAGCAGGATCGGTTTGCCCATCTGGACGTGAGTCATGGTCCGGTAGGCGCCGTCCGCGGGGTCGCTGAGGACCGTGACCGCCGGAGGCGAGGCGATGGGATCGATGATCAGCATGATGGGGATCCCCCCGTTCGCGTAGATCCTGGGCTTTGTGGCACGGTCCATCTCCATGCTGCCGGCCGAGACGACCTCGGCCGCCAGGATCAGCGCTGAGGAGAGCAACTCCCGATCGCCCCGGAGCGGGGCGTCCACCGGTGCCAGGCAGTAGTCGGGAACCACGGTGTCGCGCGGTCCTTCAATGCAGACATCGACGTTTCCGACAAAGCTTTCCCAACCGTGCTCTTCCAGAACGGGCAGGAGTGCGAAGGCGAGACGCATGGCGATGCGTCCGTGCCGGGGGATGCCGGAAGGGCTCACGGTCAGGTTCCCGTCGATGGTCTCGGCGGGAAGGCAGAGCGTGGGGGGCAGGGATTCGAAGAGCTCTCTCGGGGTGCGAGGCAGGATGTGCCCCGCTGGAACCGTGGCCTGCTCCGGCTGAGAGACGGTCTGCTCTCCGGCAGGGGTGTGCCGACCGGATCGCTGCGGGGCTGTCATCACCATTGACCTGTATCCCTTCGTGTCCGAACAGACACTCCAAGTATTTCATGGGATGCCTGCGGCGGCGGAGGACATGCGCCATGGCTATGACGCACCTTGTCCTCCTTTTCCGGACTAAGAAAGTGATCACATGGGCTGCGGGCCCTCATCTAGAGTCGTCCGCGTGCCTGATCTCTCCTACCTCGCCGCTGTCCGGGAGTCGTACGACGCGGTCGCCGCCGACTACTTCGAACAGGTCAAGCCCCCGGCCGAGCTGGATCCGCTGTCACGTGGGATGTTGAACGTGTTCGCCGAGGTCGTGCGAACGGCCGATCTCGGGGCCGTCGCGGACCTGGGATGCGGGCCCGGCAAAGTGACGGCGCACCTTGCCGAGCAGGGAGTGCCCGCGTTCGGCATCGACCTGTCGCCCGCAATGGTCGAGTTGGCCCGTAAGGCATACCCACATCTGCGCTTCAGCGTCGGCTCGATGGCCTCGCTTCCGATCGAGGACAACGAACTTGGCGGCATCCTTGCCTACTACTCCACCCACCACACGCCACCAACGCTGTTGCCGGTCGTGTTCAACGAGTTCCACCGCGTTCTCGCACCCGGCGGCTGTTTGATGCTGGCCGGCCACGTGGGAGTCGGCCAGCATCTACGTCCAACACAGGCGTATGGCGGCCATCAGGTGTCTTACGAGTCCTACCTGTTGCCGCCAGATCGGATAGTCGAGCTCTTGAAGCAGGCTGGGCTCGTCATCACAGCGCGCTTGATGGAGGAACCCGACGAAGGAGCTCAGAGGACCATCGCTACCTTTCTTGCCCGCAAGCTCGAACGGCCTTGAAGCTCGTATCTGTCCGTGGCGGCGGGGCGGCGTCGGTGAAGGCCGGCATGCCGAGAGAGACCTTGCGGAGCTCGAACAGGCCTTCAGCTGCGCATTCGCGCGGTCGCCGGGGCCGCGGAGCTTCGCGTGAGCGGAGTTGGCCGCCTTCTGCGAGGCCGACTTGTTCCTGCCCTTGTACGGCACCAGCACCCGATGGCCTGCGCCGGCGTACCCCCTATCCGCCGGCGTGAGCAGCCCGGCGACCTCAAATCGGTGGACGATCCCTCAGATCCGGGAACTTCGCCCAACCACCCGTTGACCTGGGCCTTGCCGATACATGGTTCTCTGAACCAGCGATAGCCCGGGCGAACGGACGGGAGGGAAGATCGTGATTCTCTCGGCTCGCCTCAGCGCCGGGAACTACTGTCGCGGGCATGGCCGAACACGATGCCCTCAGTGCCACCCGCGAGGCCTACGACGCTGCCGCCCCCACCTACGCGCAGCTGTTCCGCGGCGAGCTGCGTGACAGGCCCCTGGACCGTGCGATCTTGGGTGCCTTCGCCGAGGTCGTGAGTGCGAGTGGGGACGGCCAGGTCGCGGACCTGGGGTGTGGGCCTGGCCATATCACCGCCTATCTGGACGGGTTGGGGCTGGCGGCGTTTGGTGTCGATGCCTCTCCTGCGATGATCGAGTTGGCTCGGCAGGCCTATCCGGGCCTGCGGTTCGACGTGGGCTCGATGGCCGCGTTGAACATCGCTGACGGTGTGCTGGGCGGCGTACTCTCACGTTGGTCCATCATCCACACTCCCCCGCGGGAACTCTCCGTCATCCTGGCGGAGTTCCATCGTGTGCTGGCACCCGGCGGCCACCTTCTGGTCGGCTTTTCGGCAAGCGACGATCCGTCTCACCCGACGCAGGTCTTCGATCACACAGTCGCGCCGGCCTATCGGTGGTGGCCTGATCACCTCGCCGCGATGCTGCGCGAGTCCGGGCTGGCCGAGGTGGCCCGGATGGTTCGCGAGCCTCAGCCCACCGACCGGCGGCAGTTCCAGGAGGTTCAACTGCTCGCCCGCAAAGCCTGGGCAGGAGCCGCCTGACCGACCACATGACCGCGTTCGGATGCGCAACGCGTACCGGCCGGACCAAGTGGGTGAGGCAGTCCTCTCCGGCGCGCCGCCCCTTGGTCCGGTCAACATCTCGGTGCGGGCCCCCGGCCCCGCCACCGTGCGGAGGCGACGGCGCTCACCGAGGTCCGCCGTACGGAAAGTAGGATCGGTGGGCCGATCGAAGGGGGAGCATCGTGGTCCGGGCGCTGGTGTTCGATGTCGGGGAGACACTGATCGACGAGACGCGGATCTGGTCCCGCTGGGCCGACCGGCTCGGGGTCACCCGGTTCACCATGCTCGGGGTGCTGGGCGGCATGGCGGCTCTCGGCCAGTCGTTCGAGGAGGCGTTCCAAGTCGTCAGGCCCGGGTTCGACGTCGAGGCCGAGCAGGAGTCGTGGCGCCGGGACGACCCCGGCGGGCTCCGGGTGAACTTCGACGCCGACGACCTCTACCCGGACGTACGGCCCGGCCTGGCCGCGCTGCGCGCCCTCGGATACGAGCTGATCATCGCCGGGAACCAGCCGCCGCAGGCGTACGACGCGCTGGCCACGATGGATCTTCCGGTCGACGCCATCCACACCTCCGACGGCTGGGGGGTGGCCAAGCCCGACCCCGGGTTCTTCGCCAAGGTCGTCGCGGTGTCGGGACGGGAGCCCGGTGAGATCCTCTACGTGGGGGACCGGCTCGACAACGACGTTCTACCGGCCCGTACGGCGGGCATGCGGACCGCCCTGATCCGCCGGGGCCCCTGGGGACACCTGCACGCGATCCGTCCCGAGGCGGGCGAGGCGGACTTCGTCGTCGACGACTTCCCCGCTCTCGTCGCGGCCCTCTCCTACTGAGGTTGAACTCGTGATGTCGTGTGCGGTTATGCCGATGTGAGGGTCAGACCCGTTCCCTCTAGGTAGCCGTCGCTGAGGTCGCTGTGGTATTGGATGGTGCGCAGCCCGTGCTCTGACGGTGTGAATCAGGTGCTCTGGGCCGGTGAAGGCGACGTTGGACAGGAAGCGGCGCCGCCGCAGATTCCGCTGTCCGGAATGATCTCGGCCCCTCAGTAGGTCAGATGGAATCGCCGGCCGATCACGGTCGTGATGCGAGACAGGGGCCAGCGCTGATCGGGCCAGCCGTGCCAGACGGGTCCCTTGAGGAGTTCTTGCTCCAGTTCGGCGAGTTGCCGCTCGCCGAGCCGGGGCAGCGAGGCCGGACCGTGCGAGTGCAACGCCGTGGCCCCGCCTGCCTGCCAGTCCTGCTTCCACCGCTGGATGGACCGGAGGCTGATCCGCAGGTCCCGAGCGATGACCGTGCTGGATTCATCGCGGGCGAACCGCTCGGCCGCCTGCAGCCGCAGCTCTTCGCGGAAGGCTCTTCGCTCGGCGGGCAGTCCTCCGCCTTGTGCATATCGCATGATGCTGATGTACCCGGCAATCAATGCAGGTTAGGCCCAATGACACCACGAGTTCAACCTCGATAAGCAGCAGAGAGATCGATGCGCTGTATCTGGCGGATGAGGAACTCGCAGCCTATGAGTTCTGTTCGATCGAGCAGGCCCGACAGCGCTTGCGGCCGTATATGTTCCGACATTGGCCAGTGCCCTTGAAGCGCTGGCCACTGGCCAACGTCGGTATCTGCAAGATGGCCACCCGCAGCAGGGCAAATGACCTTAACCGCTAGCCTCGATCTTTCGCGCCCATCCTGTGGCTGGGCGCGAAAGATCGAGGTCTAACCGTACAGAATCATTGCCAGGGATACCGAACCCGGCCACGGCCGGACGTGAATGCGTAATGCCCCTGCGAATTGCCGGAGACGTAGTAATAGAACTGGAGGTCTTTGTAGGTGGGAACACCCGACCAGCACCACGACCGGGTGATGCCGTCAGCGGGCACCAAGACTGACGCGCCCCTTAGTGAGACATTGAAACTATGGTATTTTTCGTGGTAGCCGGCGTCCCAGGTGGCATAAACGTCTTTACAGACTGTGCTGCTTTCGGTTATTTGGAATATGCGGCCATACAAGCTCTGGACTCTACTAAATTTGTAGTCGTACGGCACTTTTTCCGCCAGGGCGTTTACTTCGCCCGTAAAGGTTGAGCCGTTTTGAGAGTAATGGTCGGCCGGCCCATTGTATTTGGGGAGCTTCCCGATAACCGTCATGGTCACGTTCGGCGGCAGCGCCGCCCTTGCGGCGGCATTATTCGCCTCGATCTCGGCAGCGCTAGGCTGCGGGGTGTTCGGCTTGACGTCGGCTGCTTCTGCCGTAGGCGCCGCTTGAACCGGAGCAGCCAGTAGCAGCAGCCCCATGCTTGCAGCGCCAGTGGCGGCAGCGAGCTGCCTCATGACCGAGTGTGACATCTGTAACCCTCCCCGTTGCGGCAAGTGGTGACTTGATCCTGTCGGGACAGGGTCGACCTCCACAAGATTGACGTCGGGCTATAGTGTCGGGATATAAGGCGACTTGATTCTGTCGGGAAAGGTGACTTGATTCTGTCGGGAAAGGATTCGACCTCTCCGACCGAAATTTCCCCCGGCCTACAGGGATCCCTCGCCCCTGACCTCAACCCGGTCGAGGACATCTGGTCACTGCGGCGGCGCCGCTTCCTGTCCAACGTCGCCTTCACCGGCCCAGAGCACCTGATTCGCACCGTCAGAGCACGGGCTGCGCACCATCCAATACCGCAGCGACCTCAGCGACGGCTGCCTAGAGGGAACGGGTCTGACCCTCACATCGGCATAACCGCACACGACATCACGAGTTCAACCTCAGTAGTGCCTCGTTTCCCAAAGCAGGTAGGTAAAACGGCGTCGGCGCCGGCTGCTCAAAAAGGAACGGAGCACTAACTCGCGGAACCTCGCACGCCTGGTCAACGGCGAGATCCCCTGATCAGCCACCTGTCGCTCTCTGCTGGGCTTCCTATCCGTTCCGTAGGCGAATTTCGTCATTCGGCCCCCCGTGAATATCCACCGCCGGATACTTAGTGTGTACGACTCCTGGCAATGCGTTGGGTAGGGGGTGAGAAGTGAGTCCTCGGGCGACGCGGGCTTGGGCGGCGGCGGGCACGGTCGCCGTCGCCACCCTTGTGAACATCACGACGGGAGTGCTCACCGAAAAGTGGACGTCGGCTTGGTGCGCGTTCCTCGCCGTCCTGGTGGTCGTCGGCGGCGCTCTCCACGCTGGGACACGAAGACGTACAAGATCCTGGGCTCCCCCTTCACCGGGCACACCGGCGCCGTCACCTCCGTGGCGTTCAGCCTCGACAGTAAGGTGCTCGCGAGCGGGAGCGAGGATCACTCCGTGCGCCTCTGGACGGTCTGACGCGCCCGAGGCGGCCCACAGGGAGCGGGATCCGGTCAGACGTCCGGCTCGATGTGGATCGCGCGTTCCTCGGCTGACAGATCACCCCCGTCGGGGCCGACGTCCCTGGCGTACTCCTCGGAGGTCTCGTCGGGACCCAGCCCCTGGTCCGGTGCCACCAGCCGATCCTCCCGGCGCGGGGTCCGCTCGCGCTCCGGAGCCTCGCGCCAGAGGCGCTCGTCGAGGGTGTCCTGGTGCCCGGGGTCGTCCTCGACGATCTCGTGGGTGAAGCCGAGGTCGTCTGTCCATCCCTCGACTTCGACCGCTTGCTCATCGCTCAGACCTTCGCGGTCTGCCGGCATTTCACTCATACTGCCGCCCTACCCGTTCCATGCCCGAAAACCCTAGAAAACCAGCCCGTACCTGCCCGCGTCAGTTTCCTCGGCTGGGACCGGGCAGGCCGCGCACCCGGCCGACCCGGGTTCGCGCGGACAAGGCGTACGCCTCTCGCACCAACCGCGCCTATCTGCAGCGGCGAGGCATCCGCATCGCCACGATCAACGAGTGGCTGTGATCGCTCATGAAACAGGCCCAGGGGCTGTTTCATGAGCCTGCGGTCACGTGGCGGTGAGCTTCGCGACGTCGGGGGCGTAGACGGTCATCCAGTGCGGGCGCAGCCGGTAGAAGACCACGTCGTTGTCCCAGTCGAAGGCGTCATCGCCGTAGAAGTCCTGGAAGTAGGCGAGCAGGTCCGGCCAGTCCGCGGCCGACTCGCCGTCCTCGGGGTTGAGGATCTCCACCGTGCCATGCGTGAACACGCCCAAATCCTCGCCGCGCATGTGCGCGACGCTGGCGGCGGGGCGGGCGCCGAGGTGGCGGGCCTTGGCGGCGCTGCGCGCCGTGCCGAAGTACCACTTGCCGTGCAGGAAATGCCCATCCACGCCGCTGATCCGCGGCTCGCCCTTCGCCGTCACGGTGGACAGGGCGAGCGTGCACATGCCGGTCAGAATCCGGGTGAGCCGCTCCGCGGTCAGGGTGCGCTCGGCGATGATCGAGCGGAGATGGGTGGTGGAGCGAGATAGAGAGGCGTCGAGCAGGGCCTGGAGTTCGTTGAGTTCTTCGGGCGTTTCACGCATCGGGACATCGTAGCCAGGGCCGGCCATCCCCGGCATCGGGGGCGACGGCGGTTCTTTGCCCCGCCTACTCGACCGTCTGAACCCACTACATCGACACGGAGGTTCCCACGTGACCCCCACTGGCCTCGGCCGCGCGATCGCCGAGGCGATCGGAGACAGAGTCGGCGGTACCGAACTGCGGGCGGCGATCGGCAATCTGGAGTCGGGCAGGCGCGTGCTGGACTGGATCCACCTCGGCAAGTGCGACATCCTGCTTGAGGATCTGATCTCCATCATCCGCTCGACGGCCGGCCACGCCCCGCCGCGTACCGGCCACCTCGGCGACTGGACCGACATCAGCCTCAGCCGCTCCGGGCTACTCGACTACAACGCCACGATCTGCGCCGAGTTCGGCGTCGGCTCCCCGCTGCTGTTCGACACCACCGGCACGGAGACCGGGACCTTGGAGCAGGGCGACACCATCTACCTGCCGGGTTCGACCGTCCAGGACGGTACGGCGAGTCCGCTGCCGCTCCTGGTGCGGGACGCCGCGGGCCTGCGGACGGCGCCGCGCACGCGGAGCTGGTTCAGTCCCTTCGTGCTCACTGACGCCGACGGGCCGGTCGAGTTGCTCAGCGATCTCCATCGACGCCGCAACGCCACGCTGGACATGCCCCTGGACTACGTCTCCCGGCGGCTGTCGGCCGAGGGCGACCGACTTCGGGACCTGATGATGACCGCCTTGGAGGCCGCCCGCCGAGATCCCAGGCGACGCGAGACCCTCACCTCCTCGCTTTTCGCGGGTCTGGTGCGCACCGACGCCGCGCCCTGCGAGGGCGCCGTGCGGTGCACCGATTCCGGGTACTCGGTCGGTGGGATCGAGGTGAGCCTTGACAAGCTTGTGGACCTCGCCTTGCTACCGTTCCACACCCTTAACGACCCGCGGGCGCGGGCAGGCCACCTGTCCGGTGAAGGATTTCGCGAGCAGGTGGTTCCGATGCTTTCCAACATGTTCCTGACCATTCTCATGGTCCAGGCCAGGGTCCACGCGACTCGCGGTACGAGACCGACCGGCTTCGACGAGCATCTGCATTGGGGTGCGATCGGCATGGCCGGCTTTCCGCCGCGGAAGAAGGGCTACTTTGAGGGCAGCGAGTATCCACGGCGCTCCCGGCCCTTCTTCGACCACGCCCACGCCACCGGCCGGGCGTCCAGGGTTTTGTTCCTGGTCGCTCCCGCAGTGCTCTTCGCACTGCTGCCCCGCGTCTCGAACCCGGTCGATGTCGAGCTCATCGATGACCTGTGCCGTACGGTGCGCATCGCGGCCGATGCCGACAGCAATGCGTTCCGCCAAGTAGAGATCATCGAGCGGACGGTAAAGGAGTGGCACGAGACGCACGGTGCGCGGCTGTCCGCGTTCTACCGCGGCCAGTTCAACGGCAGGCGCAGTCTGACCGGCCGATCCGAGGCGCCGGCCGATTCGGGCGTCGTCGTCGGTGACGAGTTCCTGCGGCTCACCTGCCGGCAGGCATCCCTGATCGTCGGCGTCCTCAACCAGGTCAACCACGCCTGAAGGGGCATGGTCGGCCTCCGAAAGACCGGCGACCCGCAGGTGCGGGAGATCAGGGCATGCCCTAACCCGGCAGGTACACGGTCTGCCTCTCCTTCCGGGCGTGGCGGGCGGAGGGAAGCCGCGCCGCGGTGTGGCTCGGCAGCAGCGCGGTGGCCTCGTCCCAGGGCAGGAAGACCAGGTCGTCGAGCTCCTCCGTCTGGAGCCGGATGCCGGAAGGGTCGTCCACGGTGCCGCCGTCGAACAGGAAGTTGACCATCGGTCTGGGGCGCTCCTCCAGTGGAGGCGACCAGTGCACGACAAGAAGCTCACCCGCCGTCACCACCAGGCCGAGCTCCTCGGCGATCTCCCGCGCGGCGCAGTCGTGCGGCGTCTCACCCGCCTCCACCACTCCGCCGGGGATGGACCAGTACGGCCGGTAGTTCGGTTTGACCAGCAGCACTCGGTCTTCGGCGTCGGTGAGCAGCAGGCACGCCGAGGCGAACACACTGGGCAGGCTGGCATACCACTCGGCGGGCTCAAGGTAGGGCTTGCTCACCTTGATCACATTACCTCTCCTGGACACGGCGTCACCGGCCGAATCGGCCGCCGGGACTCTCCCCGGGACGCCACCGGGCGGGTGCCCGTCGCCGGCGCCCGATCTCAGGCTCCGGGGGCGCCGGTATCGCCGTACGGAGATGCCGGCGCCCCCTCATGTCCTCGTGTGCGGTTACGCGCTGTCCTCTTCCCGCTCTCCCAGCCAGACAAGATCGGAGTGGAGCCGCGACGCGGCGCTGTAGGCGCTCCTCCACCGGCCGAACCCCTGGGCCACGCCGACGGTGGCCGCCGCACCGCACGGCATCTCCAGCCCGTAGGCCACAACCTCGGCGGCGCCCTCCTCCTCGAACTCCTGGACGAGCGCGAACAGGCGAGGCAGGCCGCCGGTCAGCACCCTTACCCTCTCCATCTCCACCGCCGCGAACGCGACGTTCCGGAGCGCGTCCTTTTCGCCGTTCTCACTCGTGCTCCCCCGGGGAGCCGGGCCGTGGTAGACAGGCGGGTAGTCGGAACCAGTGAGGTGCTCCATAGCGGGTGCTTCCTTCCGGCGTCTGAGGCCGGGGCGGCCCTGCCCTTCAAGCGAAGCCCGCCCCGGCCTTTCCGATGTTCATGTGATCACGTGACCGTTCCGTGGTCACAGGCTGCCATTTACTGCACTCCTTGTGACCGGGTTGCTACCGTGGGTATAGTGACACGCGGTTACGAAGTTTCACAAGCTGTGAAATCAATGACTGTGAAGTCTTTGGCTGCACAGCGCAGTCTGGGAGGGATGGTGTATGGCTGCTCCGAAGTGGGTGACGCTCCGAGCGCAGTGGCTTGGTCAGCAACTCCGTGACCTACGGGAGGCCAACGGCCTGCTGCTCAGGGACGCGGCCGAGTATCTCCAGCGTGATCCGTCCACCGCGGGCCGTTTCGAGTCCGGGGAGTATCCGATCCGGCGCCCCGATCTGCTGGCACTGCTCGACCTGTACGGCGTCGCCGACAGCAGGCGGCGCGAGGACCTGATGAAGCTCAGCCAGGAGGTCTGGCAGAAGGGCTGGTGGGACGGATACGCCGGAGAGGTCGCCGGAGCGTTTGTCGACTACGTGTGGCTGGAGTCCCGAGCACGCGAGATCCGTGCCTTCGACAACATATTGCTCCTCGGGTTGTTCCAGATCGAGGAGTACGCGCGTGCGGCAATCACCGCAGCGGAGTTCGGAGCCGGGGACGAACAGATCGATCGTTGGGTCGAACTGCGTATGGCCCGTCAGGAAATTCTTCAAGGCGATAATCCGCCTCGACTCTCGGTCATTATCGATGAAGCGGTATTGCGCCGTAAGGTCGGAGGTCCGGCATGCCTGACGGAGCAACTCCGTCACCTGGCCGAACAAGCTGTTCAGCCGAATATCGAGATCCGGGTGTTGCCGTTCAGCGCAGGGGCGCATGCCAGTCCGACGGGTGCCTTCCGCGTCCTGATGATGGAGGCTCGTTTTCCCGAGGTTGCCTATGCGGAAACCGCGAAAGGAGCCATCTACGTGGAATCGCCCGATACAGAGCAGTTCATGCTGACGTACGATAATTTGCAGAAGCTCGCCCTCGGCCCCGAAGAGTCGGCCGAGTTCATCTCCGCAACGGCAGAAGAGGTGCGGTAAACGCGATGGAAGAGTACAGCTCTACCCCCGGAGAACTGGTCGGCGTCGCCTGGCGCATCAGTACGAGGAGTGAGAACGGCGGTGGGAGTTGTGTTGAGGCTGGGCCCTTCGCCGATGGTAGTGGGCGGGTGGCGGTGCGGCACAGTCGTCGGCCTGGTGGTGAGGTGATCGTCTATACCCGTGCCGAGTGGGAGGCGTTCATCGGTGGCGTCAAGGACGGCGAGTTCGACTTTCCCGCCGGGTAGCGGTGGTGTCGCGCGGGGGCGCGTGGAGCGATGAACATGTGAGCAGGGGGCCGTCCCGTGCCGGGACGGCCCCCTGCTCTCTCACTTTCCGGGTCAGATCATCGGAAGCCGGCCGTAGTAGCCGCCGATCTCCTCGCGGTAGCCGGAATCCCGGTAGGTCGTCTCGTCGAACTCCGGGGCCGCCTTGATCTCTTCCTTGGTACGGTTGACGTAGACCTTGCGTTCCTGCGGGTCAATCCGGTTGATGGTGGAGGCCGGCAGCACCACCTTCTTGCCGAAGATCCAGAAGCCGGTGTCGACGACGATGTAACTGTCGCCGACCACGTTGCTCTCCTCGTCCACCGAGCCGATCTTGCCGTCGGTGGCCTCCACGTCGAAGCCGATCACGCTCAGGCTCTCGTCGCCGAAGACGCCGGAGCGGTAGGTCCACACGTTCTCACTCGTCATCTTCACGCTCTCCTCATCGATCATGGGGTCGGGCAGAAGATGAGCTACCCGGGTCGGCCGGGCTAAACGGGTCCGGGGCAAGGTTTCCCTCGATCACCGGCGATGACCGGCTCGGCCGCCCCGGACTCCGTCAAGTGTGGTCGTTCAGTAGGCGATCCGCTCCAGGATCCAGTCGGCGAGCGTCTTGGTCACCTTGCTGTGCTCGGAATTCTCGGTGTCGCAGTGGAAGTCGTCCAGGTCGCTGCTTCCGGCGGGCATGGTCGACAGGTCGGTGTACAGGTCGACCGGCCAGTCGACCGGGTCGTATTTGAGGGCGACCGCGCTCACCGAGGGGACGAAGCACACGCTGCGATGCCGGTCCTCGATCTCGACGCCGAGCTTGTCGGCGATCATGCCGTAGGAGGCGAGGGTGCCCCCGGGGGCGCCGTCGAACGGCGGAACCTCGGTGGTGTAGGTCTTGCTCGCCCACAGGGGTACGGCGCGCATCCCGCCGACGTGCTGCCTTGTCCCGTAGGCGGGCTGGGCGTGGACCGTCGCCCCGACGAGGCCGCCCAGCTCGCTCCACTCGAAGACCGGCTCCCCGGGGGTCACCTCCCGGCCGGTCCCGGTGGCGGTGCCGTTGGCCACTCCGAGCTTGCGCGGCCGGGACGGGAACCAGTTCACCTCCTTCAGGTCGGCGAGGAACTCGCCGCGCAGGGGGCTGGCGGTGGCGACGGGGCCCGAGTAGCCCGTCTTCTCGACCCAGCCCCAGAGGAGCTGCTGTGCCGCCGGGCTCTTGATCAGGTCCGCCTGGCTGGGCCGGCCGGGCTCGGGCGGGGTCAGGTTGTCGGAGAAGTAGGCCAGCTGCTGGAGGATCAGCGGGATCCAGGCCCCGTTGTGCGGCGAGTCGTAGGACAGGTAGGTCTCGGTCTGGTGGTCTTCGCCCTGGCTCTCCATGGCGGCCAGCGCGTAGCGGGTGACCAGGCCGCCCATGCTCACGCCGCCGACGATCAGGGGGGTGTCTCCCTGCCGGCGATCGATGGCCTGGCGGATGCAGCTCACCGCCACACCGGCGTTGGCCTGGATGTGGGTGTGCCGCACGTCGAAGCCGAGCAGGACGATGTCCACCCCCGCGGCGAGCAGCTGGTCGAAGAGCCGCTCCTGGGAGGTCGAGTAGGGCTCGTTGAAGTGGTCCCACAGCCCAGCCAGGTCGCTCGGGCCGTAGTTGAACCCGTCCGCGAAGATCATCGGTCTCGTCAGGTGGCTGTGACCGGCGCCGTAGTAGACCGCGGCCGTCCCGCTCGCCGTCTGCCCCTGGTACGGCCAAGCCGAGGTGAGCGTCCACTCCTCGTCGGGCACCCGGGCCGGTTCGCCGGAACGGCTCGGCTGGGTCGCGAACATGACCCCCTTGGGGAGCAGCGCGGCGATCTCTTCCGCCCGCCCTGCGGGAGAGGTCTCCGCCTGTTGCTGGAGGAGTCGCTCGACGTCGACCCTGGCTTGCTGGTCCATCGGAGAATTAGTCATCTTTTTCCGATTTCCTCTCACTCGACATCTTTGTAAGAGATGTCAGGAATTGGGCGATAACTGCCATGAGGGAGTTCGCAAGACGCGTCCTACCCGGCGCCATTGAGCCGGCAACTCGATCGGGTCGGAAATCTTTCCCCCTGATCATGATTTTTTTCCTCTGGAATTTCACGAAAAGCCTTTAATGGGAGCTAATCGACATTTAGTGCATGTTCTCGGGGTGGGGTCTGTCGGCGCCGGAGCCGCGGCGACACCTGTGGGAAGGCCGCGGAGCTGCGGAAACGGCCAGGCTGGACGCGGTCGATGGCGTGATGGGACTCGCCGGGCCATGTCGGGGAGAAAAGGGGAGGGGGAGAAACTCCGTGCGGCCGGGTGTTTCAACGCCGATTCATATGAAAGCTATTTTGGGGCCTGTGGTCTGGGATAAAGAAGGCTCGACCGGGACGCGGCTCCGTCGATTGTCTGATTCATTCCTTGGCGTCTTGACCGAAACGCCGGGCGGGGAGAGTCATCCGGCGGTGTGCTCGCTGAGGCGCTCTCCACGGTGTCCTGCTAGAGCCGCCATGTCCTGCGAGAACCGCCGTGTTCCGAGGGGCGCCGTGTCCCGAGAGAGGCGCCATGTCCTGAAAGGGGCGCCGTGTTCTGAGAGGGCCGCCGACCCGGCGGGGGCGGACACCGCCGGGGCGGCGGGATCGGCCGGTCCCGGCGGCCGGTCAGTCGTGAGGAGGGATGCCGGAGACCTCGTGGTCGGCGTGGAAGAGGGCTTCGCCGATGAGCGCGCGGACATGGGCGTCGCGCGCCCGGTACAGCACGCGGCGACCCTCCCGGCGAGTGCGCACCAGCCCGGTGAGGCGGAGTTTGGCCAGGTGCTGGGAGACCGAGGGGCGCGCGACCCCGACGGCTTCGGCCAGCGAGCCCACGTCGTACTCGCCGGAGGACAGCAGCCACATCAGGCGGAGCCGCGTGGCGTCGCTGAGCATGCGGAAAGCGTCGACCGCCTTGTCCACCTGGGCGGGAGTCGGTTGTTCCTGCGACAGGCCGGTACTTGAGTCGTTGTCGCGTGCGTACATGAATACATATACTCCGGGATGAAGGCGTCATTCGCAAACGAGGTGGCTATGTCCGAGCAGCAGGACGCGGGTTCTCCGCTCCCCGACGCGCACCACGAACACGAACACGGACACGGGCACGGACACGGCCGTGGGCACGGACACCCCCGCGGGCGTGGAGCGCCGGCCGGAGGCGGCCGGCTCAGAGGGCTGATCTCGCGGGCCGGCCACGCCCTCACCCCGCACGGTCACGACGGCGCCGACAAGACCGACGCGGCGCTGGAGTCCAGCAGCCGGGGCATGCGCGTGCTGGGCGTCTCGTTCGCGGTACTGGTCGTCACCGGGGTGATCCAGGCGGTGATCGTGGTCCTCTCCGGCTCCGTGGCGCTGCTGGGCGACACGCTGCACAACTTCGCCGACGCGCTGACCGCGGTTCCGCTGGCGATCGCCTTCTCCCTCGGGCGGCGGACGGCCACCCGCCGGTTCACCTACGGCTACGGCAGGGCCGAGGACCTGGCCGGGATCGTCATCGTGGTCATCATCGCCGCCTCGGCCGTGTTCGCCGGATACGAGGCCGTGGAGCGCCTGATCAACCCTCAGGACATGCACGCGCTCGGCTGGGTCGCCGTCGCCGGAATGGCCGGCTTCCTGGGCAACGAGGGGGTGGCCCGCTACCGGATCAAGGTCGGCCGTCAGATCGGTTCGGCGGCGCTGGTCGCCGACGGACTGCACGCCCGTACCGACGGGTTCACCTCGCTGGCCGTACTGCTCGGCGCCGGGGGTGCCGCCCTGGGGTGGCCGCTCGCCGACCCGGTCGTCGGCCTGCTGATCACGGTGGTGATCTGCTCCGTGCTGCGTGACGCGGCCAGGGAGATCTACCACCGGCTGATGGACGCCGTCGATCCGGCCCTGATCGACCTGGCCGAGCGGATCCTCACCGCCACCCCCGGTGTGCGGCGGGTCGGATCGCTGCGGCTGCGCTGGATCGGCCACGCGCTCCGCGCCGAGGTGGACATCGTGGTCGACCACGACCTGTCGCTGCTGGAGGCGCACGCCGTGGCCGTG
Organism: Streptosporangium sp. NPDC006007; assembly: GCF_040614315.1. NCBI lineage: Bacteria > Bacillati > Actinomycetota > Actinomycetes > Streptosporangiales > Streptosporangiaceae > Streptosporangium > Streptosporangium sp. NPDC006007. Next base: position 42,561 of record NZ_JBEXUG010000034.1, on the reverse strand, counting down.
GAGGTCGAGCGTCGGCTGATCCACGGACTGCCCCGGCTGAGCGCCGTCACGGTGCACGCCGACCCCGACGGCCATGACGGCGAGGGTCATCATGTCGTGCCCGCCGCCCGGCGGGCCACGCACCTGCGCGACGTCTCTCCGCGGTAGGGCCGGGGCGGGAGCGTCACCGTTCAGGCCGGGCGTCTCGTCTCGGCCTCTCCGCCGGTGCCGGTGGCGCTCCCGTCAGCCTGGGCGTCGCCGAGGCGCCAGCGGGTACGGCCGCCGACGACCGTGGCCACGCACCGTCCCGGCCCCTCGTGGAGCAGGGTGGTGTAGGCGGTCCGGGCGTCGGACTCCACCGCGAAGACGGCGAAGTCGGCGCGGCTGCCCGGGCCGAGGCACCCCAGCCGGCGCCGTCCCTCGGCCACGCCCAGGGCCCGCGCGCCGCCCAGTGTCACCGCCTCGACCAGCAGCCGGTCGAGGCCGGGGGAGCGGTCGTGGGCGAGCATGCGGGCCGCGGCCAGCGGGTCGCCGCCCGTCCGGGTGCCGAACGCGATCAGGTTCCCGCCGTCCAGCAGTCCCTCGGCGGCGAACGGCGAGGAGATCGCCACCGTGGTGTTCCGGATCCGCAGGAGCTTGCGGTCGGCCTCGTCGAGCGGACCGAAGATCGCCACATGGCAGCCGCGGCCCAGGGCTCCCACCTCGTCGAGGAACCCGGCGGGGTGGCGGCCGAGCTCGGCGTGGAGCCGGAGTCCGAACGTCCGGGACAGGATGGCCAGGTCCTCCATGACCAGGGGGTCGGGGGAGTGCGGGGCGATGCCGACGGCCCCCGGATGGTCCACCTCGTGGATGGCGGTGATCAGCCGGTCGCGCTCCTCGCCCTCCCAGCGGGCCTCGTCCGCACAGCGTGTCTCCAGGTAGGTCACGCCGCCCAGCCCGGTCCCGCCGAAAGCGGAGGCGGACTCCGGGTCACCGGCCACGCCCGCGACCGAGGTGACACCGTGGACGAAGACGGGAGGAGGGTTCCGGTCAAGCCTGAGATGGGCGTCGATCAGTCCCGGTGCGACCGTGCCCGGCCAGCGGACGGGGGCGAGTTCGGGATAGGCGGCCTCGATCTCGTGGCGAGGCCCGACCCGGAGCACCCGGTCGTCCCTGACGGCGAGGGCGCCGTCCTCGACGGGCGGCCCGCAGATCGGAAGGATCAGCGGCGCGCTGTGCACGACGACCGCCGACGGCGTACGCGCGCCGATGGCATGGCGCACGTGCGTGGGCATTAGGCACTCCTGGCTGTTTTGTCCTTTTGGAGAGGTTAAGGGCATTACCCTGCTGATCTCAAATGTCGGACCGAAATGATCTGGAGTGGTCGTTTTCCCGCCGTCGGTGGATCTTCCTGGCAGACGATTGATCGTTGCTAAACCGATCTATAGCGTCATTTATCGTGACTCGTCCCCTCAGGTTCCTGAAAGTGCTGATCACGGCTCTCGTCATGATTCCGATCGGGTTCGGCTCCGTGCCCGCCTCCGCCGACCCTCCGCCCGCCCCCGAGTACCCCTGGCGCCTGGACCAGTGGCCCCGGGCCCAGCCGTGGCAGCGGGACGCGCCCGTGACGGCCACCCGGCGCGGCCGGCCGGGCGACCCGGCCCCCATCGACCCGCAGAACTGGAAGAACCCCGACCACATGACGTGGGCCGACTACACCAGGCCGCCGGGCACGAACTGGGCCGACCCCACGGCCAAGGGCTCCAGGCGGACCTTCAGCGGCGCGCTCGTCCTGCTCGACTATCCCGGCCAGCCGTTCGTGGTCACCCGGCCCCAGGGCTCCACGGTTTTCCGGAACCCCAGCGCCGAGGCCCACGACATCCCGCGCGAGCGGGTCGCCCGGTTCTACCGGGACTTCCTCAACACCCCGAACGAACTCAACCGGGGGCACACCATCCACGAATACTGGATGGAGGACTCGGGCGGTCGCTACGGCGTCGAACTGACCGCCTTCGGCCCCTACCGGATGCCGGGCAGGTCCCACGAGTACGGCATGGAGTTCCAGGGGGGCACCGGCTGCCCGGCAGGGGACCGCTGTGACAGGAACATCAGGACCGACGGGCGGGCGGCGTGGACCGCCGCCGCCGGTCAGAACGTTCCGGCGGGGTTCGACTTCGTCTTCTACCTGAGCGCGGGCCAGGACGAGTCGGCCACCTGGCAGGAGTTCGGGCCGATCAAGTTTCCCGTCAAGGAGGCGGTGACCGACGACTTCGGCCCGCCGGACCCGGCCCTGCCCAACTGGGCCGGGACCCGCTACGTGGAGTGGACCTCCTGGGCCTCGGCCGCCTCCGTCTGGCCCAACGCCGGGGGTGGCTCGTCCACCCAGGCGGAGAGTTCGGGGCAGGGCGTCTACGCCCACGAGTTCAGCCACATCCTCGGCGTCGGCGACAACTACAACAACCCGTTCGGGGTGCCGCCGCGCCGCGCGTACACCGGCATCTGGGAGATGCTCAGCCGGGGCAGCTTCAACGGTCCCGGCGGGCCGCACAGCCGGTGGCTGATCCCGCCCACCTCGGGCGGTTCGATGGGCGCCCAGCACATGCTCCGCAACAAGATCAAACTTGAGATGGTGGACGAGCGGAACGTGCTCCGCCTGTCTCGCGGGGCGCTGGCCGAGTCCGGGCTCGTCGTGGCCAGGGTGACCGCGCGGGCCGTACGGCCGGGCCCTGACGACCTTTCCGGGATCACCGTCGCCCTCGGCGGCGGAGACCGGAGCCCCGCCTGCGACATCGCCGCCGACCCGCTCTGCGACGGCGGTGGTTACGACGGCTACACCGTCGAGGTCGTCGACCGGATGGGAGCCGACTCCTTCACCCCGGACTCCGGCGTGCTGCTGGCCAAGACCAAGAACGCCGACCGCGCGCCCTTCGAGTGGGTCGTCGACGCCAACCCGCGGGACATCGGCATGACCGACTACGTCCTGCCCGACGGCACCGCCGTGCCCGTCACGATCGGCGACTACCGTCAGCTGTCGGACGCGCTGTTCCACGCGGGCACCGGCTCCGGCTCCGAGTACGAGTACGCCGACAGGGCCAACGGGCTCCACTTCTACGTGCTCGACGTACGGCGGGACCGCCGGGGCGTGCTGTCCTACACGGTGGCGGTCCGCTCCCTGGACGGCGCGGGGGCGCGGCGGCGCGGCCTGAGGCTGCTCCCGGCCGCCGGGATCCCCTCGGGCGGGGACCTGTCCACCTGCCGTTTCCCGCTCCTCAACACCGGCGGGCCGGCACCCGCCGGGGGACGGCACCCCGAGGATGTGAGCGCCTATCTCGGCGGTGACGTCTACCGGCTGTCGGCCACCGTGGAGGGGCGGGGCTGGACGGTCTCGCTGCCCAACGGTCTGGCCGCCGCGGACTCCGGCGGGTGGGTGTCCGTGACCGCCGGCGCCCGGCGGGCCTCCGGCGGCGGCCGCCTGGCCAAGGTCACGCTGACCGCCGTCTCCGAGAGCGATCCGTCCAGAATCGCCCGCGCCACCTGCCACGTGGTCGGCCCGTAACGCCCGTGCCCTCCAAAGGAGGGCACGCCGGACGGAGCGGTGAGCCGCAAACCAGGAGGTCATGGAAGGGAGTCGCCGTTTGCGGTAATGAGCCCGGACGTTAACTACATGGTCATTCCATGACGTATAAGCTCATTGGTGATGAATGATCTGACGCGATGGATTGATCTTGAAGGTGCCGTCAACGTGCGCGACCTCGGCGGGCTCGCGACGGTGGACGGCGGGACCACACGCTTCGGCCGGGTGTACCGGTCGGACAACCTGCAGGGCCTGACAGGGCGTGACATAGAGCTGCTCGTCGGAGGGCTCCAGCTCCGCCACGTCGTCGATCTGCGCTCCGGAGCCGAGGTGTCCCTGGAGGGCCCCGGCCCGCTCACCGCCGTTCCCGAGGTGAACATCCACCATCTCACCCTCTTCGCCGAGGGCGGCAGGAACACCGACGTCGGCGCCGACAGGATCGACGCCGACAGGGTGCTGCCCTGGCAGACACAGCTGGAGGAGGACCTCGCCGAGCTGCGGGTGACCGGCTACTACTACGGCTACCTCCGCGACCGCCCCGACTCGGTGCTGGCCGCCCTGCGCGCCATGGCCCACGACGACGGCGCCGCCATCGTCCACTGCGCGGCGGGCAAGGACCGCACCGGCGTGGTCAGCGCCCTGGCCCTGGAGGTCGCCGGGGTCACCAGGGAGGCGATCGTCGCCGACTACGTCGCCACCGGCGACCGCCTGGAGGGCATCATGGCGCGGCTGCGGTCCAGCGCCACCTACCGCGACGACCTCGACTCACGCCCGACCGACGACCATCTGCCCCGCGCGGAGTACATCGAGCAGTTCCTGAGCGTCCTCGACGACCGCTTCGGCGGTCCGCTGCCCTGGCTCGCCTCCCAGGGCTGGACCGGATCCGACCTGCGGGCACTGCGCTCCCGGCTACGGGACTGACCGTCCAGGCCGTGCCTACCCGACGAGGCCGGGGCGGCGGTCAGTCACCGTGCCGCTCGTCGCGTTCGGCGAGGAACGCCTCGAACTGGGCGGCGAGCTCCTCGCCCGTGGGCATCTCGCCGGACTCGGCCATCAGGTTCTCCTGCTGGGAGCCGGCGGCGAACGCGTCGTACTGCTGCTCCAGGCCGGTGATGGCGGTGGACAGCTCCTCGGAGGACTCGATCTGCTCGGCGATCTCGGCGTCGGTCCGGCCGGCGGCCTCACGCAGGCCCTCCAGCGGGAACACCAGCCCGGTGCTTCCGGCGACCGCCTCCAGAGCCGTCAGGGCGGCCGCGGGATACTCCGCCTGGGCGAGGTAGTGCGGGACGTGCACCGCGTAGCCGAGCGCGTCGTGCCCCTTGGCCCCGAGCCGGAACTCGACCAGCGCGGCCACGCTCCCCGGCACCTGGACCCTGCCGAAGGCGCTGGTCTGGCCGCTGACGAGCTCGGAGCGGCTCGCGTGCCCGGTGACGCCCAGCGGGCGGGTGTGCGGGACGGCCATCGGGATGCCGTGGGCGGTCACCAGCCTGCCGACGCCCAGCCGGGTGGCCAGCGCTTCCAGGGCCGAGGCGAACAGCTCCCACTGACTGTCCGGCTCGGGCCCGCTGAGCAGCAGGAACGGCGTGCCCGCGGTGTCGTGGACCAGGCGCAGGGCGAGCTCTGGGCTCTCCACCTCCACCCACCGGTCGGTGTCGAAGGTCATGATCGGCCGTCGTGACCGGTAGTCGAGCAGGCGGTCCACGTCGAACGTCGCGACGACCCGGTGCTCCAGCTCGTCCAGCAGGTGGCCGACGGCGAGCCGCCCGGCGCCACCCGCGTCCACGAACCCGTCGAAATGGTAGAGCAGCACCGGATCGGTCAGCTCAGGGACATCTCCGCTGAGCCGGTAGAGATCCGTCGGGTCGAACACGTGTTCCAGCCTTTCGTCGGGCGTCTCTTCACATCATGAACCCGTGGGCCGCCCGGTGAATTCCGTCCGCCCCCAGGCGATCACTGGGCACCCTATCGGGGCACAATGAACGCCATGCAGCCTGACCCTGAGCTTGAGGAGTTCGCGACCCGTCTGTTCGACCTGGCCAGGACCGGGGAGACCGACCGGCTCCGCGCCTACGTCGAGGCCGGGGTGCCGGCCGACCTGAGCAACGACAGGGGCGACACCCTGCTCATGCTCGCCGCCTATCACGGCCACGCCGGAACGGTCCGGGTGCTGGCCGCCCTCGGAGCCGACCCCGGCCGGGCGAACGACCGGGGGCAGACGCCGCTGTCCGGCGCGGTCTTCAAGAAGGAGTCCGAGGTGATCCGGGCGCTCCTGGAGGCCGGCGCCGACCCGGACGAGGGGACCCCCTCGGCGAGGGATACCGCACAGACGTTCGGCCACAACGAATATCTGAGCTGGTTCGCGCGGTAACTACGATTTACGACGTTCCGTTATTTGAGATGTATAGGAAACCTTCTAATTTTCGGTCATTCTTAACAGGTGGGAATTACTACTACGCACGATTTTGACCAATCCCTCCGCCTCCCGCCGCTTCCCTGCCCCTTCCCGAGCGAGGTGAATCCCCACGTCGAACGGGTCAACGTGGAGACCCTGGAGTGGCTCGTCGCCTCGGGAATGCTGGGCGACGGGAAGATGATGGAGAGCTACAGGGAGGCGAAATACGGCTGGCTCGGCGCGCGCACCTACCCCTACGCCGAACATCACACGCTCCGCCTGGTGACCGACTGGTGCGTGTGGCTGTTCGCCTTCGACGACGCCTTCTGTGAGTCGGACCGCCGTGCCGCGGAGATCGCCCGCGCGCTGCCCCAGTTCTACGCCGTCCTGGAGGACCTGGACACGGGGGACGAGGTGGACGACGTGTTCGCGAAGTCGCTGCTGGAGATCAAGGGCAGGATCGCCGCCTACGGAGACGGCGACCAGCTCGACCGCTGGCGAGCCGTCACCAAGGACTACCTGTTCGCCCAGGTCTGGGAGGCCGCCAACCGCGAGGACAAGGTGGTGCCCCCGGTGGAGGACTACATCTTCATGCGGCGCAGGACCGGGGCCATGCTCACCGTCTTCGCCCTGATCGACGTCGCCACCGGCCGTCCCCTCACCCCCGGCGAATGGCGCCACCCCGGGATCCGCGCGATCACCGAGAGCGCCAACGACGTCGTCGTCTGGGACAACGACCTCATCTCCTACGCCAAGGAGAGTGACGGCGGCAACTCCCGCAACAACCTGGTGAACGTGCTGGCCAGGCACCGGGGCTACTCCAGGCAGGGCGCGATGGAGGTGATCGGCCGGATGCGCAACCGGGCCATCGCCCACATGGTCGAGCTGCGCCCGTCACTGGAGGCGCTCGGCTCGGAGGCGGTGCTCGCCTATGTGCGCGGCCTGGAGTTCTGGATCAGCGGCAGCGTCGACTACTCGCTGACCAGCTCTCGCTACACGCTCGCCTGGCAGCAGGCCCGGCGGCCGGCCGGGACGTGATCACACCTGGGGGAGCGGGGCGCCGGGCTCCTGGTCGCCGAGCGCCAGCTCGATGAGCTCCTCCAGGTTAAGTCTCTTGCCGTCGGCGAACGCCTCCTCGTGTGCCCTGTCGCCCATGACGCGCCTGCACTCCTTGACACATCGGTCGTGCTCGGCGTTGAAGAACGGCGAGTTCATCCGGGGCATCCCGAAGGTCCGCCAGTTCGCCTGACCGGCCCCCATCAGCTGCGACGCGAGCACCGGCTGCCCGTCCTCCATCGCCTGTTTGGCGACCACCTCGATCGCCAGGCCGATGCCGAGCACATCGTGGAAGTGGCGCTTGAGCCGGAGCGACTCGCGCGCGTTGGCCATGGCCTCGGAGCCGCGGCCCATCGCCTGGTAGACGCAGGCCAGCGCGTAGATGGCGTACGAGCGCAGCCACAGCTCGCCGCGCTGGGTGCAGACCATGACGCAGTCGCGCAGCAGCACCTCGGCCTCGTCGGGGTCGTTCTGCATGAGCAGCACCATCGACAGCTCGACGATCGAGGGGAGCAGTCCCGGGTTGAGCTCCCGGCCGCTCTTGTGGAACTCGATCGCGACACCGAGCAGCGCGCTGGCCTTCTGCAGGTCGCCCTGGAGGAACGCGGCGGTGCCGAGCATCTTGGTGGACAGGATGACCGCGCCGGAGTCACCCACCCGCACGGCGTCCGAACTGCACCTCTCGGCGGCCTCGACCGCCCCGGAGATGTTGCCCTGGGCGCTGTTGATGTAGGAGAGCACCCACAGCGCCTTGCACCGTTCCGGGCTCGGCTGAGGCGTCAGCTCCAGGGTCCGCTCCAGGTACAGCCTGCCCTCGCGGCCCAGCCCGCAGGCCACCCACATGAACCAGAGCGACGACAGCAGCCTGAGCCCGGCCTGCACCTCGCCGGGGGTGCTCAGGCAGTACTCCAGGGCCACCCGGACGTTGTCGTGCTCGTGGCGCATCCGGACGTACCAGTAGACCTGGCGGGCGCCCGACCAGGCGTCCTCGCTCCTCTTGGCCAGCCGCAGGTAGTAGTCGCGGTGCCGCTCCCGGATGCGGCCGGTCTCGCCCAGCTTCTCCAGCCACTCCTCGCCGTACTGGCGCAGCGTGTCGATCAGCCGGTAGCGGTGCCCGGAGGGCGTGTCGACGCTCAGCAGGATCGACTTCTCCACCAGGCTGGAGACGAGATCCATGATGCGCTCGCCGGGCAGGCTCTCCCCCGAGCACACCTGACGGGCCGCGTCCAGCTCGAAGTCGCCGGCGAAGACCGACAGCCGGGCCCAGAGCAGCCGCTCCGCCGGCTCGCACAGCTCGTGGCTCCAGCCGATCGCGGCGCGCAACGTCTGGTGCCGGGGCAGCGCCGTACGGCTGGCGCCCGCGAGCAGGCTGAACCGGTCGGCCAGCAGGCCGAGGATCTGCTCCACCGACAGCGCCCGCATCCGCACCGCGGCCAGCTCGATGGCGAGCGGGATGCCGTCCAGGCGGCGGCAGAGCTCCGCCACCGGGCCGATGTTCTGCTCGTCGAGCACGAAGCTGGGCACCACCGCGCCGGCCCGCGCCGCGAAGAGCTGCACGGCCTCGTTGGTGAAGGGGCTCTCGCCGGGGAAGTCGCCGGGGATGGTCAGTGGCGGGATGGTGACGGTGTGCTCGCCCCGGGCGTTGAGCGACTGGCGGCTGGTCGCCAGGATGGTCAGGCCCCCGGCGCTGCTCAGCAGCTCCTCGAAGAGCATGGCGCACGCGTCGACCAGGTGCTCGCACGTGTCGATGATCAGAAGGACCTCACGGTCGCCCAGCCACTCGACCAGCGTCTCGTCCGCCGTGCGGGACGACTGGTCGGCGATCCCGAGAGCGGAGGTGATCGTGTGCCGGACCATGCCGGAGTCCTGCAACCTGGCCAGGTCGGCGAACCAGATGCCGTCCCTGAACCGGCCCCTCATCAGATGCGCGATGCGCAGCGCCGTGCGGGACTTGCCCACCCCGCCGATGCCGGTCACGGTGACCAGCCGATGCTCGCCGAGGCGCTGCCGGAGAACGGTCAGGAGCCTGGTGCGCCCCACGAAGCTGGTTAGCTCGTTGGGGAGATTGCCGTCTCGCCGCCATCCTGATGGCGTTGCCATGGCCGCCTCACGGGGGTAGCTGACACCTGCCCTCGCATCGTACTCGGCTGCGCCGCCGCTGTCCCCGGGGCCGAGGGCGCCGGGAGGCGGCCTTTCCCCCGGGGCGGAAACGGCGCGCCGTGACGCTGGCTAGCATGGACGGGTGACTCCGCTTGAGCCCGACGACCTGCGCCCCGTCGACATCTCCGACGACGGCCCGCCGATCCTTCCCGACTCCACCCGTGACGACACCGATCTCGGGTGGGGCGGGTGGCACGAGCCCGACGACAACGACGCACGGCTGCTGGAGGACCGCCCGCCCCACTGGGGCTGAGCCCCGCCGGTCATGACACCACGTCCCTGCTCCGGAACCGGCGGAAGGCGAAGGCGGTCAGAATCGCCGAGTAGGCGATCGACACGGCCACGCCCCTGACCATGCCGCCATACTCCGGTTGGGGCGCGAGGGCGTCCAGCCAGGCCGTGTTCCAGAACGTCGGGAGAAACTCCCGGAGCGGGCCGAGCGCCTCCACGGCCTGCAGGATGTTGCTCACGATCACCAGGCCGACCGCGCCGCCGACCGCGCCGAGCGGGGAGTCGGTGCCCGTCGAGAGCAGAAAGGCCAGTGCGGCGGCCGTGAACTGGCTGACCAGCACGTAGCCGACCACGACGCCGAAGCGCGGCAGCACCTCAAGCGCGGCGACGGTCTCGCCGGTGCCGGGCACCCGTACGTCGTTCCAGCCGAACGCCAGCGTCCCGGCCAGCAGCGCCGTCAGCGGCAGGCAGACCACCGCGGCGGCCGAGTAGGCCAGCGCGACGATCAGCTTCTGCCGGAGCAGCCGGTCGCGGGGGATCGGGGCGGCCAGCAGATAGCGCAGCGAGGACCAGCCGGCCTCGCCGGCCACGGTGTCGCCGCAGAACACCGCCACCGCGACGACCAGCAGGAAGCTCGCCGACACCGACAGCGCGAACGCGGCGAAGTTCAGCCCGCCCTCGGTCGCCAGATCCGAGACGCGCAGTGTGGTTCCCGGCTGGCCCGACCCGGCGCCGACCTTGAACGCGATCACCAGGATCCACGGCAGCGCGAGCAGCAGGCCGAACATCACCAGCGTGCGGCGCCGCCTGAGCTGGCGGACGAACTCCACCGAGAGCGGCAGCGTGCGCCCGGCCAGGTAGCCGGCGGCCGAGCCGTCCTGCCGGAACCGCCCGCTCCCGGCCGCCGGGCCCGCCTTCCGGGAGCCGGATCCGGCGGCCGGTCCGGCCTCCGGCGGGCCGTCTTTGGCCGGGTCGCCGGTGAGGATCCCGCCGGAACCGTTGACGTCGCTCATCGAAACTCCTTAAGCGTGGAGACTCCGGGCTTCAGCCGTGGGGAGGAGGTCAACCTTTCTGTCCGATCAGGTCCAGGAACACGTCCTCCAGGCGGGTGGACGAGCCGTTGGCGGAGGTACGGCCGCGCAGCAGCTCGCTCACCGGGCCGGCCGCGACGAGGCGCCCGCGGTGCATGACGACCACGTGGCCGCAGGTCTGCTCCACCTCGGCGAGCAGGTGGCTGGAGACGATGACCGTACGGCCCCGGGCGGCGTAGGAGATCAGGACCTCGCGCATCTCCCGGATCTGGGGCGGGTCGAGGCCGTTGGCGGGCTCGTCGAGGACCAGCAGGTCGGGCAGGCCGAGCATGGCCTGGGCGATGGCCAGGCGCTGGCGCATGCCCTGGGAGTAGGTCCGCACGGCACGGTCCAGCGCGCCGCCGAGCCCGGCGATCTCCAGGGCCTCGGCGAGATGGGCGTCCTCGGCGGGGCGGCCCGTCGCCCGCCAGTAGAGCTCAAGGTTGGCCCGGCCGGTCAGGTGCGGCAGGAATCCGGGCCCCTCGACGAACGAGCCCAGCCGGGACAGGACCGGCGCGCCGGGGACGACCCGGTGGCCGAAGATCCGGATCTCGCCCGCGTCGGGGCGGATCAGTCCCATCAGCATCCGCAGGGAGGTTGTCTTGCCCGCGCCGTTGGGGCCGAGCAGGCCGAGCACCTGGCCGTGCTCCACCGTGAAGGAGAGCCCGTCCACCGCGGGCTCGCCGTCGCGGTACGCCTTGGTCAGGCCGTCGATCCGCAGCGGGACCCCGGCCAGGGCCGGGTCGTACTCGCCTCCGTCGCGCCGGCGCCCGGTGAGTAGCAGGACCGCCGCGACGGCCAGGGCCGATGCCGGGAGCGCCCAGGTCCACCAGGCGGGACCGCCGGAGGGGGTGCGCAGCGAGGCGTCGACGGGAACGGTCAGGACCGGCGAGGCCAGCCCGATCTCGTAGACGGCGGGGGTGGAGGGCGAGCTGTAGCCCAGGTCGGTGGTGGTGAACGCGACACGCAGCCGGTGCCCGGCCTCGAAGCGGTGGTCGACGGCGGGCAGGGTGACCGTGGCCTCGCCGCCGCCTCCCGCGGGGATGCCGATCCTGACCGGGGCGACCAGGCCTTTGGGCAGCAGCGGCGCCTGCGCGCCGCCCGCCACGTCGTAGAGCTTGGCGAACAGCGTCGCCTCCGTCGGGGCCGCCCGGCCCGGCCTGGGCGAGCCCCCCGGGTCCGCGGGAGGTCCCTCCTCGACGGCCCTCACCCGTACCGTCACCGTGGAGCCGCCGGTGACCTGGAGCGGGGCGGTGAGCGGGGCGGAGTCGAAGAAGGCGCTCTGGCCGGCCACGTCCATCGACACGCTCAGGTTGCCGGCGCCGCCGGTGAGGCCGGCGAACCCGGGGACGGAGGAGATCGAGGCGGGCGAGCCGCCCGGCGGGCTCGCCACCAGCTGGCCGGGGCCGCTCACCGGCACCGTGACCCTGGCGGCGCCGGACAGCCCCGGATAGCGGTCCGCGGTGGCGTGCAGCTGGACGGGGCGGCGGGTGCCGGGGTCGCGCCCGCCGTCGCGGGTGACGGTGAACGGGCTGTTCACCCGGTCGGCGCCGGCGGTCTCGCGCAGGTGGTGGTCGAACCAGCCGAGGGTCTGCTCGTGGATCCAGTCGGCCTCGCCGCTGCCGCCGTCGTGGCCGCCGTCGAACCAGGCGACGCCGACCGGGGCGCCGGTCGCCGCGATCGCCCTGGCGTTGGCGTCCGCCTGGCCCAGCGTGAACAGCGAGTCGCGCAGCCCCTGGAGCAGCAGCGTGGGGATCTTGATCCTGCCGGGTACGGAGATCGGGCTGGATCTGCGCAGTGTCTCGACCGCGTCCGGTGTCGCCCGGCCGGTCTCGGCCACCCGCTGGTAGACGTCGCAGATCTCCGGCAGGAACCGGCCGCACCGGGCCTCCTGAGCGGTCGGGGGTCCGCCGGGCTGGGCGGCGTCCGGCGGGCCGGGCCCGGCGGGCCGGGCCGCCCCGCCGCCGGCCGACGGCGCCGGACCCGTGGCCGGGCCGCCCCGGCTGAAGAACAGCCCGGCCCACATGCGCTTGAACACCCCGTTCTCCGGCCCCCGGCCGCCCGCGTCGGGGAAGAGCGCGTCGGCCAGGTCGTACCAGGTGATCTGGGGGACGATCGCGTCGATCCTGTCGTCGTAGGCGGCGGCCATCAACGCGATGGCCCCGCCGTAGGAGCCGCCCGCGACGCCCACCCGGGGGTCGCCGCCCGCGTCGAGCCGGACCTCGGGCCGACGGGCCAGCCAGTCCACCAGCCCGCGGACGTCCTTGACCTCGTAGTCGGGGGAGTTGAGCGCGATCTGCCCGGTGGAGCGGCCGAAACCCCGTGCCGACCAGGTCAGTACGGCGTAGCCCTCTCCCGCCAGCCGTGCCGCCGCGTCCCGGACGCTCTCCTTGCTGCCGCCGAAGCCGTGCGCCAGCAGCACCGCGGGGGCCCTGCCGCCTCCGGCGGGCGGGAAGAAGCTCGCGTCGAGTGTGACCCGCTGGTCGTCGCCCGGACCGTCGATCACGGTGATCCTGTGGTCCTGAGCCTCCACCGCGGGCGCCGACGGCCAGAGCCACCAGGCCGAGGCGCCGACGATCAGCACGGTGACCACGGCGACCCAGATGACGGGCCTTCCCCCAAGCTTCATGTGGCGAGCCTACTGACGGCGGCTGAGAGGTGGCTGAGACCGTTCCGCGATGGCCGGAGCGCCTTCCAAAGGGGTGAAATTTTCCGACATATCACTTATAAAGGGCAACTAGTTGGACAGAGAGGTCAACCCCTACCGATCTCTCAGGGATGTTCCCGATTGCGGACCAAGGTAAAGGGCGGGCATCATTTCGCGCGTGAAGTCAGTCCTGAGCTTGAGAAGAAGAGCCACCCTGGTCATCCAGTGGGCCCTGCCGTACTGGAGCAGGGGGAAGGCGGGCCGTGAGACACCGGAGGCCCTGTTCCGGGTCCTCTACCTCGGCTGGCTGGTGGCCTTCTCCTTCAAGGTACTCGGCGCGTCCTGGGACGTCTCGTGGCACTTCAAGTGGCTCCGCGACGACCTGGCGCCACCCCACCTGCTCAACAGCGTCGGCACGGCCATCGCCCTCGCGCTCACCGTCGCCCACCTCTACACCGGCTACGGCGTGGACAGAACGGCCCAGCGACTGATCGGCTGGGGCACCGGGATCTTCCTGGTCGCGGTCCCGCTCGACCTGATCAACCACCGTGTCAACGGGCTCGACATCACCTCGTGGAGCCCGTCTCACATGATGCTCTACTTTGGCACGTTCCTGATGATCGCCGGGGTGATCCGAGGCTGGTTCATGGGCGCCCCCGCCGGGCGGACACGGACGATGGTGCTCGGCGGTCTCTTCGTGTTCCTGTTCGAGAACGTCTGGTTCCCGGCCCAGCACCAGGAGTACGGCGTGTTCGGCATCGCCGCCTGGGACCGGGGGCAGCCGGAGGCCGAGCCCATCCTGCTGCAGTTCGCCGCCGACCAGATGGGCCGCGCGGTGGACCGGGAGATGGTCGTCAACTTCGCGCTGCCGGTCCCCGACCAGGTGTATCCGCTCTACGCCGCGGCCGTCGCGGTGATCGTCCTGGTCTTCGCCCGCGCGATGATCGGCCGGACGTTCGCCGCCACCGCGGTGGCCGCCTCCTACATCGCCTACCGCACGCTCATCTGGCCGCTCCTCGCCCTCGCGGACTTCCCGCACTCGGCGGTGCCGATCTTCCTGATCGCCGGGGCGCTCGCCGTCGACCTCGCGTTCCTGATCCGCATCCCGGCGCTCCGGGCACTGGTCGGCTCGCTCGCCGCCACCGTCCTGGTGGACCAGGCGCTCCGCGTGCAGAGCATGGCGTTCCTCACCCCGCCGCTGGTGCCGCCGCTGACCATGCTGATCGGCGGGGCGCTGCTCACCGCCCTGTGGCTCGGCGGCGAGTGGGCGCTGACCCGTCACCGGCTCCGGGCTCAGGATATGGAGGCCGTGGTCAGCGCCACCGCGACCCCGTAGGCCAGGCCCATCACGGTGAGCTCCGCCGCGGCCCAGGTGACGACGGCGGTCCGCCGCCCCGCCGCGACGTGCGGCAGCAGACGGAACCGGATGTGGGCGGCGAACGGGATCAGCAGCGCCACGCAGACGGTCTTCGCCACCACGAGCGGTCCGTACTCTCCGGCGAACAGCGCCCCGGGCAGCTCGACCCCCTGGGTGAGGGCGATCGTGGCCAGGCCGTTCACCAGACCCGAGAGGCTCACCACGACCAGCGCCAGGGTCGCCAGCCGGGAGAACCTCGGCAGGACCCGCGCCGGCAGCTCACGGTCTCCGGCGACCAGCAGGACGATCGTGAGCAGCCCGCCGGTCCAGGCGGCGGCGCCCATCACGTGCAGTTCCATCGAGATCATGATGGGGTCGTGCCAGATGGAGTTCACCGCGTGACCGGTGACGGGGATCGGCAGCAGGCCGAAGAAGGCGATCACGATCCTCAGCTCCGCCGGGACCTTCTCGCCGAACCGCACGGCCAGCAGCCCGATCCCGGCGTAGCCGAGCGCGCAGGCGGCGCTGAAGAGCATCCCCTGGCCCGCGCCGACGTTGTCGACGTACTCGGCGATCATCCCCGGTGTCGGGACCAGCCCCGGGTTGAGCTCGGCGGTCTGGAAGACGATGACGACCAGCGCCAGCACCGCCCACGCCCACGCGAACGTCACCGCGGCCGGCCGGGCCCGGCGCATCACCGGCTCGGTCCGGTCCGGGTCGTCGAACCCGAGCAGCTTCGGCAGCAGGCTCAGCCCGACCACGGCCACCGCCGCCAGGTCCAGCAGCACCCGCAGCACCGGCAGGCCGTACTCCACGAGCGGGCCGGGGATCGCGATCCCCGGCACCGCCTCCTGCGCGGTGAACGCGGTCGCGGCCAGCACGGCGATCAGGGCTCCCGAGACGAACCCGCCGGCCACCAGCCGCCGGACCGTTCCCGCCTCCGAGGGCCGCTCCAGGGTCGCCGTCATCGCTGTGCCCCCGGCCCCCCGGTACGGCGCAGCGCCACGACGGTGGCCCCGCCCAGCACGACGAGCGCGCCGACGATCCAGAGCACCGCCATCCCGGCCCCGCCGTTCTGCGCGGCCTCGGCCGCCTGGGCGCTCAGGCCGGGCGCCTGCGACGCGGTCGCCGGGGTGGCGCCCGCGGTGGCGGCCGGCTGCGCGGCGGTGCCGGTGCCCGCGGCGGTCAGGGTGAAGGTCACCTTGCCGGCCACCGGGTGACCGTCGGAGGACAGGATCCGGTATCCCGCCACATACTGTCCGGCCGGGCCCAGGGGCCTGACACCGACGCTGACCCGCGCCCCGTCCACGGCCGTTCCGCCGTCCTCCCAGCGCGTCCCGCCGGGACCGGTCACACTGATCTGCGCGAAGCCCCGCCGTACCGACTGGTCGAAGGTGAGGGTGATCCTCTCCGGTCCGGCGGCGAGCCGGGCGCCGTCCTCGGGGTCGCTGCCGATCAGCACGTTGTGGGCCTGCGCCGGGGTGACCACGCCCAGGAGCGCGGCGCCCGCGAACAGCAGGACGGTCAGTAGCCGCCTCACCGATTGTGGCCTTCCTTTGGGTCTGTCATGACCTGGCCATGCTCCCATCCCCGCCCTCCGCCGTGGGAACCGAGTGAGGTCCATACTCACCCACTCGGCGGGACGCCGCGCGGACCGTGGCGCCCGCCCGTCCGCCAAGGCGGTCCGGGGGTGCCGCCGGAGGGGCGTACCGCGTACTATTCCGAGCATGCCTCGCGTTTTTGGGCGCCTGGGCGACGCTGCGAGCACGGAGTACGAGGCACATGAGCACTGTCCAGCCGGTTTCCGACCCTCCGGCGGCGCTCGCCGAACCGACCCGCAGGGTGGGCCCGCGCTGGGTGGCGTTCATCTCGCTGGCCAACCTGGCGCTGTGGATGGGCTACTTCGGCCCGCTCCAGGTGCTCCTTCCCTCACAGGTGGCGCAGATCGCGCCCGGTGGCAAGGAGGCGGCTCTGGCCCTGGTCACCGGGGCGGGGGCCGCGGTGGCGATGCTCTGGAACCCGATCGCCGGAGCCCTGTCCGACCGGACCGCGAGCCGGTTCGGGCGCCGGCACCCCTGGTCGCTGGCGGGGGCGCTGGCCGGTGCCGGGGCCATGGTCCTCCTGGCCGGGCAGACCACGATCCTCGGCATGGCGGTCGGCTGGTGCCTGGTGCAGGCCGGGCTCAACGCGATGCAGGCCTCGCTCACAGCGGGGGTGCCCGACCACGTGCCGGTGAGCCAGCGGGGTGAGGTGTCGGGCTGGGTGGGGATTCCGCAGTCGCTGGGGGTGGTGATCGCCGTGGTGCTGGTCACCGTGGTCACCACCACCACCGAGTCCGGATATTTTCTGATAGCGGCGCTGATCCCGCTCTGCGTGCTCCCCTTCGTCCTCACCACCCCGGACCCCAGGCTGACGGCCAGGCCGCGCTTCGAGCTCGGCGCCTTCCTCAGGGGTTTCTGGATCAGCCCCCGCGCCCACCCTGACTTCTTCTGGGCCTGGCTGACCCGGTTCCTGATGCAGCTCGGCAACGCCGTCGCCACGCTCTACCTGCTGTACTTCCTCACCGACGCGGTCGGCTACGAGCGGCTCTTCCCCGGCGAGAAGGCGGAGAACGGCCTGCTGACACTGATCCTGATCTACACCGCGGCCGTGGTCCTGACCGCCGTCGTCGCGGGCGTGGTCTCCGACCGGCTCGGCCGCCGCAGGCTCCTGGTCACGGTCTCCGGCCTGATCAGCGCGGTGCCCGCGGTCATGCTCGCGTTCTGGCCGCAGTGGCCGGTGGCCATGGTCGCGGCCGCGATCCTGGGCGCCGGCTTCGGGATCTACCTCTCGGTCGACAACGCCCTGGTCACCGAGGTTCTGCCGACCGCCGAGGGGCGCGCCAAGGACCTGGGTGTCATCAACATCGCCAACTCCGGACCGCAGGTCCTCGGCCCCGTCATCGCCGGTCCCATCGTGGCGAGCTTCGGCGGCTACCCCGCCCTCTACCTGGTCTCCGCAGTGCTGGTCCTGGTCGGCGCCGTCCTGGTGACGAGGATCCGCTCCGTCCGCTGACCTCGCCCGCGGTCCCCCGACACGGAAAGTCCTAATGCGGAAAGTCCTCGGCGGGTATGAGGTCCACCGTGTCGGTATGGCGTCCTTCACTCCGCGTGTTAGTCGGACCACCCTACATCCGTTTAGTGATCTTAAGGTAGCCGAACGTAGTGGAATCCTTCTTCCGTGGCAGTGGTATCCGCTCCCCGACCCCTCTTGGGAGCCGTGCTTCTGTTGTTCGTCAGCGTCGCCTGGGGGTCGGCTTTCCCGCTGATGAAGGATCTCATCACCCGCATGCCGGTGGCGGACCTGCTCACCGAGCGGTACGCGCTCTCGGCGTTCGCCCTGCTCGCGCTGCGCCCGCGCTGCCTGCGCGGACTCTCCGAGAGCACCTGGCCGACCGGCGTCTGCCTTGGCCTGCTGTTCGGCGTGGGCCAGACGGCCCAGGCGGTCGCGCTGCGCGATCTGCCGTCGTCGATCTCGGGCTTCACCGTCGGCTCCTACGTGGTGATCACCCCGATCCTCGGGCTGATACTGCTCGGCGCCGGCGTCTCGGCGCGCACCTGGGCCGCGGTGGCGCTGGCCGCGGCGGCGATGACGCTCTTCACCCTGCTCAGGGGGGCCGAGGACGGCGCGGTCTCGCTGCCGGCCCTGGCCGTCACCCTGCTGTCGGCCGTACTCTACGCCGGGCACACGCTGATGCTCGGCAACCTCGCCGGGGCGCGGCGCGACGCCTACGCGATCACGGTGATCCAGCTCGGCACCATCGCGCTGCTGGCGGGTGTCCTCGCCCTGCCGGACGGCCTCACCCTGCCCCGCTCGCCGGGCGACTGGGGGATACTCGCCCACCTGTCACTGGTGGCCTGCGCCCTGGGGTTCCTGGCCCGCTCCTTCGGTCAGCTCCACGTGCCGCCGGCGCCCGCCGCGGTGATCCTGTCGGCTCAGCCGCTCTGGGTGACCGCCCTGGCCGTCGCGATGTACGGCGAGCGGCTCACCTGGACCGTCTTCCTCGGGGGAGGGCTGATCGCCCTGGCCATGCTCCTGGTCGTGCCGCCCCGGGAGCTGCTCAGCGCAGTGTGTCGGGGGAGAGGCCCAGTTCCTTCGCGGTAGCCGTACGGACGAACTCGGCCAGGCGGCCCCGGGGCAGCAGGCGCTTGTGCACGGTCACCTGGGTGGACAGGCCGTCGATGAGCGAGACGATCCGCCAGGTCGCGCCGTCGGGGTCGGAGCAGGTGAAATCGCCCGCCTCGGCGCCCTCGTCGATGATCGCGCGCAGGGTCTGCTTCCAGCGCAGGTCGGTCCTGCGTGACATCTCCTCCAGCTCGGCGTTGCGCATCGACTCCGCCCAGGCGTCGATCCACAGTGCCCACGACTTGGACCTGCCGGTCGGGGAGTAGAGCCTGAGCAGGGTGCGCAGCCGCTCCACCGGAGGGCCGCCCGCCCTCTCCAGCTTGATGAGACCCTCCAGGTCGCGCTGGGCCGCGTAGTCCAGGGCCAGCGCGAACAGTTTCTCCTTGGTCTGGAAATGGTAGAACAGCAGCGCCTGGCTGACCCCGGCGGCCTGAGCGATGTCCGCCGTCCGCGTGTGCCCGAAACCTCGGACCGCTATGACGTCGCAGGCGGTCCGGAGTAGATCTTCGCGACGTAGTCGCCCAAATCCCCGTGCCACATGGGAACCCTAGCGGTTTAGGGGGAGACGCAACACGAAACGTGCGCCTTGGGGGCTGTCTTCCAGCGTCAGGGTTCCGCCGTGCGCCTCGGCGATCTCCCTGGCGATGGGCAGTCCCAGGCCGGTGCCCCCGGCGTCCCTGTTGCGTGAGGCGTCGAGCCGGGTGAACCGGCGGAAGACCACGTCCCGCTGGTCGCGGGCGATCCCGGCGCCGTCGTCGAGCACCTCCAGAACGGCCGTGTCCCCGTGCGCGGCCACGCTCACCGTGATCCGCGAGGCCGCGTGCCGCTGGGCGTTGTCCATCAGATTGGTCAGCAATCGTGCCAGCCGCAGCCGGTCGCCGGTCACCGTGACCCCGGACCGCAGCTCGCGGACCACCTTGACGCCGCGTTTGCGGCGCCCCAGCTCCTCCTCGCACAGCCTGCTCAGGTCGACCGGCTCCGCGAAGGCGGATGCGCCGGAGTCGAGCCTGGCCAGCATCAGCAGATCGGAGACGATCGCCTGAAGCCGGTCCAGGCTGGTCAGCATCTCGTGCGCCTTCGCCTTCCAGTCGGTGTCCTCGGGGTAGTGCAGCGCCTCCTCCACCTGGGCGCGCATGGCGGTGAGCGGGCTGCGCAGATCGTGGGAGGCGTCGGAGGTGAACCTGCGCTGCTGCTCCGCCGCGGCCTCCAGCCGGTCCAGGGTCTGGTTGATCGTCATGGCCAGCTGCCTGATCTCGTCCCAGGCGGGGGGCACCGGCACCCGGCGGCCGAGGTCGGTCGCGGTGATCTCGGCCAGTTCGCTCCTGATCGCGTTCACCGGGACCAGCACCCGTGTCACCGCGTGATGGACCCCGAACCCGGTCAGCGTCACCAGCAGCAGATAGGTGCCGACGATGATGGTGAACAGGCCGGGATGGACGTACCAGGGGACGACGTCGTCGGCGGAGTAGACGATCCAGTCGCCGTCCGGCTGGTGGATCCGGAAGGTCGCCACGACCATGCAGCGGCCGGGGAACCGGGGGAGGTCGCAGCTCTCCCGGAACGTCCTGATGCTTCCCGGCGGGGGGAGGAACTCCGCGATTCGCGGGGCGCCGTACAGGTTCGGGGTCGACGAGACGACCCGGCCTCTCGGGTCCAGGACCTGGATGCCGCCGGACGTCCGCGGGGGCAGTACGGCGGGCAACCGCCCCCGCAGGGTCAGGTTCAGGGTCTCCAGGGTGGCGTCGCCGATCTCCCGGGCCTGGAAACCGCCTGCCAGGTTGTACAGCGAGAGTGTGGCGACCACGGTGAGGATGAGGCCCGACAGGGCGGCGACGGTGATGGCGATCAACGTCAGCCGGGTCCGCACGGACCACGTGTGCCGCGTGACCATGCCAACCTCCCCCGAGGTCAGACGAGCGCATTAGACGGAATAATTGCCGTTTCCTGGCCATTCATGGCTAAGCAAGGGCAAAGATCCTCCCTGCTTCCGCTGTGGAGCATTGCCCGGCGTGGCCGTTCCGTGGCGGGTTAGAGTAAGCGGGCACTGACGAGAGCCCGGACGGATCCTCAGGAGCACCGAGGGATCCCCGAGCCCGTCTCGCCGGCCCGCTGGAGCTCCGGGGGAGGAGTCCCATGCCCGACATCAGCGCGCTCCCCGGCTTCTACCGGATCGCCGGGGCGGATCCGGACCGCCGGGCGATGATCGACACCGGCGGCACGGTGATCACCTTCGGTGAGCTGCTCGCCAGGGTCAACCAGGTCTCACACGGGCTGCGGGCCAGAGGGCTCACCGAGGGGGCCGTGGTCGCCGGGGTGCTGCCGGCTGGTGTCGACGCGCTGGTGATGCTGCTGGCCACCGGGCAGACGGGGCTGTACTACGTGCCCGTCGACCGGCACCTGACCGACGCCGAGATCGCCTACGTCCTGGCCGACTGCGGTGCCGAGGTCGTGGTCACCGAGCCGGGCCGCCCGGTGAACGGCACCCTCGACGCCGGTGACGGCGATGTTGCCGGCAGCTCCCTCGGCAGATCCCTCGACGGGCCCGCCGGCAGGGCCGGCGGCGTCGCAGACCTGGCCGAGGGACAGCCGGTGACCGCCCCCGGCGGCAGGTCGGCGGGGAGCGTCATGTGGTACACCTCGGGCACCACCGGCCTCCCCAAAGGGGTGCGGCGGCCACTGCCCGGCACCGAGCCCGAGGCGACGATCCCGCTCGCCACCTGGTTCCTCGGCGAGATCTGCGACCTGCGGCCGGGCGACGGCGTCCACCTGGTGACCGCGCCGACGCACCACTCCTCGCCGTGCGCCCACAGCGTGTTCGCGCTCCACCTGGGTCACACCCTGGTCATCGCCCCCCGCTTCGATCCGGTCACCGTCCTGGAACTGATCGACAGGCACCGGGTGACCAACTCCATGATGGTCCCGACGATGTTCCACCGGATGCTGCGGCTGCCACCTGAGGTCCGGGACGGGTACGACCTCTCGTCGCTCCAGCAGGTGATCCACACCGGCGCGGCCTGCCCGGTGGCCGTCAAGAGGGCGATGATGGACTGGTGGGGCCCGGTGCTGTACGAGTACTACGGCTCCACCGAGTCGGCCGTCGCCTTCTCCGTCAAGCCACGCGACTGGCTTGCACGCCCCGGCACGGTCGGCCGCCCGGCCCCGGGCTCCGAGGCGAGGATCCTCGGCCAGGACGGGCGCGAGCTCCCGGCGGGCGAGCCCGGCATGATCTACATCAAGTCGGGTATCGGCGGTTTCCAGTATCACGGGGACCCTGAGAAGACCGCCCTGAGCATGCGCGGCGAGTGGTACGCCCCCGGCGACATCGGCTTCCTGGACGAGGACGGATTCCTGTTCGTGCGCGACCGCCGTACCGACCTCATCGTCTCCGGCGGGGTGAACATCTATCCCGCGGAGATCGAGGCGGCGCTGCTTGAGCACTCGGCGGTCGCCGACGTCGCGGTCATCGGCGTGCCCGACGAGGAGTGGGGGCACCGGGTGGTCGCGCTGGTCCAGCCGATGCCCGGCCCCCGGCCGTCCGCGCGGGAACTGCTGGACCACCTCGGTCCGCGCCTCGCCCGCTTCAAGCACCCCAAGGTCGTCGAGTTCCGCGACGAACTGCCCCGCACTCCCGGTGGAAAGCTCTCCCGCTCCCGGCTCCGGGAGGAGTACCTGGCCGGATAGCGCCTCGTGCGGGGACGGCGCCCCTACAGGGTGATCCATTCGGTGGAGACGGTGACCTCGTCAAGGATGTCGGGAACGGGGTCGACGCCGATGCCGGGGCCGGTGGGCACGGGCAGGTGGCCGTCTCGCGGGACGAACGGCTCGGTGATGTCGGTGGCGTAGTAGCGGTGGGAGCCGGAGGTGTCGCCGGGCAGGGTGAAACCGGGCAGGGCGGCCAGTGCGAGGTTGGCGGCACGGCCGATGCCGGTCTCCAGCATGCCGCCGCACCACACGGCCAGGCCGTGGGCGCGGGCCAGGTCGTGGATACGGCGGGCCTCCAGATAGCCGCCGACGCGGCCGGGCTTGATGTTGATGATCGAGCAGGCGCCCAGGCTGATCGCGGCGGCGGCGTGCTCGGCGGACTCGATGGACTCGTCCAGGCAGAGCGGGGTGGTGAGCCGGGGGGCGAGCCGGGCGTGCTGGACCAGGTCGTCGTTGGCGAGGGGTTGTTCGATCAGCAGCAGGTCATAGGGGTCGAGTCTGGCCAGGTGGGGCGCGTCGGCGAGGGTGTAGGCGGCGTTGGCGTCGACCTGCAGGGGCAGGTCGGGGCCGAACCGCTCGCGCACGGCGCGGACCGGGGCCAGGTCCCAGCCGGGCTCGATCTTCAGTTTGATCCGCCGGTAGCCCTCGGTGAGGTAGCCCTGGACGGTGTCCAGCAGCTCGGGGATGGAGTTCATGATGCCGATCGACACTCCGCAGGGCACCTGGTCGGCGGAGGCGCCCAGGAACGCGGCCAGGGACTGGCCGCTGACGCGCAGTTGCGCGTCCAGTACGGCGGTCTCCAAGGCGGCCTTGGCCATGCGGTGGCCCTTGAAGGGGTGCAGGGCGCGGCCGACGGTGTGGGCGTCGGGGTGGGCGGGCAGGGCGGGGATGAGGAAGCGGCGCAGGACCTCGGCGGCTCCGTCGACGTATTCCGGGGAGTAGAGCGGATCGGTCATGGCCACGCATTCGGCCCAGCCCTCGGCGTCGGGGGTGACGACTCGCAGCAGCAGGACGTCGCGTTCGGTCTCGGTGCCGAAGGAGGTGCGGAAGGGCGCGACCAGTGGCATCGCGATCCGCCGTAGTTCGATTCCGGTGATCTTCATGGTGGTGTGCGGCGTGGGCCGCGTCTCCGTTCCGTTGTTCTGTTCCGTTGTTCGCCGACCCTCTTGGGCGGGCCCCTGGGCGGGCCTGGCCGTACGGGCGGCCGGGTGGGGCGACGGGGTCAGCC
The DNA here is from genome assembly GCF_040614315.1 of Streptosporangium sp. NPDC006007. Classification (NCBI taxonomy): domain Bacteria; kingdom Bacillati; phylum Actinomycetota; class Actinomycetes; order Streptosporangiales; family Streptosporangiaceae; genus Streptosporangium; species Streptosporangium sp. NPDC006007. The sequence continues at coordinate 19,022 of NZ_JBEXUG010000034.1, read as the reverse complement.
GGTCCGCTCCACGATGTAGCCCGATTCGGGGTGGAAACCGGTGACGGCCGCCCCCTGCCCCAACAGGCCGCCCAGGACCTCGCGGACGGCGCGCCGCCAGGCGCGGGCCGCTCGCGGGTCGGCGCGGCGCAGGGTCTCGACGTCGCGGGGGACGGCCACCAGGATCACGGCGGCGTCGACGGCGCCGACGACGGGCCGGTCGTACTGGTCACGCAGCCCGGCCGCGGCGCCGGCCGGGACCACGGGGGGGTACGGGTCACCGGCGGCGGCGGCGATCACGTGGGGGGCGTTCAGCCGCCAGCGGACCAGGATCCGGTCCGACTCGTCGCCGACGTTGATCGCGTCGTCCATGGTGCCGTAGAAGGACGGCAGGTAACTTTCGGGGCGGGCGCCGAGCTTGACCAGGTTGAAGTGGGCGTTGCGGCGGACCAGCGGGTCGTAGGTCCAGGTGACGTGCTCCAGGCCGCGTTCCAGCGCCCAGGCGCGCTGGTGCTGCTTGAGGGCGAACCCGACGCCCCTTCCAGAGGGGGCGCCGGTGACGTGGGAGTGCAGGACGTGCCCGGCCGGGGCGGCCAGGAAGCCGACCGAGGCGCCGACCAGCAGATCGTCCCGGTAGGCGCCGGCCACGTAGTTGCCCGCGTGCGACAGCGCGCGCATCAGCTCCACACTGATCGGCGTGTCGCCCGATTCGGAGCGCCAGATCTCGTCGAACAGCCGGCGGACCCGCTCGAACTCACCGAGGTCGAACAACTCGGCGATCCGCACCCCGGCGGCCTCGGCCGCCACCTCCGCGGTCTTCCCGGCCTCGGCCGCGACCTCCGCAGCGGCCTCCGCAGCGCTCTCGGCCGCGTTCTTCACGGTGGCCTCGGCGCGTACGTCCTCGGAGGAGGGGCCGGTCATCCGCCGTCCTCCGCCGGCGCGGTCTCCCTCGGCCGGGCCCGGAACCCCCCCGACGGAGCCGCGGTCCCTCCCGCCGAGGCGGCGACCTGGACGGCCGCCTCCGCGGCCGTCCCGGTGTCCCCCGCGAGCACCGCGCCGATCAGCCCGGCCAGCAGCCTCGTCCTGCCGGGCATCTCCGCGACGACCACGTGCTCGTGGACGGCGTGCGCGCCGTCCCCCACCGCGCCCAGCCCGTCGAGCGTCGGACAGCCGGCCCCCGCGGTGAAGTTCCCGTCCGAGGCGCCGCCCACCGCCACCCTCCGCAGCGGCTCCATACCCAGATCCTTCGCGATCCGGCAGGCCAGCTCGAACAGGCGCGCCGAGGAGGACTCCTCCAGCGGAGGACGGTTCGGCCCCCCGCTCACCTCCAGACGGGTCCCCGGAAGGCGAGGAACGAGCGCCCGCACCAACCCGTCCACGCGGCCCTGCTCGGCGACGCTGGAAGCCCTGACGTCCACGGCCACACGCGCCAGCGCGGGCACCGTGTTGGCCGTGGTCCCCCCGGACAGCACGGTCGGCGTCACCGTGGTCCCGCCGGAGCCCATCGCGCCGAGCGCGAGAATCTGGTGGGCCAGCTCGATCCCGGCGTTGGCCCCCCTCTCGGGCTCCAGACCGGCGTGGGCGGCCTTGCCGTGCACGGTGACCCGGTAGTCGGAGGTGCCCTTGCGCGCGGTCTTGAGCGCCCCGCCGCCGGCGCTCGCCTCCAGCACGAACGTGGCCGCGCACCCGCGGGCCGACTCCTCGATCAGGGCGCGCGACGACGTCGAACCGACCTCCTCGTCACCGGTGATCAGCAGGCGGACCCCCTCCGGCGACGGCAGGGCGGCCAGCGCGTGGAACATCTGCACCAGCCCCGCCTTCATGTCGAACACGCCCGGTCCGCGGGCGATCCCGTCCACGAGCGACCAGGGAAGCTCGCGCAGCGTCCCGACCGGCCAGACGGTGTCGTGGTGGCCGACCAGCAGAACCCGGGGAGTGCCGAAGGTCCACCGCAGATGGGTGACCCCGTCGATCACGATCGTCTCCGGCGGCGCGCCGAGCCTGCCGCGCCCCTGGTCGCCCACCACCCCGGCGCTACGCGCCACCGCGGTGTGGTCGGCGGAGAAGGACTCGCAGGTGACGAGCTCCTCCAGGTCGTCGAGCATCACGTCGAGGTTCAAGCGTGTCTCCCCAGTTCGGCACGGAACAGGCGTAGAACATTGTCGCCGAGGATCTTGACGATCTCCTCGTCCGCGAAGCCGTGTTTGAGTAACGCGTCGGTGACCGAGGACAGTCCGGAGGGACCGGCGAGCCCCGGGATCGCCGCCATGATGTCCAGGCCGTCGAAGCCGGACACCTCGCGGCACGGCGGGGTGACGTCGTGCACGACCTCGCGGACGAAGTCGGGGCCGAGACCCACGTGGTCGATCCCGGCGACGCCCACGACGTGCTCGATGTGGTCCACCAGGCGGTCCACGGTGTAGTCGGCGGGATCCTCGGCGAGGAGGGCCGGCAGGAAGTTCACGCAGACCACCCCGCCGGTCGCGGCGACCGCGCGGATCTGGTGATCGGTGAGGTTGCGGTGGTGATCGCGCAGGGCCCGGGCCGAGGAGTGGGTGGCCATCACCGGCCGGGTCGCCAGTTCCAGCACGTGGGCGACGCCGGAGGCGCTCAGGTGCGAGACATCGAAGATCATGCCGAGGCGCTCCATCTCCCGGAACGCCGCCACACCCGCCGAGGTGAGCCGGCTGCCGGTGGCCTCCTCGCCGCTGCCGTCCGCCAGAGCCGTACGGCCCCAGTGCGCGATCGAGGCGATCCGCACGCCCAGCCGGTACAGCGTGGGCAGCAGTTCGACGCTCGTGTCCAGGCCGGGGGCGCTCTCCAGCGCCAGCACCAGGGCCATCCTCCCCTCGCCGAGGGTCTCGTCGATCTGGGCGCCGTCCAGGCAGAGCCGTACCGTGTCCGGGTTGCCCTCGGCCAGCGTGTGCGCGCACTCGATCATGCGCAGGGTCTGCCTGAGCGCTCCCTCCGGCCGATACCGGTCGTCCACGAAGACCGGGAGCACCTGGAGGTTCACCCCGCCCTCGTGGAGCTGGGGCAGCCAGCGTTCCCTGAAGAACGACGCCCACCGCTGCGGGGGCCTGGCCGCGACCGCCATCAGCAGGTCGTTGTGGGTGTCGGCGACCACGGCGTCGCGGTGCAGTTCGGTGAACACGGGCGGTCCTTCGTCGCGGGTGGCTCTCGTCTGTCACGACGCTACCCACAGGCCGGCCCCGGCGTCCGTGAGGGACCGCTCCCTCCGGTGCCGGGCAGGCCGGTAGTCTGCGCGGGTGTCTACCCTTGCCGACATCGTCGGAGAGCTCGAATCGATCTACGACCCCGCGTGGGCGGAGGCGTGGGACGCTGTCGGACTCGTCTGCGGAGATCCCGCCGTGAAGGTGGGTAAGGTGCTGTTCGCGGTCGATCCGACGGCGGTCGTCGCCGCCGAGGCGGTCGAATGGGGCGCCGGCCTGATCGTCACGCACCATCCTCTCTACCTGCGGGGCACCACGAGCGTCGCCGCCACCACCTTCAAGGGCCGCCTGATCCACACGCTGATCAGGAACGACGTCGCCCTGTTCACCGCCCACACCAACGCCGACGTCGCCGACCCCGGCGTCTCCGACGCCCTCGCCCGCGCCGTTGGGCTGACCGGCCCGCTCACGCCCCTGCTGCCCGCCGCCGATGATCAACGGCGCGGCCTCGGCCGGATCGGCTCGCTGCCCGCGCCGCTCTCCCTGCGCGAGTTCGCCCGGCAGGCCGCACGCGGCCTCCCCGGTACGGCGGGCGGCCTGCGAGTCGCCGGAGACCTCAGCCGTGAGATCCGGCGAGTCGCGGTGAGCGGGGGATCGGGCGACTCCCTGCTGGGAACGGCGCGGGCCGCGGGAGTGGACGCGTTCCTCACCGCCGACCTGCGTCACCACCCGGCGAGCGAGTTCGTCGAGGAACCAGGCGGTCCCGCGCTGATCGACGCCGCTCACTGGGCCACCGAATGGCCCTGGCTGGCCGATGCGGCACACCGTCTGACGTCCGCTCTGGCCCTGCGGGGGATTACTGTTGAGACGCGCGTATCCGAGACGGTCACGGACGCCTGGAAGACAACAGCAGAGTGCGAGGAATTGAAGTGAAAGCAGCACCGGCCGCCCAGAAGCGTCTGCTCGACCTGGCCGAACTTGACTCAGTCATCGACCGCCTGGCCCATCGCCGCCGCACGCTGCCGGAACTGGCCGAGATCGACGGCCTCTCCACCCGTGTGGCCCGGCTCGCCACCCAGGTGATCACCGCTGAGACCGAGGCGACCGACCTCGCCCGTGAGCAGGTCAAGGCCGAGGCCGACGTCGACTCGGTCCGCATCCGGGCCGAGCGTGACCAGAAACGCCTCGACTCCGGCCAGGTCTCCTCCCCCAAGGACCTGGCCAGCCTCCAGTCGGAGATCGTCTCCCTGAACCGTCGCCAGAGCGACCTGGAGGAGGTCGTGCTGGAGATCATGGAGCGCCGTGAGGCGGCCGACGCGCAGGTCACCAAGGTCGCCGCCGAGCGGGACGAGCTCTCCGCGATCCGCGGGAGGGCCGAGGACCGCAGGGACGCAGCCTTCGCCGAGATCGACAAGGAGAGCGCCGAGGTCAAGAGCCGGCGCGCGAAGGCCGGCGCCGACATCCCGGCCGACCTGCTCGCCCTCTACGAGAAGCTCCGCGAGCAGTTCGGGGTGGGTGCCGCCATGCTCCAGGGCACCCGCTGCCTGGGCTGCCGCACCAGCCTGTCCATCGCCGAGATCAACCGCATCAAGGCGGCCTCCCACGACGAGGTCATCCGCTGCGACGAGTGCCGCCGGATCCTCGTCCGGACCCCGGAGTCGGGCCTGTGAGTTCCTTCGTCGTCGAGGCCGACGGCGGATCGCGGGGCAACCCCGGCCCCGCGGGCTACGGTGCCGTCGTCAAAGACGCCGCCGACGGTCAGGCGCTGGCCGAGGTCGCCGAGGCGATCGGCGTCCAGACCAACAACGTCGCCGAGTACCGGGGGCTGATCGCGGGTCTGCGATCGCTGCTCGACCTCGCGGGCGACGGCGCGGCCGTCGAGGTCCGGATGGACTCCAAACTGGTCATCGAGCAGATGGCCGGCCGGTGGAAGATCAAGAACGAGGGGCTGCGGCCGCTCGCGCTGGAGGCCGCCGCCCTGGCCCGCCGGCTCAGGGTCACCTGGCGGTGGATCCCGAGGGAGCGGAACAAGGACGCCGACCGCCTGGCCAACGAGGCCATGGACGCCGCGGCCAAGGGCCACCCCTGGCGGCACGGCACCTCGCCGGGCACCGAGTCACGGCCCCTTGACCTCCCCGGTACCGACTCCCGCCCTCCCGGCCTCTCCGGCACCGGCTCCGGTGACGTCGGTCCTTCGGGCACCGGGTCCCGTAACATCGGTCTTTCGGGTTCCGACTCCCGTGGCGTCGGTCTTTCGGATGCCGAACCCCCCGGCGGCGGTCGTCCCGGCGCCGGAGCCCCCGGCGTCGGCCTCTCCCACGCCGCGACCTCGCGTCACCGGGCCGAGACACCGGTTCCGGCCTCCGGCGCGGCTCCCGCGCAGGACTCCCTCTTCGACACGGTCGGTGTCCCGGTCGCGGAGACAACGGCCCCCACAGCCACCGGTACCGGCTGGCGCGCCCCCACGACCGTGGCGACCTCGCTGCTCCTGCTCCGGCACGGAGAGACCCCGCTCTCGGTCGAGCGCAGGTTCTCCGGGCTCGGCGACCCCGAGCTCACCCCCAACGGCATCGCGCAGGCGGAGGCCGCCGCGGCCAGGCTGTCGCGCGAGCCGTACGACGTCCAGGTGGTCGTCAGCTCGCCGCTCAAGCGCGCCCGCGTCACCGCCGAGATCGTGGCAGCCAGGCTCGGGCTGGAGGTGGTCGTCGAGGAGGGGCTCAGGGAGACCGACTTCGGCGACTGGGAGGGCCACACGTTCACCGAGATCCAGCGCCGCTGGCCGGACGAGCTCGCCGCGTGGCTGGCGGACCCGTCCGCCGCGCCGCCGGGTGGGGAGAGTTTCGGGGAGGCGGCGCGGCGGGTCCAGGCGACCGGGGACCGGCTGGTGGAGCGTTACGAGGGCAGGACGGTCCTCGCCGTCTCCCACGTCACGCCGATCAAGATGCTGCTCCGGTTCGCGCTGCTGGCTCCCCCCGCCGCGCTGTACCGCATGCATCTCGACCTGGCGGCTCTGTCCCTGGTCGAGTACTACGCCGATGGGCCGGCGGTCGTGAAGGCGTTCAACGACACCTCGCACCTGCGCTGAACCCGCACTCCCGCCTCGGCGACCGGACGGGATCCCGGTGACCGTCCGGAGCCCGGCATCCCGCCCGGCCCCATCCGGCCCGTCCGGTCACCCGGACGTGTGGCCCCGTCCGGACCGGCCCGCTGGTCGGTCGTGCTCTCATCGGTGGCTCCTCCGGTGCTCGTGCCCCCGGGGGCGCCTGATCCCCATTCCAGCTGAGACGACTTGCCGCTCGGTTGGAGACCACTTGGGAGCCGTTAGGCTTGGAAGTACGGCGGACGAGCCGGCCGGGCGGCCGCGTCGGGTCTCTTCGGAGACCCGCCGAGGAAGGTCCGGGCTCCACAGGGCAGGGCGGTCGGTAACGCCGACCCGGGGTGACCCGCGGGACAGTGCCACAGAGAACAGACCGCCTCTCGTGAGAGAGGTAAGGGTGAAACGGCGGTGTAAGAGACCACCAGCGCCCACGGCGACGTGGGCGGCTAGGTAAACCCCACCCGGAGCAAGGTCAAGAAGGGATGCCCCCAGGGGCGTCCCGCGCGCGACGTCTGAGGGCTGCCCGCCCGAGCCGCGCGGGTAGACCGCTTGAGGCCGTCGGCAACGTCGGCCCTAGATGGATGGTCGCCCCTTCACTTCGGTGAAGGACAGAACCCGGCCTACAGACCGACTCGTCCGCCCTCGACCCTCTGAGCAGCACCGGAGGAGTCACGTCGCCTCCCTGTTCCGCTGCTGTTCCGGCAGAGCAGGAATGATCATGCTCTCGATGGCTCCGCGACCGAGGTCTTCATCATCGGGGAACAGGTGCCCGTAGGTGTCCATCGTCTCGGAGATCGTGGCATGTCCAAGACGAGATTGGATCACCTTCGGGTTCAGGTTCGCCCTGATCAGACTTGATGCGTAGAAGTGGCGGAGGTCGTGAAAGCGGGTGCCCTTCGGGAGGCCGGCCCCCTCGACGGCGTCGGCCCAACATGACCAGAACGACGACCGCTTGACGGGCCGTCGGCACCGGTTGGTGATCAGCACCTCATGGGACCCGGGCGTGAACTTCTGCATGTGTGCGGTGATCTCAGTGAGCACCAGGTCGTCAGCGGGGACGGTCCGCTTCGACGCCTTGGTCTTCAGCGGAGACAAGATGCCCTTCTGCATCTGCCGGTGAATGTGGACCCGGCGCCGGAGGAAGTCCACCTTGCTCACGGTGAGGCCGAGGGCTTCCCCTTCCCGCAGGCCGAGACCAGCGGCGAGCCATACCGCGAGCTTGTACCGGGGGGTGATCGTCTCGACCAGGGCCAGGACCGCCGACACGGGGAGGGGCTCGACTACGCGCGGTTCGATTCGGGGGAGGGGCACCCGTGAGCACGGGTTCGCAGGGATCACGCCGTCGTCCACCGCGGACTGCATCAGCGAGCGGATCACTGCGAACACAGTGTGTACGGTGCTGGGCTTCAGGTCCGAGGCCAGACCGGAGACGAACGCCTTCATGTCCGACCGGGTGATCCCGTTCATCCGGCGGTCGCCGAGCGCTGGGTAGATTCGCGACCTCAGGTGCGTGTCGTAGGTGTCGGTGGAGCCCTCGCGTAGGTGGACCTGTGCTGGTAGCCACTTGGTCTTGCCGTACTCCTGGAGCTTGACGCGGCCCTCGCGTGCGTCGACGTAGACACCTCGTAGCCGGTCAGCCTCCATGGCGTTGCTGTGGTCGGCTGCCTCCTGCTTCCTGGCGAAAGCCTTGGTGGTCTCCCTGCCGGTCGGCCCGGTCCAGCATGCGAGCCAGCGCTTCCCATGGCCATGGCGGACGGTCGGCACTCGCGTGGGGTTGCCGTCGGGGCCCTTCACAGTCTTGAACCACAGGTCCTTAACCCTCGCCATGGTCTTCACCCTCATCGAGGACGGGCACCGCGTCCGGGTACTGGAGTAGGCCGAGCAAGCGCATCCGGTCCACCCAGTCAGCGGGTACGCGCGGGGGTGTCGCGCCGCTCGTCATCATGTGGTTGATGACGTTGGCGACGTTCCTCAGTGCCTCCTCGAACCTCTCGGCTTGTGCCGGATCTCGACGCACGAGCGACTCAAGCATGAAGGCCTGGCTCATCTCTTGGGACAGCTGGCGGTAGCTATGCAAGGGGCCAGCTACTTCAGCCCACCGTTGTGCGCGGGCGCTGACCTCCTCCAGTACCGGCCGGAGTGCTACAGCGGCCTTCTCACCAGGGTGCCGTGTCGGCATGCGCGGGTCGCTCGGTGGCTGTTCCCCGCTGACCCACAGCAACAACCGCATCGCGTCCATTTCGATGTCCGGGGTGATCGCCAGAGACTCCCCCCCCATGGGGAGGAACAGCGAGACGGGCGGCACGTCGAGCGCGTACGCCAGCATGAGCACCTCGCCCAACGTGACCATGTCCCGTCGGCCGTTCTCAAGGTTCGAGATCACCTGCCGTCCAAGATCCGGCATGCCAGCGTCAGCGCAAAGGTCTGCGAGCGCCTGCGCGCTCATCCCCCGTCGCCTTCGGAACTCGCGGATGCGATGCCCCACGGCCTGGGTTGGGGTCAGTGAGTTTTGCTTCACAGTCGCGCAGCTTATGCCAATGATTGCCAACTCTCAAGAGCGGATGCCATGATGTGCCGAGTCACTTGATTCACTGCCGCACAATTTGCGTGCTGATCAAGCAAGGAGATGTCTCGTGCAGGAAACGCACCTGACCGTTGAGGATCTGGCCGCTCGTCTGAGAGTGCCGCCGGACACCGTCTACCGGTGGAACAGCAGAGGCGGGGGCCCGGCTTACATCAAGGTCGGTCGGCATGCGCGTTACCGCTTGGCCGATGTGATCGCCTGGGAAGACACGCGGCGTGTCGGCCAGGGCGGGGGTCGTTGATGTCCTCGTTGGTCGATCGCCGTCACCTCCTGGTCGCCGCTCAGCTGCTCGACGACCTCGACGGACAGCGCCGGCGCGAACGGGCGACGTTCGAGGAGGGCTATCAGGCCGGGTTCGAGGCCGGGCGCCGGGCCGGGGCGGAGGCGGCCGAAGAGGAGATGCGCGCGGCCTGGGCGAAGGTCGCCGAACAGGTACGCCGGACCGCGAACACGCTGACCTACGACGAGCTCGCCCGGCGCCGAGCCGCGACCGGTCCGTGGGAAGACGAGTACCGGGGCGGGCCGGTCGAGTGGGAAGGCCCCCGCACGGCCAGAGCAGAGGCGACCGGGTGAGCGAGGTCGAACGCGTGCGCCGGATCCTCGACGGCGAGGAGAACGCGCCCGAGCTTGAGGAGCCGTTCCGGCGGCACCTTCGGCTTACCCGGGCATCGGAGATCGAGCCTGAGCCCGTGGTGTGGATGTGGGAGGACAACGGCGCCGGGCGTATCCCGTCCGGGGCGCTCGTCGTGGCCGCCGGGCGGGAGGGCACCGGCAAGAGCTCGTTCGGCATCTGGATGGCCGCGCAGGTCACCACCGGCACCCTGCCCGGTCCGCTGTTCGGTCACCCGTACGACGTGATCTATGTGGCCGTCGAGGACTCGTGGAAGCACACCTTGGTGCCCCGGCTCATGGCGGCCGGGGCTGACCTGGACCGGGTGTGGCGCGTCGAGGCGGCCGTGAGCGAAGACGAGACGGGCGTGATCAGCCTGCCGCATGACCTGTTGCTGCTGGAGAGGTCAATCGGTGAGCTCGGCGTGCGCCTGGTGGTGCTCGACCCGCTGATGTCGACGATCTCGGCGAAGATCGACACGCACAAGGAGCGCGACACCCGGACCGCGCTCGACCCGCTCGCCCGGCTGGCCGACCGGACCGGCGCCGCGATTCTCGGCGTGGCGCACTTCAACAAGGGCATTGGCACCGACCCCTCGTCACTGATCACCGGATCGGGAGCGTTCAAGAACGTTCCCCGGGCCGTGTTCGGCTTCGCTGTCGACCCCGACAGCGAGAACGGTGCGCGGGTGATGACGCAGACGAAGAACTCGCTCGGCTTGAGCGATCTGCCGTCACTGGCCTACCGGATCCAGTCCACGAAGGTCGACACGCCGAAGGGCGTGGCAGACGTCGGCCGGTTCGTCTTTGAGGGCGTGGCCAAGCGGACGGTCGAGGAGGTGTTGGCGGGCGGCGACCCGGACGAGACCAAGGCCAAGGTCGCCGCCGCAGACTTCCTACGCGCGACCTTGGACGGGCAGTGGTGCCGATCGAAGGACATCGCAGAGGAGGCCAAGGAAGCTCACGATATCTCGCCGCGGACTCTCGCCCGCGCCCGTAAGGGCTTGGCAGTCGTGGCGAAGAAGTTTCCCACAGGTCCGGACGGGGCGCCGGAATGGTGGCAGACGCTCCCCGAGCAGAGTGCCACTCTCCCGCCACCGGAGAGCAAGAGTGCCAACCCGTAACGCTGTGACCTGCGAAGAGTGCCAGAGTGCCAAAACAGGTGTGACACACAAAAGTTGGCACTCTGGCACTCTTGGCCCCCTTCGTTGGGTGATCAAGAGGAGAAGAGGGATGACCGAAACGCAGACCGAAACCCGGGTTCCGCCGGGTCTGCGCACCGCCGACGACGTCGTCGGCTGGTGCGGCACGGACGCCGAGCGGCTGCATCTGGCCTACATGGAAGAGGTGACCCGGCCCGCTCCCCAGCGAAGGCCCGGCGTCGCCCAGGTCCTCACAGACGTGCTCGGCTGGCCGCTGCCGGACACCCCGCCGACGGAGGTCCTGGCCTTCGCGGGCACCCCCGGGCTTCCCCTCGCCCGGGTGCTGGGAGTCGAGCGGGCCCGGCCGGTGCGATGGCGCCGGGCCGAGCTCGTCGACGAGTTGGAGCGCCGTACCGCCGCGGCGGGAGAGCACGCCTTCGCGGTGATGCCCGCCACGGCCCAGAGTTCGGGCGGCGGGTGGTGGAAGTGATCGGCCCCCGGCGACGTCGCCGAGCCCGGCGCCTCGACCCCGCCACCGAAGAACCCGCGGCAGGCCGGGCCCGGCCCGCCGACCACGCACCCCCGACCATGAACGACGCACAAGGAAGGACATCCATGCCGAACACCACCAGGCCCCCGCGGCCGATCCACGTCGAGAACACGGTGTTGACCGAGGTCGCCCGATCCCTGGGCATGAAGACGCGAGAGATCGTCAACGTCGAGGAGACGCCCGAGGGACGCCGGGTGACCACGCACGACGGATCGGTGGTCATCATCGCCGAGACGCCGGACGCGATCGGGCAGACCGGCGTGCTGGCCGTCGCCGTGGCCGGCGGGCCGCCCGTCCCGCGTGGCATGCGCGCCTACGTCGCGCCCGGCCGGGCGCCGGTCGAGCTCGGCGAGGCGTGGACGGTCGCCGACCTCGACTTGGAGGCCGGGCGCCTGGTGGTGCCGGGCCCGACCAGTAGCCAAGAGCTCGGACGGCCGTCGCTGCTGCCGTGGGTGCACAAGGACGGTGACCCGTGGGCCCAGGCCATCCGGGCCCGCGCGGCGTGGCTGCACCACGCCGCGGAGATGGAGGTGACGCCGCAGGCGTGCGTCCGTCAGTGCGAGGAGTGCGGGCGCTTCCGCGACATCGTGATCGGCTCGCGGCTGCTGTCGGGCAGTCAGGTCAACGCGCTGTGACCGCGCCCGACGAGCACGGCCCCACGCTGGAGATGGCGCGTGCGGTGCGCGCGGCCTGCGACGCCGCACGGGAAGCGCTGGCCGTCATCGACACCGCGCTGTCGACCGGCAACCGGCTCGGCGTGGCCGTCTTCGGGTTCGCCGCGCTGATGAACACCCGCGGCCCGCTGCGGGCCCTGGCCGACGAGCACGGCCCGGCGCGCGTGCTGGCCGACAACGAGATCAAGGCACTGAGCACCGACACCACCGGGAGGACCGCATGAAGTTCACGAGGGAAGAGATCGCCATGATCTCCGAGATAGCGCAGACGGGCAGCACGGCGAACGGACTTCAGCGGCTGTCGGAGGTGTTCGGCGACAGCCGGACCCGGCTCGCCGAGGTCTGCGCCATGGCCGACCGGGTCCGGCGCGGTGAGGCGATCGACGTCGGTGACGGCCAGGTGCTCATGCGCGACGCCCCCGACGCCGCGACCGGCGCCGTGGTCGAGGCCCGGTGAGCGTGCTCGACTCCGTCGACTGGGGAGCGGCGTACGAGCGCCTGTTTCGCGCCGCTCCCCGGCCGGTCCTGGGCGTGGCCGGCTGGTACGTCCGACACTCCGAGTGGCTCGGTCCGGCGCCCATGAGCTTCGCCGTGTTCGTCGTGCGCAGCGCGCCGCACCTGGTGCGTGAGGCGGTCGGCGCCGGGCCGGTGGCCGCGTGGCTGACGGCGACCTGTCGCGCCGCGCTGGCCACCGTCCAGACGCTCCCGACGCGCACCTTCCCCGCGGCCGGGCCGCTGTACGTCGACCCGCGCTTGCCCGTGCTGCCGTTGCTCGGCGCCGCCGTCGAGCACGCCGCGGCCACGGCCGGACGTCTGGGCGTCTACCTCGCCGAGGACCTGCCGCCGGGCATCGGCGGCAGGTGCCGAACCGGGCCGGTGCCGGTGGTGCTGCCGGACGGTCGGGAGGAGGGCGCGATCGTCATCGAGATCAGCGAACGCGAGAACGTGGTGTTCGCGTGGGCTGTCGAGGTCTGGCTTCACGAGCTGGCTCACGCGCTGGATCCGGAGCGGGATCAGCGCACCAGCGAGGAGCGTGAGGACTACGCCGACCGGCTCGGCCCGCGGCTCGCGCTGCTGGCCGAGGACGCGCCGCTTGCGGTGGTGCGTCCGCTGGCCGAGCGCACCTATGCCGAGGTACGGCAGACCTACCGGGCCGCCGGGCCCGCCTTGACCTCGCGGGCATCGGCGTCGGGCGTGACGCTCAGACATCCGCTCGGCGCGGGTCTTCCCGCGCCCGGTGTGGAGAGTCTGGCCGCGCTGGCGGTGCTGCCGCTGCTGGCCGGCGACTCCCGGCCCTGAGGAGGTGGACGTCTCCGCAGGTCACAGCGTTGCGGATGCGTTCACCCCCCGGGTGTGTTTTCCCAGGTCAGAGGGGGTGCCCCTAGACCGCCGTCCTCCCGATTTTCTGTCGTCTCAGAATGCAACATTTTTTCTGGGGCGCAGAGATCCGATGGCTGTGATCTCGCCGGGGCGGTAGCGGCCCCTGATCGAGGTAGCGGTGCCGCTACCTGTGCCGCTACTGGTGCGACCTGCGGGGACGGTCGAAGGTAGCGGGTAGCGGCACCCCGGGGAACGGGCTCCAGAGGCCCGGAATCGGCCCCGCCGGGGGCGCCTCCCTGAGCCCTCCCTGGTCGCTTCGGCCCCCCGCATGGCGGGAGGCCGGCCCCCCGCGGCCTCCCCACGGGCCGGGCCGTGGCCGTACGCGGTAACACGGACGGCGCGCGCAGCCGGGGGCTACCCGCGGAGTTCGTTGATGTACTGGCGGAGCACTTCGGCGAGGAAGAACCTGCGGATCTTCTCTAGGGAGGCGTCCTGTTCCCGGGCGATGCGGAGCGCCTCACCGGTGATCTCGAACTCGGCGGTGCGCCCCTCGTCGAAGGCCCGCCGGGCCGCGGACAGCAGACGGTCATATTCGCTGGGGAGAGGCGACATGAGGTGACTGTACGTTCTACCCGTCCAACACGTACAGCATATGTAATACGGACCGTCCGACCAGGTCATATGGCCTATCCGTAACGTCTCACTCATGACGGTGGACCAACTCAACCCCGAACCGCTCTGGGAGCAACTCGCCTCGATCATCGCCGCCCGCATCAAGGCCGGCGACTACCAGCCGCGGCAAGTCCTGCCGTCCGAAGCGCACCTACAGCAAGAGCACGGCGTGAGCCGGGGCACTGTTCGGCGGGCGGTGCAGGCCCTCGGCGAACGCGGGTGGACGGTCACTATTCAGGGGCGGGGAACGTTCGTCGCCGACCGGGAGAACTGGCCGGAGAGCTGAGCGCGGCCCCCTCCGCGAGGGGCTGGGGGTGCAACGGGCGAGGGGGTTACAGGTCAGAGCGGGTGTGGCACCCGAGTTGCATTCCCTGGTTGCACCCGGCGTTGCAGGGGTGTTGCACCCCCGGTTGCACCTCGACGCCGTGGCCGGTTGCATCCTTCGGTGATCGTCTGGCACCCCTTCGGGTGCCGGGGGCGGGGGCTGGGGGAGGGAGTTACAGGTCAGACGGGGTGCCAGGGGCGTGGCAGGAAGATCGTGGCACCCCCTGGCACCCCCCGTGGCACCCGGTGTGGCACCCCGTGGCCCCCCTCGTGGCAGGGGTCTGGCACCCCGTGGCACCCCCACGGGCCGGGCCGTGGCACCCCTCACACAACGCGATGCGCATCTTCATGTTCATGTGCCGCGTCCGGGTTCCCCGGGGGCCAACGCGCGACGCGCGGACGCGCGACGCGCGAGTGTCCCCGAACCGGTCGCCGAGTGTCAACCTCCAGGAAGGGGCCCCGGGGCCCCTTCTAGGGCGGGTCTAGGGCGGGTCTAGGGCTCGACGGGGAGGGTCAGGACCTAGAGGCGGGTCGAGGAACCTAGAGGCTCACAGGCTGGGAGAAGCCGTTCCTAGACGGCCTAGACGGTGCTCGCCGTCGCCGCTCTGGGGTTGACGCTCCGACCGGATCGGGATATTCGCGCGCGCTCGCGTCCGCGCTCGTCCGCGTCCGCGCGTCCGCGTTGGCCCCCCGAAAACACGGACGCGGCACATGAACATGAAGATGAAGATGCGCGCCATGCCCCCTCTACCCCCTCTACCGCCCAGGTCGAGACCCACTACCGGCCCCGCTACCCGGGTAGAGGCCCCCCGCTAACCCGAGTTAGGTCGTCTGAGGCGGCGATCTAACTCCCGCCGAACCCCCGTACTCAAGATCAAAAGGCTTGAGCGAGTGGAACCCACGCGCAGCCGTACGGCCTCGATGCCGACCCGTCGAGTCGGGGGGCGACTGGCCGATCGTGCAGGGCGAACGCGGCCGGGCAGTCGCCCTTCCGGTACCCCCCGGGTACACCCTCGGTACAGGGCAAACGCGGATGGCCGGTACACCCCCGGTACCCCCTCGGTACCCCTCTCACGAGATGGCGCCGGATACCTCCGTTCCCCCGTCCGGACCGCCCGCGGGAACCGGTCCGGAACCGGCCGGGGAACGAGCGGGGAACGAGCGGGGAACGGCACCCCACCGCCACCAGGACGAAGGCCGGGCCGCGCTCGATCAGGTCTCGATCGGGTACGGCCGGACACCGGCACAGGGCGAACGGACCACCCCCGGCACGGCGGTCCACCAGGGCGCCGTCTCGGTCGCCCGGTGTGCCACCTCGACCCGGGCGCCCGGACGACGGCACGGCGCCGGAACACCCCGACCGGCCGGACCACCCCGGAC
The DNA here is from genome assembly GCF_040614315.1 of Streptosporangium sp. NPDC006007. Lineage (NCBI taxonomy): Bacteria > Bacillati > Actinomycetota > Actinomycetes > Streptosporangiales > Streptosporangiaceae > Streptosporangium > Streptosporangium sp. NPDC006007. The sequence goes on along the minus strand of NZ_JBEXUG010000034.1, from coordinate 3,518 downwards.
CAGCGTCGCCACCGGGCGAACGGTGGCACACCGGCCGCCCGGCAACGCCCGGCACAACGCAGAACCGCCCTCCCCCGGATCACCAGGGAAGGGCGGTTCAGTCCGTCCGGCCGGTACGGCTACCGCACCGGTTCAGCCAAGGTCACGCCACCCTCCCCGCGCGCGCCTTGGCCACCTGGGCGCGGATCGCGTCGGCGAGCCTTCCGGCCTCCTCCAGGGTGAACTGTTCGCCGTCCAGGTGGATGAGAAGGCCGTCGTCGGGACACCAGGTCAGCCCGACCGGCCCGTTGTCCGCGGCGTTGCACACGTTCTCGTCGTGGTCGACGCACCACGGGCGGCACCCCTGACCGGTCGCGGGGATGCTTTCGAGGACCTCCAGGCGGTTCATGCCGCCCTCCCCGCCCGCTCGACGGCGATCCGCCGGCGCATCTCCACGTCCCGCGCGGGCACCTCGACCGAGTAGAGGTCGCCGAGCTCGTCGACCGGCAGGAACACCCGCACCGTGGGGAAGTGGCGCCGCACACCGGCCTTCTCCAGGTCGAGGCACAGCCCGTAGGCCGCGCCCCGGGCCCGGTCGTGGCGGCGGGGCTTGGGGAACAGCCGACGCCGCTCCGCCTCGTACCGAGCGTTGTCGCGGATGTCGAGGACCTTCAAGAAGTCCTGCGATCGCTGCCAGGTGGCCACCTCGCCGCCCAGGCGCTCGACGCCCTGAACGATCCACGCGGCGATCTGGTCGGGGGAGTGCTCGCCGCGGCGGGTCGGCATGTCGGAGGCGTACAGGGCCGTGGCCCACTCGTCGCTCCGCATGCCCAGCACGAGGGCCGGGAGGGTCGTCGAGGCGTTCACAGGGCCTCACCGCCCTTGTGGCCGGCGAGGACGGCCAGGATCACGCGGGCCAGGGCCTCCGCGTTGGGGAACGTCAGCTCCTCCTCGGTGCGGTAGAGGTTGACCATCGGGCCGTCGTCGAGGGAGTAGGACAGCAGGATCTCGCCGAACGCCGTCGAGGTGATCGTGTGAACGCAGAGCTGATCCTCGGGGGTCGGCCCGCTGTCGCGGTGCTCGCTGCACCAAGGGGCACAGCCGGGCCGCCGGACGGTGGAGCCGCGGCGGGCCTTCGCGGTGAGAGAGCGCAGCCGGTCGGCGACCTGGTCGGCCTCCTCCAGGGTGAGGGTCCACCCGTGCCGTCCGGTGGTGTCGCCGAGCTCGACGACCGGGCCGCACTCGTCGCCCTCGTTGAGCGCGAGGTCGACCATCAGCGCGACCGTGTCGCCGCCGTTAAGGACCTCCCCGGGGTCCTCCAGGGTCACGGGGAGGTCGGCGCTGACACTCCAGTGCGTACGCTCCCCGGCGGCGACGCCGCCGTGGTCGCCCGCCGCACACCAAGCCGGGCACGCCGGGGCGACGTCGAACCGGTCGGAGGGAAGCGCCGCGGCGGACGTCCGGCGCCGAGCGAGGATGCCGCGCAGCGCCTCGCCGAGCTCCCCGGCCTCACCAGGGGTGAGGACCTCCAGGAGCTCCCGCACCGGAACCGGGTCGGCGGTCTCGACCTTGCCCCGCAACGCGGAGATGCGGCCCGCGAGGTAGGCGGCACGGAAGAAGGCGCCGACGTCGTCGAGGGACGGCCGCCGGGCCGGGGTCGAGGTGCCATGGTCGCTGCACTCGAAGAGCTGGCCGTGCTGGGCGTCGGTGAGGCCGATGATGTCGGCCCCGGCGGAGGTGTTCGGCGCGGACATGGCGCCGGTAGGGTTCGTGTTCAAGGTCGGACTCTCTTCCGATCCAGGCCCCGGCCGGTGTTCTGATCACCGCGTCCGGGGCTGCCTTATGTTCTGGGCGGCTTCTCCTGCTCGGAGGGCAGGAGGACCCCTTGACCGCTGTTCCGTCTCCGTTCCGTCCGACAGTGATCGGAGACGCGAAATGATGCCAACCGTTGCCAGGTAAAATGCCTGGTCAGAAGGGGTGAGAGGGGAGATGTCGCAGGTCACAAACCCGCAGGTGGCAGAACCCGGCCTACAGGCCGACTCGTCCGCCCTCCCCGCCCCTGACCTGCGGCGGGATGCTTGCTCAGGGAGCCTGAAGCGCCGAGAGGGCACATCGGGGGCACATTCAGATTGGGTCAGAGTGCGGCGGCGAAGGCGTTGCCCAGTGCCGTCCGCGCCCGCTCGGACGTCTCCGGGACGAGATGTCCGTACAGGTCCACGGTCGTGGTGATGGACTCGTGGCCCAGCCACCGGGACACCTCGGAGATCGGCACCCCCTCGGCGAGCGCCGTGCTGGCGAAGGTGTGCCGCAGATCGTGGAACGTCATGTCCACCGGCACCCCGGCCGCGAGGATCGCGGGCTTGAGGATGTCGGCGTTGAAGTAGTCGCGCCGGATCAGGTTGCCGCGCGTCGTCCGGAACAGCGCGTCCTCGGGCTTGTGCCGGTCGATGTGCCCGGCCAGCGCGTCGGCGAGGACGGCCGGGATGGGGACGTCACGGATGGACGCCCGCGTCTTGGGCGGCGCCAGTGTCGGACGCCGGTCGATCACCACAACCTGCTGGTCCACCGTCAGCATGCCCTCGGTGAAGTCGATCCGGTCGACGGCCAGCCCGAGCGCCTCCCCTTGCCGGAGACCGGCCGTGGCGCCCAGGAGCACCAGCGGCGCGTACTCGGGCCGCATGGCCCGGTAGAGCGCGATCACCTCGGTGGGGGAGAGGAGCCGGATCGTGGTCTTGTCCGGCTCCGGCAGGCGGATGTCGACGCAGGGGGAGCGGCGGATCATGCCATCCCGTACGGCCCCGCGCATGACGCTGGAGAAGATCACGTAGACGGTCTCGACCGTGCGTGGTGACAATCCCTTTCCGTGTAGCTCCTTGACCCACCTCTGCACGGAGGTGGGCCGTATGGAGACCAGGGGCACCACACCGAAGACCGGGTTGATGTGGTTCTTCAGGTGCCCCTCGTAGGTCGTCGCGGTCCCGGGCTTGTGCAGCCGCGACGCCATCCAGGTCTGCGCGTACACCTGGAACCTGGTCTGCCCGAGCTTGGGGTCGATCCACTCGCCACGCGGTTCGTCGGCCCGGCGCGTCACGTCGAAGCGGTCGGCGTCGGCCTTCCCCTCGAAGTTGCGCTTGAGCTGCTGCCCCTTCTCGTTCCGGTACCGGACCTGCCAGCGCGCCCCTTGACCGTGCTTGGCGGTCGGCACGCGCTTGTGCTCGGAACACTTTGCCTCTCCGGGATCGGGGTGGGACTTGTGCCACCGGTCGTAGACGGTCATGCCTGTTCCCGCACCCAGGCACGCACGTCCTCGGGGAGGTAGCGCAGATGCTTGCCGACCCGATGGGCGGGCGGACCGATCCTCCTGCATCGCCACTGGTAGAGGGTCCCGGCCGGTACTCCGAGATAGACGGCGACCTCGTCCACCGTCCAGAGGCGTTCGAGCGTCTACCTATCGTTCGCCGAGCGCGAGGAGATCGCCGTGCTGCGCGCCCAGCAGTACGGCGTGCGGGACATCGCGCGCCACTTGGGACGGGCTCCGT